>DATBAO010000110.1:0-50462 GCA_036271495.1 Acidimicrobiales bacterium
TACACCGAGGTGCTCATCCCGTTCCTCGTGTCCCGCCAGATTTTCGCGGGGGCGGGCAAGGTCCTGCAGACGGCGCGGGGCGCCGTGTTCTGCTTGAGCCAGCGCGCCGAGCACATCTGGGAAGGGGTGTCCTCGGCCACCACGCGCAGCCGGCCCATCATCAACACGCGTGACGAGCCCCACGCCGACGCAGAGCGCTTCCGTCGGCTGCACGTGATCGTGGGCGACTCCAACATGAGCGAGTACGCCACCTTCTTGAAGGTCGGCACCACGTCGATCCTCCTGGCCATGCTGGAGGACTCCTCGACGGTGTTGCGCGACCTGACCCTGGAGAACCCCATCCGGGCCATCCGGGAGATCAGCCACGACATCACCTGCCAGCGCCGCGTGCGCCTGGCCAACGGCCGTGAGATGCGGGCCCTCGACATACAGATGGAATACCTCGAACGGGCGTTGAAGTTCCGCGACCGGCGCGGCCTCTCCCCGGAGGAGGACCGTGCGCTCGACATGTGGGAGCACTGCCTGAAGGGCCTGGAGGCGGACCCGACCTCCTTGTACCGCGAGTGCGACTGGGTGGCCAAGTACCGGCTGGTCGAGCAGATGCGGGCGCGTCACGACGTGCCGCTGTCGCACCCCAAGGTGGCGATGATCGACCTGATGTACCACGACGTCGACCGGAGCCGGGGGCTGTTCTACAAGTTGCAGAAGCGCGACGAAATGGACCGGACGTGCACGGACGAGGCCATCACCGAGGCCATGACCCAGCCTCCCGAGACCACCCGGGCCAGGCTGCGGGGGGCCTTCGTGAAGCGGGCCAAGGAGCGCCGGCGGGACTTCACGGTGGACTGGGTCCACCTGAAGCTGAACGACCAGGCGCAACGCACCGTGCTCCTCAAGGACCCCTTCAAATCCCATGACGAGCGGGTCGAGCGGCTCATCCAGTCCTTGTAACCGCACCGTAGAGTGAGTGAAGGCCCATGTTGAATCTCGACCCAGGCAAGCTCCTCGTGATCGGCGTGGTGGCCATCATCCTCCTGGGCCCCGACCGCCTGCCCCAGGTGGCCCGTCAGCTCGGCGGCGCGTGGCGCTCCTTCAACGAGTTCCGGCACCGGATGGAGTCCGAGGTGCGCAACACCATGCCCGACCTTCCCCCGACGTCGGAGATCGCCCGGCTCGCCCGCTCTCCTTCCGCCTTGCTCAACCACCTGTCGAACATGTCGCCCGATTCCGACGAGGAGCCGGACGGGTCCTTCCAACCCCCGAACCTGAACGGGCAGAACGGCACCGCCGACGCCGCTGATGCCACAGGTTCGGCCGACGCGGCCGACGCCGGTGCCACCAACGGAAACGGATCGGCTCCCGTGGACGCGGACCATGGCCCCAGCGCGGACGCGCCGACAGCGCCCACAGAGGACCCGGCAGCGGCGGCGGCGCCATCGCCGCCGATCCACGTCGAACGGCCGCGTCAGGCCTCCCAGCCGTCCGGCGTGATCGTGCCCGGCGACCCGACCCTGAACTGAACGGCCGAACCGTGGTGACGCTCCCCTTCACGGGCAAACGAAAGAGCCGGCCGTCCCCGGACAACATGACGCTGGGGGAGCACCTCGGCGAGCTCCGCCGCCGCGTCATCATCTGCGTCATCGCCTTTGTGGTCGCCGCCACCATTGCGGTCTTCGCCTACGAGCCGATCCTCAACTTCTTGTTGCGCCCGCTCTGCAGCGTGGACGCATCGACGATGCACCACACGGCCAAGAACAGCTCGTCGCTGATCGTCGCCGCCAACGGATCCTGCAATCTGTTCGTGACGTCACCGCTCGACGGCCTGACGCTCCGGGTGAAGATCGCCCTGTTCGGCGGGCTCGTCCTGGCCTCGCCGATCATCCTGTTCCAGATCTGGCGCTTCGTGACGCCCGGCCTCAAGGCCCGGGAGCGTCGTTACGCCATCCCGTTCGTGGCGAGCGCCTTCGTCCTCTTCCTCCTCGGCGCGGCGACGGCCTACATCACATTGCCCCACGCGCTGGGATGGCTGAAGTCGGTGGGTGGCCCGAACCTGCAGGCGATCTACGACCCCATCCCGTACCTCGGCCTCATCATCTTGATGATGACGATCTTCGGCTTGACCTTCGAATTCCCGGTGGTCCTGATCTCGCTCGAGCTGGCGCGCGTCGTCACGCCGGCCCGCTTGCTCAAGTCCTGGCGCTGGGCCGTCATCATCATTGTGGTGGTCGCCGCCGTCTTCACGCCGAGCTCGGATCCCTTCTCCATGTTCGCCCTCGCCGGCCCGCTCATCTTCTTCTACTTCCTCTCCATCGGCATCGGGAAGCTGCTCGGGCGTTGACCGCGTTCCCGTGGCCCGTCCAGCGGGCGGCCGGGGCGGCGGAGTTCGAGGCCGACCTGCCCTTCGCCCTCGACGAGTTCCAGCACGAGGCCTTCCACGCCCTCGACGCCGGGCACTCGGTGCTGGTGTCCGCCCCCACCGGGTCGGGCAAGACGCTGGTGGCGGCCTACGCCGTCCACCGGGCGCTGGCCGCGCACGGCAAGGCCTTCTACACGACGCCACTGAAGGCCCTCTCGAACCAGAAATACGCGGAACTGGTCGCCTCCTACGGGGAGGAGCACGTCGGGCTGCTGACGGGGGACACCACGCTGCGCCCCCGGGCACCGGTCGTCGTCATGACCACCGAGGTGCTGCGCAACATGCTGCTCGCCGGGTCGGACCTCCTCGAGAGCCTGCACACGGTGGTGCTCGACGAGGTCCACTTCATTCAGGACCCCTACCGGGGCGGTGTGTGGGAGGAAGTGCTCGTCCTCTGCCCCGAAGAGGTGCGCTTCGTCTGCCTGTCCGCCACCGTCAACAACGCCCACGAGCTCGGCGGATGGTTGCGCTCGGTGCGCGGCGACACGTCGATCATCGTGGAACGACAGCGCCCCATCGTCCTGCGCCATCACTTCGCCGTGCACCGGCGCGAGGACGAGCAGACCATGCTCTGCGCGCTCCTGCAGCACAACGGGCAACCCGGTGGTGAGGGCCTCCGCATCGACGCGGCCGTGCGCCGGGCGCTGCAGGGAGGACGGTCCCCCCACTGGCAGGGGCGGGGGAGGGGCCCGCGTCTGCCCTACCGCGCGCCGCGGCGCACCGAGATGGTCGAGGAGCTGGGCGACCTCGAGATGCTGCCGGCGATCGTCTTCATCTTCAGCCGCGCCGCCTGCGACGACGCCGTGCAGCAGGTTGTGCGCGACGGCGTCCGCCTGACCGACTCTGCGGAGCGCTCGGCCATCCGCCAGGTCGTGGAGCGCCGGGTCGAGCCCCTCGACGACGACGACCTGCGCGTGCTGGGGTACGACGAGTGGCTCGAAGGCCTCGAGCGCGGCGTGGCGGCGCACCATGCCGGGCTGGTGCCGGTGTTCCGCGAGACGGTGGAGGAGTGCTTCGCCGCCGGGCTGCTCAAGGTCGTCTTCGCCACCGAGACGCTGTCGCTGGGGATCAACATGCCGGCCCGCTCGGTCGTCATTGAGCGCTTCACCAAGTACGGCGGTGCCGGGCGGGCCACCTTGACGTCGGGTGAGTACCTGCAGCTGACCGGGCGCGCCGGGCGCCGCGGTCTCGACGAGGAGGGGCACGCCGTCGTCTCCTGGTCCAACGAGACGACGTTCGCCGAGGTGGCCCGCGTGGCCTCGGCCCCTCCGCCCGACCTGCGGTCCGCCTTCCGGCCCACCTACAACCTCGCCGTCAACCTCGTCAGCCGTTTCGACCGCGACACCGCCAGCGCCGTGCTGCAGCGATCCTTCGCACAGTGGCAGGCCCGCACGCCCGACCTCCTCCTGCAGCAGCTCGACCATCGGGTGGCCGTGCTCGAACGGATGGGCTACCTGGACGGGTGGGCGGTGACGCCGTCAGGACGGCGGCTGTCCCGCATCTACCACGAGGCCGATCTCCTCCTGGCGGAGGCACTCGGGGCCGAGGTCCTGGCCGGGGCCGAGCCGGCCGTGCTGGCCGGCGTCCTGTCGGCCGTCGTCTTCGAGCCGCGGCGGGCCCGGCGCGTCCCGGGCCAGGCGGGCCCCCGGCGGGAGAAGCAGCGCCGCCCGCTCCAGGACCGTCTGGGCGACAAGCGCCGTTCGGAGCTGAGCTGGCGCGCCGATGCCCTGACCGTCCTGGCCGAGCGCATACGGGCCATCGAGGAGCTGCACCAGGTGCCCCGGACCCGCCAGCCTGCCGCCGGTCTGGCCACCGCGGTGACCTCCTGGGCCCGTGGAGCGTCATTGGCGACCGCCCTGGGCGTCGCCGCCCGGGACGTCGGGGAGCTGGCCCCCGGCGACTTCGTGCGCACGATGAAATCGGTGGCCGATCTGGCCCAGCAGGTCTCCCATTCGGCGGTCGACACCGAGGTGGCCTCGGCCGCCCGTGAGGCTGTCAACCTCCTCCTCCGAGGGGTCGTCGCCGGGGGTCTGCCGGGGGTCTGAACCCATCCGCCACCGTCGCGTCACCCTCGTCCTATGGTTACCCGGGCATGTTCCCGTACTCCGAAGAGCGGTTCACGGCCGACGAGGAAGCCGTGTTGCGGCGCTACGTCACCAACCTGGACCAGCCGGTGTTTGCCCTGGTCAACCTGCCCGAGGTGGTCAAGGGAGCACTCTTCGCCCGGTACTCGCGCTCACCCAAGAGCCTGCGCCGGCTCTTCCTCGACGAGTTCGTCGGCGAGCTCGACATCTCGGGCGACGCCACCGTCGATGCCACGGTCGGGCTCGAGCGGGCGGAGCAACTCTACGAGAAGGTCTTCGTCGAATACGGCGACGACTCGGTGGCCCAACTCGGAGGAGTCCACCTCGCGTGCGAGCAGGCATCCAACGTCTTGTCCAAGGTGCTCGAGTGGGGTCGCCTCATGGCGTACCTGGAGCAGTCGACGCGCTACATCGCCTACAACCAACGTCTCGAGAACGGGCAGTACCGGTACTTCCGCCCGCCCGAGATCCTCGACTCGGCACACGGCGCCCGCTTCGTCGGCGAGATGGATCGCGTGTTCGACACGTACGGCGCGCTCCTGCCCCAGATGCAGGCCTGGGTCGCCGAGCGCTTCCCGCAACAGGCCGGCGACAGCGACTTCGTCTACCGCCAGGCCACCAAGGCCAAGTCCCTCGACGCGCTGCGCGGCCTGCTGCCGGCGGCGTCGCTCTCGAACATCGGGATCTACGGGACGGGCCAGGCGTACGAGCAATTGCTGCTGCGCATGCGCGCCCACCCGCTTCCCGAGGCCCGCCACTACGCCGACATGATGCTGGAGGAGTTGCGCAAGGTCATCCCTTCGTTCCTCCAACGCGTCGACGTGCCGGCGCGCGGCGGCGAATGGTCCGAGTACCTGGCGTCGACACGTGATCGCACGGCGCGCCTGGTGTCGCGCCTGTGGCCCGAGCTCGGCCAGCCCGACGCGCCGGGCGGCGGCCGTGAGGAGACGACCGAGGTCGCCCTGCTCGACTACGACCCCGACGGGGAAGAGAAGGTCCTGGTGGCCGCCTGTTTCTCCCACCTCGGCTGCAGCGAGCGGGAAGCGGCCCGCCTGGTGCGCCGGCTGGGCCACGAAGACCGCGTCGCGCTGCTCACCGCGTACGTCGGGGACCGGCGCAATCGCCGGCATCGCCCCGGCCGCGCCTTCGAACGCACCGACTACCGCTTCGAGCTCGTGACCGATTACGGCGCGTTCCGCGACCTGCAACGGCACCGGATGCTCACCATGGAGTGGCAACCTCTCGGCATCTCGCTCGGCTACGACATGCCCGAGCTCGTCGGCGACGCCGGGCTCGGCGACCGCTACGACGAGGCCATCGGCCGCGCCGAAGAGCTCTACCGCTCCCTGGTGCCCGACTTCCCCGAACAGGCGTCGTACGTCGTCGCCCTGGCGCACCGCATCCGCTACGTCATGCAGTTCAACGCGCGGGAGGCCATGCACCTCATTGAGCTCCGCTCGGGAGCACAGGGCCACCCCGCCTACCGGCGCGTGGCGCAGCAGATGCACCGGGCCATCGCCGAGGTGGCCGGGCACCGTGCCCTGGCCGAATCGATGGCCTTCGTCGACCACGGCGCGACCGACCTGGAGCGGCTCGAATCCGAGCGCCGGGCCGAGCGCCGCCGGTCGGAAAAATCTGCAACGCATTGACCAGGAACTACCGCGGTTCTCCCTGGTGGCGGCGCCCTTTCACTCCTTGACGACCCCACCCCCGATTTGCCTAATGTACGGCGCAGTCCCCGACGCCCCTGAGGACGCTGCAGATGCGCAAGAGCGCTGCTGCACAGCTGCAGGTGGGGATGTGCTGTGAGAGGCGGAGGTTGGCCCTGGGGGTCGAGTAGAGAACGTGTTGCTTGCCTGGCCACCAGGTGTGCGAGATGGCGCCAAAGACCCCAGGGCCCTCCCGCCCCTCGCCTCGGATTTCGCCATCCGGGACGTGGGCGGGGGATCTGCTTCATAGCGATTGAGCGCCCCTTCGAACCGTCTATGCTCCCGCGGCACAATGCCGACTAAGAAGAAGGCCAAGGCCGAAGAAGTGGTGGCAGAGGCCCCCGAAACAGAAGATGGCGATGCCGTCGAGGAAGATGACATCGATGTGGACATCGAAGATGTCGATGATCTCGAAGACGACGCGCTCGAAGACGATGACGACGACGTCGCCGACGTCGAGGGAGACGACGAGGAAGAGGCCGAGACCGCCGATGCCGTCGAGATCCTGACCCCGTCGCCCGCCGCCGTGGTCGAGAAGTCCGGTGACGGCGACGAGGAGGAGGAGGAAGAGGAGCCCGAGGACGAGGACGTCGAGGCCAGCCTGGACGTGATCCTCAAGGAGCGCCTGGTCGTCGAGGACGAGCCCGAGGACGAAGAAGCCACGGACCAAGAAGACAAGACCGAGGGCAACGAGCGGGTGCTGCCCAAGCAACCCGACGAGTTCGTGTGCCGTTCGTGCTTCCTGGTCAAACACCCCAGCCAACTGGCAGACCAGAAGAAGATGCTCTGCCGGGACTGTGTCTGAGGACGGTGGCTCCGATGACGGGCAGTCCCACGCCAGCCCGTTGCGCCGCACCTTCGATCTCTTCCTCGCTGCTCCGATCGGCGTCGCGGTGTCGGTAGTCGAGGAGATCCCCGAGCTGCTGGCCGAAGGGCGCCGTCGCCTGGAACAGCAACTGGGCAACGCGCTCTTCGTCGGCCGCTTCGTGGTGAACCAGAAGCAGCGCGAGCTCACGGCGCGCCTCGACGGGCTGCTGCACAACGGCACGCCGTCGACCGAGGACGAGACCAACGGCACGGCAGAGCCCGCGCCGCCGCCACCGGGCCCGGACCGTCCGGCGCCCGATCCGGCCGCCGCGGCCATCGTCGGGGCAGCGCTGGCCGACTACGACACGCTCAGCGCCTCCCAGGTCGTCCGGCGGCTGGAGAGTCTGGGGCCCGACGAGCTGGAGGCCGTGCGGCGCTACGAGGCCTCCACCCGCAACCGTCGGACAATTCTGAACCGGGCCGGCCAGCTGCTCGACGAGCAGTCGAGCGGCCTGTCGGGCGAGTAGGCGCATGGAGCTGGCCCGTCCAGCCCGCGCCGAGGACCGTCAAGCCTGCACGCGGCTCCTCGCACAGGCCCTGGTGGCCGCCGAATCGATGCGAGGGGGCGCTGCCCTCGTCGGGGACGCCACCACGGTCGCCCTCCTGGACCGCTGGTCCCAGCCCGGCGAGGCGGCCCTCCTGATGGCGGGGGAGTACGAAGGGGCGGTGGTCGGCCTGCTGGCCGCCACGACGGCTCCGGGGCCCCGTGGGCTCACCAACGGCCTGATCGAGTGCTGCTACGTGGAGGCCGGCGCCCGGGGCGTTGGCGTGGGCACGGCGCTCATGGACGCCGCGGTGGCCTGGTGCACCGACGTGGGCTGCGCCGGCGTGGACGCCCTGGCCCTCCCGGGGGATCGGACCACGAAGCAGCGCTTGGAGGCGTCCGGGTTCACGGCCCGCCTCCTCACGCTCAGCCGCCGGTTGGACTGAACCGCCGGTCGGCGTTGACCCGGCGTGGCGGTGGCGGCGGGATACGGAGTCCCAGCAGCTTGGCCAGGGCGGGAACCGCGCCGGCGGCATTGCGGGCCGCTTGCTTGGCCACCTCGTCGTCGGGGATGCCGACCGGCTTGACGGTGCGCCGCACCGGCGACGCCACGACGGCGTCCAGCAGGCGCATCCAGTCCTCGGGGGCCAGGTCGGCCGTCATGGCCTCACCGGCGGCCGCAGCCAGCCGGACGGCCAGCTCGGCGGGGCAGCGGGTGCCGGGCTCGGGCGGCCGGATGGACGCCTCGACCGCCTGCTGCACCCGCCCGTCGTTCAGGGCGTTCGTGATGCGCGCCAACCACTCCTCGCGCAGGGCCGTCGTGCGCTGATCGAGTGACTCCTGGAGCGCCTTCGCCATGGCGCGGCCCTCGTCGTCGAGGTTCACCGTGCGCGAGGCCGCCACGACGGCCCGCAGCTCGCGCAGCCGGTACTCCTTGCCCGTCGTCTGCGCGACCGAGGCCCGGTCCTTCCAATCGGCCAGGCGCACCGCGGGCAGCAGCTCGTCGGCCATGCCCAGGAGCGCCTCGGACGCGACCGGCGGCTTGCCCGCCGCCTTGTTGGACGTGTTCTGCGCCTCGATGGCCTGGCGGACCGCCTGCAGGCCGCCGCGCAGGAGCTGCTCGGCCACGGGGATCTGCTCGGGCCGCAGGGCGGCCAGCATGGCGTTGCGGTGCACGGTGGAGGTGGGTGCGACCGGGCGCTCGCCCCGCGCCGGACGACCATCGCCCTCGCCGGGACGCCGGCTGCCGGGACGGCGTGGTCCGCCGGCGCCGCGGGGCGGTCGATCGCCGCCGCCACTGCCGCCGCCACGCTCACTGCCACCGCCACGCTCGTCACGCCGTGCGTCCCCATCGGGGCCGCGACGGGGGCCGCCGCCGCCGGGGCGCCGGTCGCGACGCTCGCCGTCGTCATCGCGATCACGCCGGCGCTTGTTCGAGCCCGGGGCCAGGATCACCGAGACGTCGGGTGCACGCTTGGGCGTGCCCTTGACCTCGATCCGGCCTTCAACGTTCTCGGGGGAGCGGGCCGGCTTGGCCGAGGTCAGCGACAGGACCTCGATGCCCTCGAGGCCGATCTCGACGTCGGCCCGCAGGACGGCGCCGACGGCCTCACCGGGCGGTACGAGAGCCGCTTCGACGGTCCCCTTGGGCTGGCGTGCGCCCGCAGCGCGCCAGGTCCAAGACCCGTCGCCCGTCTGGCTCGTCAATTCAATGTCTATGCGGCGTGACATGCGGCGGACACGCTACCTCGCCTGACACCCCTCCCCGATGCCAAGGCCCGATCGTGATCCCATAACATGACCCAGGACGTCCGCTGGACTGCGGGAGCCACCGGGACGGACCACCCTCCACCGTGCAGCGGTGCGGGTGTGTCACGCCCCCTTCAGGAGGATCCACATGAGCGACGACACCGAGCAGCCAGGGTCGGAACCCTCTGCCGGCACACCCGAAGCAGCCGACGCGGCGCCCGTCGAGGAGACGGCGGCCGCCGCCGAGCCCACGAACCCCTCGGGGGCAACGGCACCCGGCGAGGCGGCAACGCCCCCACCGAGCACAGCGGGTTGGGGGAGCGGGGCAGAGGCCCCGACGCCCGCCGCAGGATCGCCGGTGCAGGCGGACGACAACACGGACGCCACCCAGCCCGGGCCACCGGCCTTCGCGCCACCCAGCGCGGGGTCGACCCCACCGCCGCCCCCTCCACCGGGCGCGTGGGGCGCACCACCGGCCGCCGGCGACCTCGGCCCGGCGACCCCGGTCACGCCGATGCCCGTCCCGTTCTCCTACCCCCCGTCCGGTGACGCCACCTACCCCGGCGCCACGCCGCCGGGCGCGGGCAGCAGCACGCCGGGCAGAATCCGGGCCTGGCTGCCCGTGGCGATCGTGGCCGCGCTGATCGGCGGCGCCATCGGTGCCGGCGTCACCGCGTTGGCGAACAACAACAACGACGACGGCAGCGGCTCGAGCGTGACCATCCACGAGAGCAGCGCCGCGCCCGGCGCGGCCGTCCTCAGCGGCAACGTGACCATCCCGCAATTGGTGAACAAGGTGATCCACTCGGTGGTCTCCATCGACGTGAAGTCCAACGGCAGCGAGGACGAGGGCACCGGGATGATCATCACCTCGAGTGGCGAGGTCCTCACCAACAACCACGTCATCGAGCTCTACAGCGAGGGGGGCGACAAGGGCACGATCACGGTGACCGAGTACGGCCAGACCAAGGAGCTCCCCACCACGCTCGTGGGCTACGACCAGTCCAAGGACGTGGCGCTGCTGAAGATCAACGACGGCAGCAACCTGCCCACCGTCACCTTCGGGAACTCGGGCAAGGCCGTCGTCGGCGACGCCGTGGTGGCCATCGGCAACGCGCTGGGCTTGGCGGCGGGGACGCCCACGGTGACCCAGGGCATCATCTCGGCCCTCGGGCGCTCCGTGACCGCCGGGGGTGAAGGCACGCAGACCGAGACGCTCCAGAACATGATTCAGACCGACGCCGCCATCAACCCGGGCAACTCCGGCGGACCGCTCATCGACACATCGGGCCAGGTCATCGGCATGAACACCGCGGTGGCGGGCACGTCGAGCGACGGCACGTCGTCGCAGAACATCGGCTTCGCCATCCCGGCCGCATCGGTCGAGGCGCTCATCACCGAGCTCGAGAAGGGCGGCCAGTCCGGCAACGGCGGCGGCTACCTCGGCGTCGACATCACCACGCTGACGCCGGCGCTGCGCCAGCAGTACGGCTTCACGCCCACCTCGGGTGCCGTCATCCTGAGCGTGGTCTCAGGATCCCCGGCCGACAAGGCCGGCCTGGTGCAGGGCGACGTCATCGTCAACATCAACGGCACCGCCATTGCGTCCTCGGACGACCTGCAGAAGGTCGTGCAGAACGCCAAGGCGGGCCAGTCCGTCTCCATCACGTACTACGTGGGGGACAGCAAGCGGACGACGACGGCCACGCTCGGGACCCAGGCCGAAGCGCAGCAGCAGCAATCCTCGGGCGGTGCGACCGGCGGGACCGGTGGCGGGACCACCAGCCCCTTCGGCGGAGGCGGCTTCCCCGGCTTCGGGAACACCGGTGGGACCGGAGGGACGCCCTAGTTGACGAGGGCGCCCGGCGGGACGTCGAAGTTCCGGTCCGGGTGGGCCGGCGGCACGTTCATGGAGCCGTTCGGCGTCCAGCCGCTGTCCGAGATGTCGTCGAGCACGTGGGCCATGTTGTAGGTGTCCTCCTCGTAGGAGAACTTGCCGTCGCCGGCGTAGATCAGGCGCGAGTAGCCCGACTGCCGGTAGGGCGTCCCGTCCGGCCTCGTCCGCGGCATGATCTGGGTCCACTTCACGACGACGTCGTTCCCCTCAATGGCAGTGAACTCAATGGGGAACTTCCAGTCCTCCATGCCCAGCATGGAGTCCACCAACCAGTGGGCGATCGCCTCGCGGCCCTCGATGCGGCCCCAGGCCCCGTCGATGTACACGGCGTCCTCGGTGTAGAAGTCGGCCAGCACACCGAAGGCGTCGGGCTCGAGGCCCTCGTCGATGCGCTCGCGCAACGAGTGGTAGCGCTCCACGGTCGCCTGGACCTCTTCACGTGGAAACGGCATGGACGTCCCTCCCTCTCCTAGGTCTCGACCGCACGGTAGGCGATCTGGCACAGCTCCAGCTCCGCCAGCGCGTCGGACCGGTCGGCGAAGCCCTGGACCTCGACCGACTTCTCGGGCTCGAGGTCCTTGTAGATGCTGAAGAAATGGGCGATCTCATTGCGTAGGTGCTCGGGGACGTCACCGATGTCGTGGGCGCCGTCCCACTGGGGGTCGTGCTCCAGCACGCAGATCAACTTGGCGTCCACGCCCTTCTCGTCGCTCATGGAGAACATGCCGAGGATGCGCGCCCGCACGACGCAGCCCGGAAAGGTGGGGTCGGTCACCAGGACGAGCGCGTCGAGGGGGTCACCGTCGCCGGCCAGGGTGTCGGGGACGAAGCCGTAGTCCGCCGGGTAGGTGGTGGCGGTGAAGAGGCGGCGGTCCAACCGGATCACGTGCTGCTCGTGGTCGTACTCGTACTTGTTGCGGCTCCCCGTGGGGATCTCGACGACGACGTCGATCGCCTCTTCCGACGGCGCGCTCACGTGGGGGAGGGGCCTTCGTAGCGTCGTGCGGGGTCGACGGGGCTCATGATGCCGACCCCGTTGCCGTCGGGGTCGCTGACCACGGCGTAGCGGGCACCCCAGAAGGCGTCGTACGGCTCCTGTTGCACGGCGACCCCCGTGGCCACCAGCGAGGCCACCAGCGCGTCGACCTCCTCGCGGGAGTCCACCTTGAAGCCGAGGATGGCGCCCAGCCGACCGCCACCACCCTGGTTCCACTTGGCGGCGAACGTCTGGCTGTCCAGGTCCACATCGAGGGGCGTGTGCTCGCCATGGCGCACCGAGACGTGGTGATCGCCCCACACGGGGTCGTGCTCGTCGCCGAAGTCGAGGCCCAGCCGCGCGTAGAACGTGCGGCAGGCGTCGACGTCGCGTACGACGAGGTTCACCTGATCGAGGCGGATCGGTGCCACAGGTCCACCGTAGTGTCAGGCACGGCGGCCTGTGCTCCCTCTGTTCAGCCGCCGAATCCCGCGCCGCCGCCGCTCGGGCTGCTGCGGAAGGACCCCGCACCACCTCCGCCGAAGCCCCCGGCCCCGCCGCCGAAGAACCCACCGCCACCGCCACCGCCGAAGCCGCCGCCGCCCAGGGCGTTGGTGAGGTCCGTGTTGGACGAGGGGACGGCCTCGGCATAGTCGGCGAGGACCACGCTCTGGCCGTCGCTCAGGCCGGACAGGACCTGGGTGTAGGTGTCGCCCACCATGCCGACCTTGATGACCTTCCTGGTCAACACGCCCTTGTCGAGCTCGAGCACGGAGGTGCGGGTGCCCGTCGACGCCACGGCCGATGTCGGCACCGCCACCACGTGGGACACCGACCCGGTGTCGATCACGACGTTGGCCGTCGATCCGGAGAACAACGAGTCGTTGGAGGCCGGCAGGTCGACGACCACCGGGTACGAGTACTCGCCATCGCTGGACTGGACCGGCCCGACCTGGGAAACGGTGCCGTCCACCGAGCCGCTCGACCCGTCGACCTGCACGGCGGCGCTCTGGCCCACCTTGACCGAGGGGACCTGCGAGCTGTCGAGGGTGCCCTCGACCTCGTAGGACTTGGTGCCGATGATGGTGATGATGTCGGTGCTCGAGTCCGCGCTGACGGTGTCACCCGCTGCGACGTCCACCGAGACCACGGTGCCGCTGATGGGGGCGTTGAGCGTCGTCTCCTTGAGCGACTGCTCGGCGTTGATGAGATCGGCCTCGGCGGAGTCGATGTCGGCCTGATCCGAGGCGATCTGCTCGGGGGTGTCGCTGCTGGCCCCGGACGAGCCGCTGCCCGTCGAACCCGATCCGCTCGGAGCGGAGCCGGTGCCGGTGCTCGTAGAGGCTGCGGTGGTGGCGGCGTTCGAGCCCGTGCCCGTATCGCCGGCATCGGCGTCGGACGCATCGACGGCGTGGCTGCCCTGCGTGGGAGCCGAGCCGGAGTTCCCGGTCGTGGATGTACCCCCGCCCGAGGACTCGGCATCGAGGGCCTGGCCCAGCGCCGTCTCGTCCTTGGACACGGCTGTCTGGTCCTTCGAGACCTGCTGCTCGTCGGCGGAGACCGTCTGAAGGGCCGCCTCGCACGTGGCCTGGCCGGCGGTGGTGCCGGTGTTGGCGGTGGTGCAGTCACTCTGCGCCTGGGCCAGATCCGCCGCCTGCTTGTTCTGGTCGTGGGCGAGCGTCGACTCGTCGGCGGTCAGCGTGCTCTGGTCGGCGGTGACCGTGGCGTTCTGGCCGCCTCCCGCGCTGCGGGCGGGCGTGGTCGTCGTCGTCGTGGACGACGGTGTCGAGGTCTGTGTCTTGGCGGGCGTCGACGACGACGTGGAGCTCGTCTGGCTCTCCTCGTCCTCGACCAGCTTGGCCTCGTCTGCCGCCACCGTGGACTGGGCGGACGAGACGGACTCGCTCAGCGCGGTCGTGACCAGGGTGCCGAGGGTCTGTCCGGCCGAGACCGTCTGTCCCGGTGCGACCGCGATGGTGGCCACCTGACCGGCCACCTGGAACGAGGCGGCGGCGTCGCTCACGGGCTCCACGTTCCCGACGACATCGAGCGTGGTGCCGATGTCGGCCCGCGTCACCGTGGCGGTGCGATAGCCGGCAGCGCTGTTGCCGACCTCGGCCCAGGCGGCCGCCCCGCCACCGAGGATGACGACAGCCACCACGGCACCGATCAAGACAGCACGCCGGTGACCGGTGCGGCCCCAGCCCGAGCCTGACCCCGACTTAGGCACCGGTGCCCCCCGGGCCTCCGCCGGCACCGCCGGGGCCGCCGAAGCCGCCGCCGCCACCGAAGCGGCCGGCGAACCCGCTGCTGCAGGTCCCGCCTGTCGCCGTGATGCGCACGGTGGTCGCCGTCACGGCGCCGTTGGTTGCCGCCGGGCCGAAGGCGCTGACGCAGTTCCCGACGGCGATATCCGTCGAGGCCGCCGTCTGTGTCGCGTTGACCGTGGTCGAGCTCGTGGTCGTGATCTTGAGCGTCTCCGTCTTCGGCTTGGCCGCGGCCTTCTTGCTCTTCGCTGACGACTTGGTCGTGCCGCGGGGGAACTGCCCCGGGCTGACGCTGATGCCCGATACCGTGACGGTGGAGCCGCTGACGCCGGTCACCTTCCCCGACGCGATGGCCAGGTTGGCGAGTTGCTTGCGGAAGTTTGACGAGCCGCCTCCGCTCCCGCTGCCGCCGCCGAAGCTGGGACGCGTCTGCCCTTCGGCACTGCCGCCTCCACCGGCGGCACCGCCCGCGCCGGCGCCGCCACGGAAGCCGAAGCCACCGCCCGGTGCCGCTCCCGCCCCGGCGCCCGAGCCCGCCCCGCGAGCGCCGAATGCACTACACGAACCAGATGTACCGGCGGCACTCACCGTGATCGTGCGTGCCGCAATGGTCGTCTTGGACTTCTTCGAGGGCGTCCCGCTGACGGTGACGCACGAACCGCTGGTCAACGCACTGACCGCTTCGGTCACCGACTTGGAGAACGTGGTCGACGTCGTCCAGTTCACCGTCGTCTGCCCGGAGCCCTGGCTCTGGACCTCCATGCTCGATCCGCTCACGGAGGCGACGCTGCCGGTGGCTCCGATGGGGGCGTTGGCCGGCGTGGTCGCCGCTCCCGCGGCCGACGACACCGCGGTGGCGGCCAGGAGCGCCGTGGCGCCCGTGCCCGCAAGGCGCAGGAGGCGCCGATGACTGCTGGTCCGTCTGGTCAGTGACTGCATCGTCCTGGTTCCTCTTTCTCTGCTTCGTATGGGCTGTGGTGCGTTCTCGGAGCGAGGGTCACTCGCTGCGCAGGGCGTCGATGGGAGCGAGGGTGGCCGCCCGGCTGGCCGGGTAGACCCCGAAGAGCACGCCGATGGCCAGCGCGATGACCAAGGCACCGACGGCGGCCGTCGGGCTGGACGAAATGGGATCGCCGATGAGGCCGGGGAGCCAGAGCACGCCGAGCAAACCAGCCAGAACACCCAACAACCCTCCGACCAGTCCGAGTACCGATGCCTCGACGAGGAACTGGCGACGGATGACGCGTGGGGTGGCCCCGAGGGCCTTGCGCAAGCCGATCTCACGGATGCGCTCGGTGACCGACACCAGCATGATGTTCATGACGCCGATGCCACCGACGATGAGCGAGATGGCAGCGATGCCCCCGAGCAGGATGGTCAGCGTGTGATCCACGGACGTGTTGGCGGCGATGAGCGAGGCCTGCGATGTGATGGTGAAATCCGCGTCGGCGGCGTTGGTGATGCCATGGAGCTGCAGCAGGAGGTGATCGGCCTCCTGGTACGCCCCGGTCAGGTCAGCTGACGAGCGGGCCTGCACGGCGATGGAGCTGACAGAGTTCCGTGAGGTGCCGCCGAAAATGCGCTCGGCCCCTGTGGTGATGGGGATGATCGCGGTGTCGTCGGGGTCCGTGGTGCTCGACGTCGAGGTGGACGATCCGCTCGAGGTGAGCACGCCGACGACGGTGAGCGGCACGCCGTTCACGTCGACCGTTTGGCCGACGGGATCCTCTCGGCTGAACAGCTCGGAGGCCGTCGTCTCACCGAGGACGGCGACGGCAGTGTGGTCCTTGACGTCCTGGTTGTCGAGAAAGCGTCCTTCGGCAACGGCGCGCCCGCGCACGGTGAGCCATGACGGCGTCGTCCCCTGCACGGTCGTCGTCGCCGTCTCGCTGCCGGCCGTCAGGACCTCGGAGGACGAGGTGATGCCCGCGACCGCCTTGATGTCGGGGTCGTCGACGGGGGAGGCCAGTGCCGACACGTTCGACATGGTCAGAGTGGATGCGGAGCCCAGCGCCTGGCGGATGCCCGACGTCGATGTCGTGCTGCCCGGGGTGATGGTCAGCACGTTCGAGCCCAGGGCATTGATCTCCGAGGTGACCTGGCCCGAGGCTCCCTCACCCAGGCCGACAGCGATGATCACGCCGGCGATGCCGATGAGGATGCCGAGAACAGTCAGGAACGACCGCAGCCGGTGGCTGCGCACCCCGTTGACGCCCGTGCGGATCGTCTCGAGCCAGCTCACCGGACACTCTCGAGGTAGCGCTGGTCGTTGTCGGTCAAGAGGCCGTCGCGGATGCCCACGACGCGACCGGCAGCGGCCGCCACCTCGACATCGTGCGTGATGAGCACGAGCGTGCGGCCGGCGTCGTGCAGCTCGCCCATGAGGCGCAGCACGTCGGCCGCCGACTTCGAGTCGAGGTTGCCGGTGGGCTCGTCGGCCAGGATCAGGTCCGGCTCGGTGACCAGCGCCCGGGCCACGGCGACGCGTTGCTGCTGGCCGCCCGAGAGCTCACCGGGCCGGTGGTTGACGCGCCCCGACAAGCCGACTCGGCCCAGCGCCTCCATGGCGCGCTCCTTGCGAGCGGACCGCGGCACGCCGGCGTAGACCATCGGCAGCTCGACGTTCTGCCAGGCCGTCATGGACGGCAGCAGGTTGAACTGCTGGAAGACGAACCCGATGCGCCGGTTGCGCACCTCCGCCAGTGCCGTCTCGCTCATGTGGCTCACGTCCTCGCCGGCCAGGTGGTACTCACCGGAGCTGGGGACGTCGAGGCAGCCGAGGATGTGCATGAGCGTGGACTTGCCCGAGCCCGAGGGCCCGATGATGGCGACGTACTCGCCCTGGTCGATGGACAGGCTGACGCCGCGCAGGGCGGCCACGCTGATGGTGCCGGTCCGGTAGACCTTGGTCACCCGCTCCAACTCGATCACGGCGTCCCGAACGGGGGGAATCCCCTGCGGGTCGGTGAGCGTCATCCGCCCGCTCCGCCGCCGGTGAACCCGCTCCGGCCGGTGAACCCGCCCGCGCCACCCGTTCCGCCAGCGCCTCCGAACCCGCCGAACCCGCCGGCACCTCCACCGAAGCGCCGGGTCGTCCCGCTACCTCCCAGGATGCTGCCGACGCCACCGCCGGGCGCCTTGAAGGTGACCTCGCGCTCGAGCATCTTGTCGCCGGCCGTGACGCCGCTGGTGATCTGCGTCTCGCCGCTCTCGGCCGCGCCGACGGTGACGTTCGTGACGACGTGTTTCCCGTTGACCACCTTCGTGACGGTGGCTTGGCCGTTCGTGCCGTAGGAGATGGCCCCGGTGGGCACCTCCGTGACGTTGTTGAGCTGCTTCACGATGATGCTGACGGTGGCACTGGCACCGGCGTAGAGGCCGGTCGGACTCCCGGTGACGTTGATAACCACCGGGAAGGTCGTGACGTCGGAGCTCTCGCTGCCGATGAGACTGATCGATCCCACCGTGCCGTACACGGGCGTGGTGGAACCGGTGGGTGTGATGACGACCTGATCACCGTCGACGATTTCGCTGATCTCCGTGTCGTCGACCGTCGCGTTGACGACGTAGGAGTCGGTTCCGATGACCACGACCTGCCCGCTCGACGAACTGGAGCTGCTGTCGCTGCTCGATGCTGCGCTGCTGGCGGCACTCGACGCTGCGCTGTTGGCGCCGCCGCTGCCCGATCCCGATCCCGTCCCGCTCACCTGCTCACCGGTCGAGAGGCTGACCGAGGCCACGGTGCCGGCGATGCTCGAGGTCAAAGAGGCGTCGTTGAGGTTGGTCTGGGCCGTGGAGAGCGAGGATTCCGCCGACGTCACCGAGGCCTGGTCGGAATCGATGGCACTCGTTGTGGCGCTCGACGCCTCGTCGCTGGCGAGCCGGTCTTCGGCTGCGGTCAGTTGGGCCTGGGCCGCATTCACCTGCTGCGTGAGCGCCGTGGTGTCCACGGTGGCGAGGACCTGGCCGGCGGTCACGGTCTGGCCGGCTTTGACGTTCACGCCGGTCACCGTGCCGGAGACGGCGAAGTTCATGGAAGCCTGGCTGGCGGGCTCGAGCGTCCCCGAACTGGCCACCGTCTGCTGGATCGTGCCCGTGGTCGCCTTGACGGTCGCCGTCGTGACGGTGAGTCCCGTCGGCGTCGACGAACTGGAGGTCAGCCAGAGCGTCAATCCGACGGCGCCGCCGATGAGGACCACCACCAGGCCGACGATGGGCCACCGATACCGGCGCCACACCGAGGTCGACCCGGCCGCCAGGACGTTCTCGTCGTCGAGCGGCAGTTCCTCAGTCAGATCGACTGGGCTCTCCGGCGCATCGATCGCTCCCGTTTTCACCATGGGCCCAGTTCAGACCGGTGATTTCACAGTGAGCAGAATCCCAGCTGTGAGCCCGCTTGGGGTTCTGCCTAAATTGCACCTAAAAGACCAGCTCAGAGGCGTGTCACGCTGCCCGGGGCACTCAGAATCCCCACAGCAGGGTCCGGGGGCCCTCCGGTTTGGCGCCCATACGGCCCCGACGGGCCAGTGGGGGAGCGGGGCTGCTCGCACCCGGCGCCAGGACCGGATGCACGGCATACTGCCCACTCATGGGGAGGGGAGCGCACAGCCGTTCCGGTGGGGGCGAACCGGTGAAGCAGATCCGGGTCCACGGGCCGCACGACGTTCGCCTCGACGACGTCCCGGCGACCACCCCGGGCCCGCGCGACGCCCTCGTGCGCATGGCCGCGTGTGGGATCTGCGGGACCGACGTCTCCCTGGTGCACATGGGCGGCTTCACCGGGCATGCCATGGCCCTGGGTCACGAGATGGCCGGTGTCGTCGAGTGGACCGGCTCCGAGGTCGGAGGGGTCGCAGCGGGTGACCGGGTCGTTGTGCATCCGGTCGACGAGGAGCTCGGCCGCCTCGGCAGCGGCGCACGTGAAGGCGGTCTCACACCGCTCCTCCTGGTGCGCGAGGCCGCCAAGGGCCGGAGGCTGTTCCCGGTACCCGATGGCATGGCGCTCCGTGTGGCCGCGCTCTCCGAGCCCGCTGCCGTCGCCATGCAGGCGGTGAACCAGGGGGAGGTGGCACCGGGGGACAGGGTGGCGGTGCTGGGGTGCGGCCCGATCGGGCTCCTCGCCATCGCCACGCTGGCCGACCGTGGCGTGCGCGAGGTGGTGGCCGTCGACACGAGCCCGCGGCGCTTGGCCCTGGCGCAGCAATTCGGGGCATCCCAGCTGGTCAACACGCTCGAGGTCGACCTGTGGGACGAGCTGGCGCGCCTCCACGGAACAGTGCCCTTCATGTTCGGTCCGACCCCGGCCACCGATGTCTTCATTGAGGCGTCAGGCTCGGACCGGCTCCTCAGCGAGGTCCTCGAGCGGGGACGCTTCGGCGGCCGCATGTCCCTCGTCGCCCTGCACTACGCGCCGGTGCCGACCAACTTCGTCCAGGTGCTCATGAAGCAATTCACCATCAGGGGCTCGTTCGAATACCCGCCGCAGTTCGAGGACGCGATTGAGCTCCTGGCCCGCCGTGACCTGTCGGACCTCATCACCCACACGCTGCCCCTCGAGCAGTTCGGCGAGGGGATCGCCCTCCTTGAGGGCTCGAAGGACTGTGGCAAGGTCATGATCACCTTCGGAGGGGACGAGTGACCAACGGGCTCCAATTCGACTTCGGCGGCACCACGGTCCTGGTGACCGGCGGCACCAGCGGCATCGGGCACGCCATCGCCACCGCTTTCGCCGGCTCCGGCGCCGACGTCACCATCACCGGGACGCGGCCGGAGGCCGGCCAGTACGACCGCGACCTGTCCTCCTTCTCCTACCGGCCGCTCGAGGTACGCGACCACGGCGCCGTGACCGCATTGGCCGCCGAGTTCGACGGCCTCGACGTGCTGGTCAACAACGCCGGCGCCAACTTTCCCGACGGGCGGGACGAATGGGACCCCGACGGCTTCGCGGCTGCGCTCGACCTCAACGTGGAAGGCGCCATGCGCCTCACTATGGGCCTGCGGGCCGCACTCGGAGCCAGTGCGATGACGGGAGGTGCCAGCGTGGTCAACCTCGTCTCCATGACGGCCTTCCGCTCGACCACCATCGTGCCCGGCTATGCCGCTGCCAAGGCGGCCCTGCTCACCCTGACGCGCAACGTGGCTGCCCATTGGGTCGGCGACGGCATCCGGGTCAATGCAGTGGCACCAGGCCTGATCGACACCCCGATGACGGCGCCGATGCAGGCCTTCCCGCAACTCCTGGAGGGGGAGCTGGCGCGGGCGATCCTGCCGCGGATGGGGACGCCCGAGGAGGTGGCGGCAGCGGTCCTCTTCCTGTCGAGCGAGGCCGCCTCGTTCATCACGGGCAGCACGCTTGCCGTCGACGGCGGCTACCTCGCCCACTGAGAGAGGCGACATGAGCGACGTCATCGTGATCGACGACCTGGGCGCCCCCGTCCTCAACGAGGTGCAGCGGATGGCCATCGACTACGGCGAGTCCAAGCGGACCGAGCTGACGGTCGACGCAGTGTGTGAGGCCGCCCGGACGCGCACCGGCCTGGCGGACTTCGGGGACGAGGACTTCTCCCTCCGGCTCGGGCTGCAGCTGGGCGAGATGGACGCCGACGAGGAGCGCACCGGCATCGGCCGCCTGATGATGTTCGCCGACTGTGTCCGTGCCGCGTCCAACCGCCTGCTCATCCACGACCTCCTGACCCGCCACCCTGAGATCCTCGAGGTGCCGATCACGCGGCCGGTCATTGTGGTCGGGCTGCCTCGCTCGGGCACGACCCACCTCGTCAACCTGCTGGCAGCGGATACCCGCTTCCGTTCGATGCCCCTGTGGGAGTCCTACGAACCGGTGCCGATGCCCAGCGAGGATCCCGGGGCCGGCGGGGTCGATCAGCGTTGGTCCCGTTGCCAGGGCGCCTGGGAGGCCATGCAGGCCGCGGCACCGCTCGTGGCCGCCATGCACCCGATGGCGCCCGACCACGTGCACGAGGAGATCGAGCTGCAGATGCCCGACTTCTCGAGCTACACCCACGAGTGGGTGGCGCGTGCTCCCGGGTGGCGCGACCACTATCTCGGTCACGACCAGACCCCGCACTACGCCTACATGAAGTCCGTGCTGCAGGTCCTCCAGTGGTTCCGCCCCAAGGAACGCTGGGTCCTCAAGTCACCGCAGCACCTCGAGCAACTCGGGCCCCTCCTGCACACGTTCCCCGACGCCACCATCGTGGTCACCCATCGCGACCCGGTGGCCGTCGTCCAGTCCACCATCACGATGGCCTGCTACGGCGCGCGCACGGCCTACCGCACGACGAAACCCGGGTGGTACCGCGACTACTGGACGGAACGCATCGGCACGTTGCTCGACACCTCGTTGCGCGACCGGCATCTGCTGGCAGAGGATCGCACCGTGGACGTCTTCTTCGACGAGTACATGGCCGACGAGATCGGCACGCTCGAACGTGTCTACGCCTGCGCCGACATTTCGTTCACGGAGCAGGCCCGGGCCGAGATCTCCGAGTACCGGGCCGCCCACCCCCGGGGAGGGGAGGGGAGAGTCGCCTACGACCTCCGCCGCGACTTCGCCGTCACGCCCGAGGAGGTCAGGACGCGTTTTGGGGCCTACCTCGACCGCTTCCCCGTCCGGATTGAGGTCTGATGCCCATTGAGGAGGAGGTGGACCATCTGATCGACACCCGGGGGGGCCGCGAGCTCATGCAGCCCGTCTACGACGACCCGGCCCACCCCGTCGCCGCCGGCATCTACCGCTCCGGCGGGTGCACCGCCGCCTACCTGCTGCTGACGGACGGTGGGCGGGTCATCGTCAACACCGGCATGGGCTTCGAGGCGCCCCATCACAAGCGGGTGTTCGACGCCGTCCGGCCAGGGCCCACGCACTACATCATCAGCACCCAGGCCCACGTGGACCATGTCGGTGGGGTGGATCTCTTCAAGGAAGAGGGCACCGCCTACGTCGCCCAGCAGAACAACCAGCTCTGCCAAGCCGACGATGCGCGCATCCGTGCCCTGCGCATGCGCACCGCAAGCATCTGGTTCGACACGCTCGGCACCGACGCCCGGCGCATCGCCACCGAGAACCCCGGCATCTCGATGCGCCAGTCCGAGCCGGTGCCCGACATCACGTTCGACCGGATGCTGGAGCTCGACGCCGACGGCCTGCGCCTGGATCTGCACGCCGCCGTGGGGGAGACCATCGACTGCGCCGTCGTCTGGCTGCCCGAGCGCCGTACGGCCTTGGTCAGCAACCTCTTCGGTCCTCTCTTCCCCCACTTCCCCAACCTCAACACCCTGCGGGGCGACCGCTACCGCTTCGTCGAGCCCTACCTGGAGAGCGTCCGCACCGTCCGCGCCCTGCGTCCCGAGGTCCTCATCACCGGCCGCCACGAACCGATCGTCGGCGAGGACCTGATCGACGCCAGCCTGGCCCGGCTCTCCGGCGCCGTGGAGTACGTCCATCAGCAGGCTCTCGAAGGCTTCAACGCCGGCGTCGACGTCTGGACGCTGATGCGGGAGATGGAGCTGCCCCCCGAGCTCCGGGTGGGCCAGGGCTACGGCAAGGTCTCCTGGGCCGTGCGCACCCTCTGGGAGAGCTACATCGGCTGGTTCAAGCTCCAGTCGACGACCGAGCTCTATCCCGACAGCGCCGGGCGAGCCCTGGCCGAGCTCCTGGAGGCCGCCGGCACCGGGGCCGCCCTGGACCGGGCGGAGGCCGCCCTGGCCCGAGGCGACGCGACGCTGGCCATACGGCTCGGTGAGGCCGTCGTGGCGACGGACCCCGACGAGGGCCGGGCCCGTGCGGTCCTGGGCGCCGCGCACCGTCACCTGCTCGAGCACGGCGGGGACACCAGTTTCTGGGAACACGGATGGCTGCGCGATCAGCTCGCGCGCTGGGGGGATGACTGAGCCATGGAGCACTATCACGTCGGCATCGTGGTCACGGATATGGAAGCGGCCAGCGCCAAGCTGAGCGGCCTCCTGGGCATCACGTGGGGGCCGGTCATGCACCTCGACGCCACGGACTACCGGGACGAGGACGGCAACGACGTCACCCTGCCGACCACCATGCGGTACTCGACCGGGACGCCCTGCCTGGAGCTCATCCTGGAGGTCCCCGGGTCCGTGTGGGTCCGCAACGAGGCCAGCAACCTGCATCACATCGGCTTCTGGAGCGACTCGCTGCCCGCACAGAGCGGCGCCTTCAGCGCAGCCGGATGCCCGTTGCAGCTGTGCGGACGAGCCGGCGGCGAGGCGCCGGCGTCGTTTGCGTATCACCGGGACGAAGAGCTCGGGATCCGCATGGAGCTCGTCGACGCGTCCATGCGCGACGTCATGCAGTTCCTCTTCGAGCCTGAACAACCCGCCAGCTGACGAGAGGGGTCTTCCCAGGTCAACAGGCCGAACCACTTCTGGCCGTTCCTAGGGATACGCCGATAATGTTCATTATGTTAAGTCAGAGACGAATCCGGGGAGGGCTGGTCCGCCGGAGCGCTCCCAGGGCCACTCCTCCGGTCCGGTCGGCCGCCGCACTCATGAGGCGCCGTGCGGAGCGTCCGTCTGGCGGATCCAGAGGATCGTTCGGTCGGCCGGAGACCCACGGCGTGGACCGCCCGGGAGTCCCACGGTGCGTCGGACACCGGCTGAGGACCACACGTGCCGCGCGACGACATCGCACACGGCCACTGAGCTCCAGGACCGTCGTCCGCGTCGGTACGACTTGAGGTGCGCGTGACGACGAACGGTCGATTCGGTTCACCCGAGGGGGCTCCGCCGATGCATTCTCCGACCAGCAGGTGGGACCGATCGCGAGGACGGTCGACCTCTCTTCCGGGTCAGGGAGTTGAAAAAGGGGCTTGATATCGAACCGGTAATTGCGTAAAGTGACGGGCAGTAAGGCCCCTCGGTTAAAGGTTCAAAGTCCAGGCGCACGAGAAGGCGAAATACCAGCTGAGGGGCTTGTTCCAGAGGTTTAAATGAAGTAGTGTCCCCGGCATGTCCGGGGACTTTTGCGCGGGCGCTTTTGCGCGTGATTCGGCGGAGCTGGGCCTTCGATGAGCGTGGCCACTCCCCCGTCCGACCCCGAGATCGCCGCTGAGCAGGCTGCGCTCGAGCACGCACTCTCGTCCTTGGCGGCCATGCGGCAGCGGGCGGAGAAGCTGCTGCAGGATCTGATCGCCGCCGGCAACCCCGACCTCGACTATGTGGCGGCGCTCTCTCGACGTGTCTCCCTCCTGGCCGACAGCCCGCGACCCCTGCTGTTCGGACGGATCGACGAGGAGGAGGGGCCCAGCTGGCGCATCGGCCGGCGCCACGTGGAGGACACGCGGTCGGACCCGGTCGTCATCGACTGGCGGGCGCCCGTGGCGGTGCCGTTCTACCGGGCCAGCGCAAAGGACTCGCTGGGACTGGCGCGCCGGCGCCAGATCATGGTCGACCGGGCGGCGGTCGTGGCCGTGGCCGACGACCTGTTCGGGGGAGCCGGTGACGAGGCCGGCTCCACCCGCCTCCGTGGCGGCGATGCCCTGCTGGCAGAGCTCGAGCGGGCCCGCACCGGCGAGATGCTCGACATCGTCGCCACCATTCAGGCTGAGCAGGACGAGATCATTCGTGCCCCCCTCGGGCAGCTGCTCACGGTCCAGGGTGGCCCTGGCACCGGGAAGACGGCGGTCGGGCTGCACCGTGCCGCCTTCCTCCTCTACAACCACCCCGAGTTGAGCAACGAAGGGGTCCTCGTCCTTGGACCGAGTCGAGCCTTCCTCCGCTACATCGCGCAGGTGCTGCCCTCCCTGGGTGAGGAGGCCGTCGTCCAGACGACAATTAGTGATATCGCCCCGAAGGCCAAGGTGCGCGCCGAGGAGCCGATCGCGGTCCGGCGGATCAAGGGGGACGCCCGGATGGGCGAGCTCCTCCGCCGCGCCCTCGACGGCAGGCGCCGTCGGCTGGAAGACGACGTGAGCCTGCGGGTGCGCTTCGCCCGGGCGACCCTCGACCACGAGCGGATCAACGACCTCGTCTCGTCCATCACTTCCCGGCCTGGCCCGTACAAGTCCGGCCGGCTCGCCCTGCGATCGCGCTTGGTCAGCGAGGCGCGCACCGCGTTCCGCTCCTCGGGCCGGCTCGGGGCCGACGAAGCCTGGTTCGAAGGTGAGCTCACCGCGTCCGACGAGTTCGCTGCCTTGCTCGACACGCTGTGGCCCTCGGTCTCCCCCACCACCTTGGTACGCGACCTGCTGTCCTCGCGCGAACAGCTCGAGCGCCATGCGCCCGGCCTCTTCTCTGCGAGCGAGTGGCCGTTGCTGCTCCGCAGCCGCGGCTCCACCGTCTCGTCCACGGCCTGGAGCACGGACGACCTGCCCCTGCTCGACGAGGCAGCATTTCTCACCGGCGGTCGCACCCGGTCCTACGGGCACATCGTGGTGGACGAGGCCCAGGACCTGACCCCGATGCAATTCCGGATGATCGCCCGGCGGGCCCCGTCCGGCTCCGTCACCGTGCTCGGCGACCTGGCCCAGGCCACCGGACCGTGGACCTACGCCGACTGGGACGAGGTCCGGAGCCACCTACCCGAACGGGCGCCGTACCACCACGACGAGCTGACACTGGGCTACCGGGCGCCGGGGCGCGTGCTCGACTTCGCCTCCCGGCTCCTGCCCGTGGCCGCCCCCGGCATCCGGCCCACGTCGTCCATCCGGGCCGGTCGCACCGATCCGACCATCCGCCAGGTGCGCGAGAACGAGCTCGCCGCGGCGGGGCTGCAGGAGGCGGCCGCTCTGGCCGCGGAGCACGCGCTGGTGGCGCTCATCGTCCCCGAAGACCTCGTCCCCCAGGTCACCAGGGCCGCCCGGCGCGACACTCGGGTCGGGGTCCTCGAGCGCGACGCCATGACCCGACCGATCACCATCGTGCCGGCGCCGGCCTCCAAAGGTCTCGAATTCGACGCCGTGGTCGTCGTCGAGCCTGCGGCCATCGCCGGGGAGGACGGCCGTGGCCTGCGGCTGCTCTACGTGGCCATGACGCGGCCCATCCAGCACCTCAGCGTCGTGCATGCCCAGCCGCTGCCCGCTCCACTCCTGGGCTGAGCCGGGAGCGGTCCCCTACCATCGAGCCCATGGCATTCGACGTCGACGGCAAGGTCGCCCTCATCACAGGTGGAAGCAACGGCATCGGTGAGGGCGTAGCCCGACATCTGGCTGCGCACGGCGCGCACGTGGTGATCGCCGACATCGACGTCGCGCGCGGTCAGGCCGTCGCCGACGACCTTCAGGGCCGGTTCATCCGGACCGACGTCACCGATGCCGCGGCGAGCACGGCCGCCGTTGCGCTCGCGGTCGAAGCGTTCGGTGGGCTGCATATCGCCCACCTCAACGCCGGCGTGACCTCGTGGTGCGGCATGGGGGACGACTTCGATCCGGAGGCCTACCGTCGCTCCATGGCGATCAACCTCGACGGCGTCGTCTACGGGATCGCCGCCGCCCGGCCCGCCATCAAGGCGAGCGGTGGCGGCACCATCGTCGCCACCGCGTCCATGGCGGGACTGGTGGCCACCCCGTTCGATCCGATCTACGCGGCCAACAAGCACGCCGTGGTCGGCCTGGCCCGCTCGCTCGGCCAGGTCTACGAGCCCGATGGCATCCGTGTCCATGCGCTCTGCCCCTCGTTCGCCTACACGAACATCATCAAGGGCTCCGAGCAGACGCTGCTCGACATGGGGGTCCCGATCATCGAGGTGGCCGACGTCGTGGCCGCCTTCCAGCGCATCCTCGATGCCGACTCGACCGGGCAGTGCTGGTACGTCGTCGCCGGGCGAGAGAGTGAGCCGTTCGAGTTCCGACGCGCGCCAGGACCGCGTCTCGACTGAGGGCATGCCGATCGCCGGTGTCGTCGCTGGCTACGATCTGGCTGCGACAACGGCGATGGGTCCCGCCGGGGGCATGACCCCGAACCGCCGACACCGACATGGCTGATGGTTCCTGAGCGGCGCACTGGAGGCCCGGCCATGGACGACGAGCAGCACCATCCGCAGACGCCCGAGGGGGCGTCACCCGCCGGTGGCCCGCGTGACGAGTTCATGCCCGTCGCTGCGCCGTCGGTGGCCGCGCTCCTCGCCATCTTCGTCGGCGGGGCGATCGGCACGGTCGCCCGCTACCTGCTCGACGCCCACCACCCGGTGGCCCAGGGCAACTTCCCCTGGGTGACGCTCGTCATCAACCTGTCCGGGTCACTGGCCAGCGGTCTCCTCATCCCGCTGACCGAGCGGATGGCGCAGCGGGCTCCCCTGGCACGCCCCTTCCTCGTCATCGGCTTCCTCGGCGGATGGACCACGTACTCGACGCTGGCGGTCGAGTCCACGCTGCTGGCCAAGGACGGCGACATCGCCACCTTCCTGGCCTACCTGGCGGCCACGGTCATCGGTGGGCTCCTGCTCGTCATGGCGGGGAGCGCGTGGGGCCGCAGGATGCTCACCAGGTGAGCGGCTCCTCCCCCACTCTCGGCCTGGCCCTGGTGGTCGCACTGTCCGGCGGGGCCGGCGCCGTCCTGCGTGCCTTGGTGATCCACCACGTCGGCGCGCGTCGCAACGACCCACTCCCCCTCGGCACGGTGCTGGTCAATGCGTCGGGGTCACTGGTCCTCGGCATCCTGACCGGGCTCTCCCTCTACCACGGCCTCGGGTCTCACCTGCTGGCCGTCATAGGGGTCGGCCTGTGTGGCGGCTACACGACCTGGTCGACCGCGAGCTGGGAGTCGGTGCACCTGTTCCATACGGGCCACCGCGCCGAGGCGGCCGTCTACACCGTCGGAGGGCTCGTGGTCTGCCTCGCCGCGGCCGCGGCCGGTCTCGGCCTCACGGCGCTCACCTGACCCGGTCCCGAGCGGCGCCTTCACCGATCAGTCCTCGAAGGCCTCCGGCGGCGGGCAGTTGCAGACGAGATTGCGGTCGCCGTAGGCCTGGTTGATCCGGGCCACCGGGGGCCAGTACTTGGCGGCCGTCTGTCCCGACGGGTAGACCGCCGTCTCGCGGTCGTAGGCCCGCTCCCACGCCGACACGAGGGCAGCCGCCGTATGGGGCGCTCCGCGCAGCGGGCTGTCGGCGACCTCCCAGCGGCCGGTCGCCACCTCGTCGATCTCGGCCCGGATGGCGATCATGGCGTCGCAGAAACGGTCGAGCTCGTTGAGGTCCTCGCTCTCGGTCGGCTCCACCATCAGGGTTCCCGCCACGGGGAAGCTCACCGTCGGGGCATGGAAGCCGTAGTCGATGAGGCGCTTGGCCACGTCGTCGACCGTGACGCCGGTCGACTTCGTCAGGCCCCGCAGGTCGAGGATGCACTCGTGCGCCACCAGCCCGTGCTTTCCCGTGTAGAGGATCGGAAAGGAGGGCGCCAGGCGCGCCGCCACGTAGTTGGCCGCGAGCACGGCCGACTTGGTCGCATGCGCCAGGCCGTCCGCCGACAGCATCCGGATGTAGGCCCAGCTGATGGCGAGAATGCCGGCGCTCCCGAACGGGGCCGCGCTGACGGGGCCGATCCCTTCGCGCTGCGCCCGGCGCGGGTGCAGCGGATGGGACGGGAGGAACGGGACGAGGTGCTCGGCCACAGCCACCGGACCGACCCCGGGCCCGCCCCCACCGTGCGGGATGCAGAACGTCTTGTGCAGGTTCAGGTGTGAGACGTCACCGCCGAACTGCCCCGGCTCGGCCAGGCCGAGCAGCGCGTTCAGGTTCGCCCCGTCGATGTACACCTGGCCACCGTGCCGGTGGACGAGCGCGCACATGTCGCTGATGCCCTCCTCGTAGACCCCGTGCGTCGAGGGGTAGGTCGCCATGATGGCCGCCAGGTCCCCGGCGTGCTCCTCGCACTTGCGACGCAGATCCTCCTGGTCGACCGTGCCGTCGCCGAGCGCCGAGACCACGACGACCCGCATGCCGGCCATGACCGCCGAGGCCGCATTCGTCCCGTGCGCGCTCGAGGGGATCAGGCAGACGTTCCGCCCGCCCTCGCCCCGGGAACGGTGATACGCCGCAATGGCAAGGAGCCCCGCCAGCTCGCCCTGGCTCCCCGCATTCGGCTGGACCGACACCTTGGCGTAGCCCGTCACCCGGGCCAACCATTCCTCGAGATCATCGATGAGCGACAGGTAGCCGGGCGTGCTGCCGAGCGGAGCGAACGGATGGATGTCGGCGAACCCGGGCAGGCCGACGGGCTCCATCTCGGTTGTCGCGTTCAGCTTCATGGTGCACGACCCCAACGGGATCATGCCCCGGTCGAGTGCGAAGTCCTGGTCGGACAGGCGGCGCAGGTAGCGCAGCATCGCCGTTTCGGAGTGGTGCTCCGAGAAGACAGGATGGTTCAGGATCGGCCCTCGGCGGAGCAACGCCTCCGGCAGCATGGACTCGGCATCGGCTCCCCCGTCCTGCGCACCGAACGCCTCGAGTACCGCGGCGCAGTGGGCCGCCGTGGTCGTCTCGCCGCAGGAGATCCCGACGTGATCGGCGTCGACCAGACGGAGGAGGACGTCCCGCCGGCCCGCACTCTCGACGACTGCCGCCGCCCGACCGGGCACCTCGACGACCACCGTGTCGAAGAACGCTCGGTGCTGCAGGCTGAAACCGGAGGACTCCAGCGCTCCCGCCAGCTCGGCCGTGCGCCGGTGGACACGGCGGGCAATGCCCCGCAGGCCCTCGGGGCCGTGGTACACCGCGTACATCGAAGCGACGACCGCCAACAGGACCTGGGCGGTGCAGATGTTGGACGTCGCCTTCTCCCGACGGATGTGCTGCTCGCGCGTCTGCAAGGCGAGCCGGTAGGCCGGACGGTCCTCGGCATCGACCGACAGCCCGACCAGGCGTCCCGGCAGGTCACGCTCGAGGCCACCCTTGACGGCCATGAAGCCCGCGTGCGGACCGCCGTACCACAGCGGGACGCCGAATCGTTGGGACGAGCCGACGGCGACATCGGCGCCCCACTCCCCCGGTGGCCTGAGCAGCGTCAGGGCCAGCAGGTCCGCAGCCACCGTGACCAGCGCGCCCTTGGCGTGTGCCGCCGCGGTCAGGGCCTCGAAATCACGCACGGCGCCCGAGCAGCCGGGGTACTGCTGCACCATGCCGAAGTAGTCGCCCGCAGGTGCGCCGGCAGCGAAGTCGACCACATCGAGCTCGATCCCGAGCGGTGCCAACCGTGTCGCCAGCACGGCGATGGTCTGGGGCAGGCAGTCGGCGTCGACAACGACCCGATTCGATGCACCATCGGTCCGGCGCCGCATGAGGGTGACAGCCTCGGCCACCGCGGTGCTCTCGTCGAGCAGCGACGCGTTCGCCGTGTCGAGGCCGGTGAGATCGCTCACCATCGTCTGGAAGTTGAGCAACGCCTCCAAGCGGCCTTGGCTGATCTCGGGCTGATAGGGCGTATACGCCGTGTACCACGCCGGGCTCTCCAACACGTTGCGCCGGATCACTCCCGGAGTGATGGTGCTCGAGTAGCCGAGCCCGATCAGCGGCTCGGCGATGGTGTTCGAAGCGGCAAGCCGGCGCAGATCGTCGAGCACCTCGTACTCCGACACGGCGGGCGGGAGATCGAGCGTCCCGAGGCTGCGGACACTGCCCGGCACCGCCGCGTCCACGAGCGCGTCGAGCGTCTCGTAGCCGAGCACCTTGAGCATGCCCTCCTGCTCTTCGCCCGAAGGGCCGACATGGCGCCGCACGAAGTCCTCGAAGGGCTCGAGCCCTTCTGATCGATTGCCAACATGCTGCTCGGTCACGGGGATCTCCTCGCGTGTTCCACGCGTCACGCGGAACTGGTCGGTCGTCCTCCCCGCTCTGTCACTGGACCTGAGAGCCTCACCGCGACCTGCACGGCTTCCACCTTCGGTGCAGACGTCGAGCGCCTGCTTTCCAGAGTTGCCTCGCCGGTGCGGTATGTCGGCCTGAGAGTTTCTCGGGGAGAGTTGCTCCTCCGGCGTCCCCTCGACTGCAGCAAACGGGGACTCTGGCGCTCCGGTTCAAACGGCGTATTCAGTTGTGTGCCCACTATACGGCACCCGCTGCGGCCAGCCGGTTGCAACGTGGTGCGCTACTCGCTCTCCTCGCGGATCGGCCACAGGGGTGGGCGGACCAGTCGCGCACCGAGCTCGCGGCCGCGCTGGACAATGGTGATGGGGTCGCCATCGAGCAGGCGCGCGTCGGCGTCGACAAAGCCCAGGCCCATGCCCCGTTCACGCATCGGCGAGAAGTTGCCGCTGGTCAGGATGCCCACCTGTACGGGGCCCTCGCAGAGCAGGGAGCCGTCCCGCAGCGGCTGCCGCCCATCGGCGACGAAGCCGCGCAGCCGCCGCGCCGGGCCGTTGGCCCGCTCCTCCTCGAGGGCGGCCCGGCCGGTGAAATCACCCTTGTCCCAGCCGATGACCCAGCCCAGGCCCGCCTGCAGGGGGGTGATGCCGGGACCGAGCTCATGGCCGTGCAGCGGGAGGCCCGCTTCGAGGCGGAGGGTGTCACGCGCCCCGAGGCCGGCCGGAGCGATGCCCTGGCCCAGCACGGCCTCCCAGAAGTCGGCCGCCACCTCGGCGGGGACGGCGCACTCCACGCCCTCCTCCCCCGTGTACCCGGTCCCGGCGACCAGGCACGTGGCGCCACCCCATTCGAAGCGATCGACGGCGAAGCGGTGGACGGTGGCGGCTGCGGCGGACACCCGGGCCAGGCGGGCCCGCGCTTCGGGGCCCTGAATGGCGATCAGGGCCCGCTCGCCCGTCACGTCGCGACCCCCGATGGCCTCCAGGACATCGCTGGTGTTCGACGCATTGGGCATGACGTCGAACCGCTCGTCGTCGACCCACCACACGATGATGTCGTCCACGACGAAGCCGTCCTCGTCGAGGAGGTGGGTGTACTGGGCGCGGCCCGGATGGATGCGGGTGAGGTCGTTGCTCAACGAGTGCTGCAGATGCCCGAAGGCGTCGGCCCCGTGGACGCGCACGGTGCCGAGGTGACTCACGTCGAACGCGACGGCGGCGGTGCGGCAGGCCCGATGCTCGGCCACCGTCCCCTCGGCGTAGGCCAGAGGCATGTCCCAACCACCGAAGGGCACCATCTTGGCCCCGAGCGCGAGGTGCGCCGCGTGGAGCGGCGAAACCCGGAGCGGGGCGACGGCGCTGTCGTCGGCGTTCACCCAGCCAGATTAGGCCGCTCCGGACAACAAACCGTGGGACGCGATCAGCGAGGCGAAGTCGCGCTGGTACACGATGGAGATGGGCACCTCGGGGTAGAGCTCACGCATGCGCCGCACCTTGCGGTTCTTGCGGGTCACGAGCCGCTGATCCGCGGTGGTGAGCTCGATGAAGACACCACGGCGAGGCAGATAGAAATCCGGGCGGAAGCCGGCGATGGGCGAGCCGTTGCTGTCCCAGGCAAGCGGGAACTCGACAGGCTCGTACCGCCACCGCTCGCCCGACAGGTCGAGGAGGGTGGCGAAGAGGCGCTCGGACGGATGGGCGAAACGGACCTGCCCTGCGGGCACGCACGCCGGATGGTGGATGCGCCCGACACGCGCTGGGTCCGTCGAGGTCACTCCCCTGAGGCCCGCGCGACCTGTGTTCGGGAGGGGCGGCCCTTGGCCGGTTCCTCGCTGGCGGCGGCATGCAGGCTCACGATGTCGGCATCGAGCTGTTCGACGACACCGGCGAGCGGCACGATGTTGAAGACGCCCTGGCCTCCCGCCAGGAGGTCCACGACCTCGCCGTTGGAGTGGGCCAACACGGAGCTGGTCCCCGTCAGGACGAGGTTGGCCGACGCCAGATCCGAGCCGAGATCCTGGCGCAGGCATTCTACGGCCCGCCGGGCCGACTGCAACGAGACCCCGGAATCGAGCAATTGCTTGATCACCTTGAGCTCGAGCACGTCGGAATAGGCGTAGACACGCCGGGATCCGCTGCCCTTGGCCGTCGCCAGCGACGGCTGCAGCAGGCCCGTACGGGCCCAGTAGTCGAGCTGCCGGTACGAGATCCCCACGAGACCACACACCTGCGGCCCATGAAACCCCCCGACATGGGTTACGGCGTCGTCGACCATCACACCTCCCTGCAATGCCACTCCAGCGCTGCCACTCCGACCGGTCACTCTAGTCCACGGCGGACCACACAGCAGTAGTTACGCGAGCGTCATTCGGGAGAAATTTCCACTTCCGGGGGCGCCAGGGGCCAGACCACCACGGCGCCGAGCACGGAGAGCCCGACCCGGTGCCCCGGTTCGAAGGGTTGCCCGCCGGTCACCCGTACGACCAGCTCGGGCAGGGCGCCACTCTCGGGGCGGACCCGCACGACGGCATCGTGGCCGTAGTACTCGTAGCTCTGCACCGTGGCCACGACGCCGTGCAGGGTCTCGTCGAGCCGGATCTGCTCGGGGCGGACCATGACCCGGGCCCGCCCTGCTCCGGCCGCGCCGGTCCCCGAGGCCACGGGCAACTCCCCCAGCGCCGTGTGGGCCGTGCTGTCGCGGATGTCGCCATCGAGCACATTGGACTCCCCCAGGAATTGCGCCAGCTCCACGTCGCCCGGTCGCCCGTACAAGGCGACCGGGGTGTCGAGCTGCGCGATCACACCGTGCCGCAGCACGGCCACCTGATCGGCCATGGAGAGCGCCTCGTCCTGGTCGTGGGTCACGAGGATCGACGTGGTGCCGGCCTGGCGCAGCACGGCGAGAACGTCGGCGCGCACCGAGGACCGCATGGCCGCGTCGAGCGACGAGAAGGGCTCGTCCAAGAGGACGATCTCGGGCCCTATGGCCAGGGCGCGGGCCAGCGCGACGCGTTGCTGTTGCCCGCCGGAGAGCTGATGCGGGTAGCGCCGGCGGTAGCCCGACAGACCGACGAGCTCGAGAAGCTCGTCGACGCGACGGCGGCGGTCGGGGCCGCGGGGCAGCCCGAAGGCGACGTTGCGCCCGACACTCAGATGCGGGAAGAGCGCGCCCTCCTGAGGCACGTACCCCATGCGGCGTCGCTCGCTGGGAACGAAACGACGGCCCGCATCGTCGACCAGCTCCTCCCCGATCCGGACCTCTCCCTCGTCCGGCCGTTCGAAGCCCGCCACAATCCGCAGCAACGTCGTCTTGCCGCTTCCCGACGCGCCGAGAATGGCCGTGAAGGAACCGCTCGCAACGGCCAGATCCACGCTGCGCAGGACGGGTTGGGGCCCGAACGCCTTGGCCACGGCTGCGATGCGAAGGTCCTTCATGCCGACACCATTGTGCTCGACGTCTCGAGCTCGCTCTGGCCGACAGCCGCCATCCGTGCGGGCTGGCGGTCGAACCAGCGACCGAGGATGAACCCTGGGACGGCGGCGATGAGCACCATGACGCCGGCGTAGAGCGCCGCTTGGTAATAGGACACGTCTTGCTCGTAGGCCCAGAACTGCGTCGACAACGTCTCCACGTTCGTGGGATGGAGGACAAGGGTGGCCGTGAGCTCGGTCGTCGTCTCCAAGAACACGAGCGCGAACGCAGCCACCAGGCCGGGGGCGACGAGGGGCAGCGTGACGCGCCACATGACGGAGCGCCGTTTGACGCCGAGCGAGCCGGCCACCTCCTCCAGTCCGACCGGCGCCCGCGCCACGGCGGCGCGGACGGCCACCACAGCCAGCGGGAAGAACATGATGGCGTAGGCCACGACCATCAGGATGTTTGTTTGGTAGAAGCGGCCCTGCAGGTAGTGCTCCGTCACGTAGGCCAGGCTCAGCGCGATGACGAGACCCGGCACGGCCAGGACCACCAGGTTGGAACGCTCCAGGCTAAGCACCTTGCGGCGTGGGAAGCGGATCGACAGGAGGGCGATCGGCACCGCAGCCAGTGTCGCCAGCACCCCCGCCGCCGCCCCGTAGCCGAAGGTGTTCAGCGTCGCGCCCGCCACCGACGTCGCCGCCGGCAACGTGCTGCTCCCGCCCTTGGCGATCAGGTAGAGGATCGCCCCCACCGGGACCCCGAGGGCCAGGACGACAAGGAGCGCAACGCCGCCGAACACCGCGGGGCGCAAGCGGCCGAGCGGGACTGGACGAAGCTGCCGCGCCGCACCCGCGCCCAATCGGGACGTCCGGCCCTGGCCGCGCACACTGCTCTCGCCGGCCAGCAGCAGCGCGCCGAGGAGCACCAGGATCAGGGAGAGGGCACAGGCAGCCGGCTCGTTGAAGCCGACCTGGAATTCGTTGTAGATCTCCGTGGTCAACGTCTGGTAGCCGAGGATCTCGAAGGCGCCGAACTCGGCCAGGACGACCAGCCCGACCAGGACGGCGCCCCCGAAGATGGCCAGTCGCGCTTGCCCGACCGTCACGGTCCAGAACGTCCGCACCCGGCCCAGGCCGAGGCTGCGCGCCACCTCCTCCTGCGCCGGGTCAGCCGACCGCAGGCTGGCGGCGACAGGCAGGAAGACCAACGGATAGACGGCGAGCGTCATGACGAGCACGGCGGCCCAGAACCCGGCGATGGAAGGGAAGATGGCCTTCCATCCGAAACTGACCAGGAAGTCCGGGATGCCGAGCGGGATGACGACGAGGATGGCCAACAGCCGGCGCAGCGGGACGTCCGTCCGCTCCACGAACCAGGCCGCCAAGGTCCCGACGACCGCACTCAACACCGTGACCACGACGACCAGCGACACGGTGTTCCAGATCAGCGTTGCCGTCAGGGTCCGGAACAGCAGCTTGTGCAGGTCCGCCCAGCCGACCTGGAAGGCCTGGACGATCAGGAACACGAGCGGCAACAACACCGCGACCGACACGAGGACGGCCACGGTCGTCAAGGCCACAGGCAACCGGCGCCGGCCGCGGCGACGGCCGGGCGCCGCGTCGCCTCCGGTCACAGCAGTTGGGCCTCCTGCAGCAACTTGATCGCCTCAGCCCCGGTCCCGTGCTCGGGAATGGTGATGTCGTTCGGCTGCAGCTCGTCGAAGGGTGTCTCGGGCTGCGCCGTCGTCACGCCTGACGCAATGGGGTACTCGTAGCTGTCGCTGTGCCCGATGATCTCCTGCCCCTTCTTGGAGACCAAGAAGGCCACGAAACGCTGGGCGTCGGCCTGCTTGCTCGACGACTTCAGGATGGCGGCACCGGACACGTCGATCACGTACCCGGGGTCATGCGGAGCGAAGTAGGCGATGGCCGAGTGGAGCCCCGACTCGCCCACCTGCGCTTTTTCACGGTACCAGTAGTACTGGTTGATGACGCCGAGCGCCACCTGCCCCTTGTTGATCTCTGAGATGAGCGTTTCGTTGTCGGGATAGCTGTGGCTGCCGGCGTTCGCCTTCACGGCCTCGAGCCATTGCAGAGCGGCCGCCTCGCCATGGGCGCGGGCGATGGAGGTGACGATCGGCTGAAAGTCTGTCTCGGACCCGGCGATGCCGATCTTGCCCTTCCACTGCGGGTCGGCCAACTCCATCACCGACTTGGGGAGTTGACTCGGGCTGAGCTGGGAGGTGTTGTAGCCCATGACGCTGACGCGGGCCGTGACGCCCACCCACTTTCCGTCGGGCGAGTTGTAGCGGGAGGGCGTCTTGGCCAAGGTGGACGGCGCCACGGGGGCCAGGAGACCCTTCGAGGCCAGTTCCTGCAACGGCGGAGTGTTCTCGGTGAAATACACGTCTGCTGGTGAGCGCGAGCCTTCTGTCACGATCTGATCGGCCAGGACGTCCTCGTCATCGTTGCGCACGTTGACCTTGATGCCGGTCTGCTTCTCGAAGGCCGCGATCAGCGCCTGCGTGGTCTGCTCGTGCTGCCCTGAATAGAGCGTCAATGCCTGCGGGGACGATGATCCTCCCGAGGAACATCCCGCCAGCACGACGGCACCGACGACGACCGCCAGGGCGGCGACCACTCCTCCCCTGCGCCTGACTCCGTCTGCGTTCCCTGTCCGCTTCGATCGCATCGTCGCCTTGGCCTTTCCTACCCCGTGATTGTTAGGAAGCCCTAAAGTTAGGGTGGCCTAATCATTCAGGTCAAGTCCGGGCGGTGTCACGATGCGGCGGGCGCGCCTCCGGCAAGGTCGGCTCTGCCCTCCAGCGGACTGGAGGGCTCGGCGTGGAAGCGGACCGGGATGCGCCCGGCTCGTCTCGCCTCGGCTCCGGCCTCCACCGCCAGTCGCATGGCGCGGGCCATGGCCACCGGATCGTGCGCCCGGTTCACGGCCGTCGCCACCAGGACGCCGTCGCACCCCAGCTCCATGGCGAGGGCGGCGTCGGACGCGGTGCCGATGCCGGCATCGAGGATCACCGGGATGTCGACCGCGTCGCGGAGCAGGGCGATGTTGTGGGGGTTGCGGATGCCCAACCCACTGCCGATGGGCGAGCCGAGCGGCATGACCGCGGCACAGCCGACCTGTTGGAGGCGGAAGGCCAGGACCGGATCGTCGGTCGTGTAGGGCAACACCACGAAGCCGTCCTCGGCCAGCTGTTCCGCCGCGTCCAGGAGCTCGACGGCGTCCGGGAGCAATGTGCGGTCGTCGCCGATCACCTCCAACTTCACCCAATCCGTGCCGAACGCCTCGCGGGCCAACTTGGCGGTGAGCACCGCCTCCGATGCCGTCGCGCAGCCCGCCGTGTTGGGCAGCACGCGCACACCGAGGTCATGGAGGAGGGAGAGCAGCGACCCCCGGCCGGCGGCTTCGACGCGCCGGACGGCGACCGTGGCCATGGCGGCCCCAGACGCTCGGAGCGACGCGTCCAGCACATCGAGGCTGGTCATGCCCCCTGTCCCGAGGATGAGACGGGAGCCCAGCGCGTCGCCGGCGATGCAGAGGCCGCTCTCGGATGGGACGGGCGTGGCAGGACCGGCGTCGTTGCGGGTCACCGCACGACGATACCCCGGTGCCCGCCTATGGTGGCTCGGTGCAGGGCCCGACGCCTCCGACTGCGTTGACCATTGCCGGCTCCGACTCGGGCGGGGGGGCCGGGGCTCAGGCCGATCTGAAGACCTTTGCGGCTCTGCGCGTGCACGGCACGTGCGCATTGACCGCCGTGACGGCGCAGAACACGGCCGGCGTGCGGGGCGTGTCCGTCCTGGAGCCCGCATTCGTGCGGCAGCAGATAGAGACGGTCCTCGACGACTTCGCCGTGCGCGGCGTGAAGACCGGCATGCTCGCCACCGCCGGCATCGTGTCCACGGTGGCCGACCTGGCCGCCGGAGGCCTGCTCGCCCCACTCGTCGTCGATCCCGTCCTGGTCTCCTCGACCGGGCACCGGCTGCTGGAGGCTGCCGGCGTTGCCGCCTACCTGACCGAGCTCCTCCCCCACGCCCTGGTCGTCACGCCGAACCTCCGCGAAGCCGCCGTGCTCGGTGGCGTGGAGGTCGAGTCCCTCCGCTCCCTCGACGCCCGGATCGCCGTGGCGGAGCGCATCCGGGCGACCGGAGCGCGTTACGTCGTCGTGAAGGGGGGCCACCTCACCGATTCGGCGGACGACGTCGTGGCCGGGCCCGCAGGGGTCGTCGTCCTGCCTGGTCAGCGTGTGGACACCGGCAATGACCACGGCACCGGGTGCTCGCTCTCGGCCGCCATGGTCGCCCACCTGGCCCGGGGCGCCACGGTGGCAGAGGCGATTGCGCAGGCCAAGGACTTCGTCACACGGGCTCTGGCCGGGGGGGCCGCCTGGCGTCTGGGCTCGGGACACGGCCCCCTCGACCATTTCGGGTGGTCGCCACCGTCATAGGCTTGTACGGCCATGAACGAAGTCTCCGAACCGCAGCGCCCGCCGGCTCCCGGAGGGATCTCCATGCGGCCGGCCATGATCGTCGTCGGCCTCGCCGCGCTCATCCTGGTCCTGTTCGTCACCATCGGCATCGTGTCGAGCCAGTCCCCGGCAGCCATCAAGCACACGAACAGCGCGGTCGGCGTCCCCGGAATCACCTTGCGGGCTTTGCCGGCAGCCAGCCTGCTGACGCCGATCACCAGCGCGGGTGAGCCTCCAAACAACATCCTCAACGCCGTGTCCGTCCCCGTGGGATCCGTCCGGACCACACACCAGAACAACACCGCCGGCGCAGGCCAGTACGACGCCCAGGTGAGCTTCAGTTCGGGCGAGTCCCAGGCCGCGCTGGTGTCGTTCTATGCCGCCGACATGAAGCTGCAGGGCTGGCAGATCTCCGACCGCGGTGCGGCCAGGAACCAGCCCAATGCCCTCGAGGTCCTGGGGAAGCTGGCGGGCTCGGACGGCTACTACTGGGAGTTGGGGGCCACCGTCAACGCCACGACCTTCCCCAGTGGCGGACCCCCCCGTGGGACGACGACCTTCACGGTGCGTCTCTTCCAGGTGCCCGACCCCGAGTAGCGCGCCCGATGCGCGCTGCGCCCGCTTCAGTCCGGCGCGGTGCTGACCGCTTCGGCCGTCTGTGGCGGCAGGACGTCCAGCGGCGGTGACGGTTCGGCCAACAGATAGGCCCACACGAAGAAGTTGATCGGGTAGAGCAGGTAGCCCACGCGCGGATCGGGCGCCAACAGGATCAGGGCCGACATCACGACGCCCGCGATCATGCAGACCTCGGCTGCGGTGCTCGGCGTGCGGCGGTAGATGTGGCGCGCCAGCAACACCGCCAACACGATCGCGACGGCCAGCGGCAGAGCCCGGCTCAGGGAAGGGAACTCGCTCACCAAGACGTGGCCCGGCAGGGCGCTCGCCGCTGTCGTCGGGATCTTGCTCAAACCGAGCGGGAAGAGGATCACATCGTCGATGAGGGCGAACGGACCCCGCAGGGCGAACGGGAAGATGGTCGGGACGGCAACGACGATCATGCCGGCCAGCATGCGGAACGGGCGGCGCTCGCCGTTGCGTCCTCGTGCGGCGAAGATCGCCAACACGGCCAACGGCCAGGCGGTGAACTTCATGGCAGAGGCGATGCCGAAGACGACGCCGGAGGCGAAGGGTCTGCGCCGCTGCGCCAGCACGATGGCCAGGAGCAGGAAGGCCACGACGGGGATGTCATCGCCGCCGGTCGCCAGCGGTAACGAGGCCACGGGCAGGATGATGAGCGCCTGCAGGGCGCGGATCTTGCGTCTTCCGTCGGCCCGACACATATAGAGGGCGACCGCGGCCACGGCCAGGGTCGTCAGGCAGAAGAAGATCCGGGCGTCACTGAGCCCGTTGTTCGGCCAGATCTCGCTCGGGATGCCCGCCACGGCCATGAGCGGCAGGTAGGGCAGGAACCCTTCGAAGTCCGGCTGCCCCGGAGGGTGATAGCGGACCGCGTGGTGCAGGCGCACCGGCACGACGTAGGGGTCCGTGCCGCGCACGAGGTCCTGTCCCCCGACCTCGACGGTGACCACCTCGGGCTGCTGGTGCGATCCGGCCACGCCGTCGAAGCGCCACACGATCTCGAAGCCGAGCGGAATGGCGAGCGAACCGGCGAACACGCACACCGCCACCACGATCCGCGTCAACCAGGCGCGCCGGTGCTGGCGTCTCGTGAGCACGTGGCCCGCTTGCCGCCGGCGGGCACGGCGCACCGCCCCGGCCAGGACAGCCGATGCGACAGCGCCAAAGGCGAACGGCAACAACGCCATGCGTCCCCACACCTGGTACAACGCGTTGGTCGACGTGTAGATGGTGAGGAGCGCGAACAGTGCGCTGACCCCGTACAACAGCGCGTCGCCGACTTCGGGGGTGATCCGCTTGACGCGTCCCCATGCCCGCAGCCACTGGTCGGCCAGCGGCGTGGCCCAGGTCGGGATCGTCGTCGCGGATTCGTTCAGCATGGCCTCGCAAAAGCCTCGCACACAGGGGGGACGCACGAAGGAACCCCCGGGGGTGATCCTAAAGGCGGAGTTGACGGAGGTAGAACGCCAATTCGGCCTCCAGGCATGCGGTCAGGGTGTCCGCTCGCCGGAAGCCGTGTCCCTCTCCTTCGAAGAACAGCAGGTCGCAGGGGTTCCCCGCCGCTTCCAGGGCGTCGCGCATGCTCTCGGCCTGCGACGGGGGCACGACGGGATCCTCGGTCCCCTGCAGCAGCAGCACCGACCCCTGCATCGCCCCGGCTCGATGCAGGGGTGAACGCTCCTCGTACAGGTGGCGCGCCTCGGGCAGCGGACCGATCAGCCGGTCGGTGTAGTGGGCCTCGAAGTCATGCGTGGTCGCCACCAGTCCCAGGAGATCGGTGACCCCGTACCACGAGGCGCAGGCGGCGAACCCCTCCCCCGCCGCCAGCGCGTTGAGGGCGGTCATGCCTCCCGCACTGCCGCCCCGTATGGCCATCCGGTCCGGATCGATGTCGCCCCGCTGCGCCAGGTAGCGCGCGGCATCGAGGCAGTCCGCGGCGTCAGCGACACCCCACTGGCCCCAGAGGGAGCACCGGTAGGCCCGTCCGTAGCCCGAGCTCCCCGCATAGTCGACGCAGGCCACGGCGAAGCCCCGGGTCGTGAAGAACTGCAGCGTCAGGTCGAGCCCCGCCTGGCAGGACGAGGTCGGTCCACCGTGGCACCACGTCACCAGTGGCGGCGCGCCCCCTTCGGGCCCCCGCGTGTCGCCCGCCGCGGGTCGGAAGAGCGTGCCGTGCACCGGTCGCCCCGTCCGCCCGATCAGCGTGAAGGGCTCACCCACCGCGACGTCCGCCGCGTCAAGGGTCACTCCGGCGTGGGGGCGAAGCGGGCGTGCACCCCCGTCGGGATCCCAGAGCCAGACGGTGGACGGCCGGTCGGGCGTGCTGCCGATCAGGGCGACGCCGTCGCCGTGCGCGCACACCGCGGCGATGGAGACGCACGGTTGCGCCAACGGCACCACGGATCCGCCCTCCAACCGGACGAGCGCGTCACGCCCCGAGGTGGTCATGCGGGCCACGAGCGTCCCGTCGGCCACTTCCGCCATGGTGCGTTGACCGAGGACCCAGTCCGGCCCGTGGAACTCCGCCTCGACGTCGGTGAGCGGTGGTCCCTCACCGACGCGTCCGTCGTGGAGGTAGGGCTGCCACCACCCTCGCCGGTCCGAGACGAAGCGCAGCGTCCCGTCACGCCCCCAGTCGGGCTGGCCGACCGACTCCCCCGCGCCACCAGCGACGACCTGTTCGACTCCCAAGGCCTGCAGCACGTCATGGTCGTGCTCGGGACAACCGACCCGCCCGAGAAGCACCAACAGAACGGTCGAGGCGTCCCACGGCATGTCGGGATGGTCCCAGGCGACGACGGCGAGCCGGTCACCACTCGGGCTCGACCGGGGTGTCCCGAAGAAGTCGTGCCCGCCGAGCACCACTGTCTCGCAGGGCGAACCGGCGCGGGTCGAGAGGGCGACGACGCAACGGACCGGTCGGGCCGCACCCTCGGGATGGATCTCTCGAACGCACAGCACCCAGTCGCCGTCGGCGGTGGCGCTCAGGCCGCCGTGGGCGGCGACGTCGACCCCCGCCGGCTCTGTGCTCAACGGGACCGGGACCACACCGCCGGCCGTCGCCGAACCGTCACAGAACCACACCCGTTGGTCCGCGTGGTCGACATAGGCGAACGCGCCGGTGGAGTGCCCGGGGACGAGGCACAGTGCGCCCCCTCCGTACTCGTCGACCCGACTCCGAATGCTGACGCCCTCGGGCGAATGGTCGATCACACCTCCGGCATCGGCCCGCACGACCACGGTCCGGCCCGCCTCGGCCGGCCGGGACTCGAGCCAGTACACCGCGCTGCCGTCCGAGCACACCTCCGACAGGGAGACCTTGGCCCGGGCCACGTCGCCTGCCGCGAGCGGCGAGGCCCAACCCCCATAACCTGCGGTTGTGGTCACCGCCCGAACGTACCCGTTGCAACCGGACGGGCCGGAAAGCGGCGGCACCGCCCTCTACAGTGAACCCGTGCGCTTTGCGGCCTACCTGCTCTCCAAGGCGGGGGCAGTCATCCGACCCGCCGTGGTCCAGCTCGCCGACTCCGACCTCCCCGAGGGCGAGGTGCTCGTCCGGGTCGAGTGGTCGGCCATCAACTTCAAGGACGCCATGGTGACGCGGCCGGGGAACCGGGTGGCGCGGGTCTTCCCGCTCGTCCCTGGCGTGGAGCTGACAGGCAGCGTCGAAGAGAGCTCCAGCCCCGACTTCACCCCCGGGCAACGCGTCCTGGTCCAGGGCTACGACCTCGGCGTCGCTCGACACGGCGGCTTTGCCGCCTATGCGCGCGTGCCGGCCGACTGGGTCGTGCCGCTCCCCGATGCCTTGACCTGCCGTACGGCGGCGATCATCGGCCTGGCCGGCGCCACCGCCCTGCTGTCGTTCCGCCGTCTCGTCCATCACGGGACCACTCCGGACGACGGGCCGATCCTCGTCACCGGAGCCTCGGGCGGTGTCGGGAGCGCGGCGGTGGCACTCCTCGCCCACGCAGGCTTCGAGGTGGTGGCCTCGTCGGGCAAGTCGACGGAACACGACTACCTGCAGGAGCTCGGGGCCAGCCGCGTGGTGGGCCGCGAGTTCACCGAGGACGATGGCCGGACCTTGGGGCCTCAGCTGTGGGCGGGAGTCGTCGACTGCGTCGGCGGGAGGGCACTGGCGGAGGCCCTGCGCACGGTTCGCTACGGCGGCGCGGTCGCGGCCAGCGGGCTGACCGGCGGCAACGACTTGGCCACGACCGTCTACCCCTTCATCGTGCGCGGCGTCGCCTTGTTGGGCATCGACACGGTGGCGACCCCGATTGAGGAACGGCGGGCGCTGTGGAACGACATGGCCGAGGCTTTCCCGCTGCAGCACTGCGAAGAGATGGTCAATGAGGAGATCGGTCTCGACGGGCTCACGGCTGCGCTCGACCGGGTGCTCGATGCCGCGGTGCGGGGTCGGATCCTCGTCAACCCCGCGCTGACCGCCTCCTGACGGTCAGGACCCGGCGTAGACGGGTGAGACCCTGATCGTCCCGTTGCCGCAGGGCCCGATGGCCAGCTGGAACGTCGGCGAGGCCGTGGTCGCCCCCGGCATGGTGGCGGAGGCGGACTCAGAGGTGGGGCAGTTCGTCTGCGCGCCCACGGGCACGTCCGAGAACTGGTAGGCGAATTGCGCCGTGGATGAAGGTGCCAGCGAGAAGGACGACGGTGCAGCATTGGCCGCACTCGAGATCGTCACTGAAAGACCGTTGACCATCGTGACGGTCAGTGGGGCCCCGCTCCCGGAGAAGAGTGCCATCGTCGGGTAGCCGTTCACCGTGCACGCTGCGCTGCCGGTGTTGGTGAGCGTGATGGTGCCGGTGATCGTCCCGGCCGCGCCCTGGCCCTGTCCGGCCGTGGCACTGACGTGATTGCAGGCAGTCGAGCCCGCCGTGGTCGACGTGGTGGACGCGGCGGTTGTCGTGGTGCTCGTCGACGACGCGGTGGTCGTCGTCGCGGCCCGCGTCGTGGTCGTCACGTGCTTCGGCTTGGTGGGAGTGCTGCTACACGCCGCGAGCACGACAGCGGCGCCCGCGAGAAGGGCGAGCGCCCAGCGTCGGTGCGTCACCCCTCGAAGTCCTCGGGCCGCACCGAGTCGAGGAACTGACGGAACTGGCCCACCAGCTCGTCGGGCGTGTCATCTTCCTCTTCCTCGGCGTCGAGCGCGAGGATGATGCCCTCGGACTCCATGAGCTCGTCAGACACGAAGAGCGGCGACTCGGTGCGGACGGCGACCGCCACCGCGTCGGATGGCCGGCTCGAGACGATCGTCCGCTCTTCGCCGCGCACGAGGTGCATCTCGGCATAGTAGGTGGACGCGCGCAGCTCGGTGATGATCACCCGCTCAACGCTGATGTCGAGTGCGCCGAGCATGTCCTTCATGAGGTCATGGGTCAGGGGGCGGGGCATCGTCACCCCTTGGAGTGCGTAGGCGATGGCCGTTGCCTCGGGGCTCCCGATGAAGATCGGCAACGTGCGCCCCTCGCCCTCGGTCTCCTGCAGCAGGAGCACCGGTGTGTTCGATTGCAGGTCCACCCTGACGGCACGAAGAAGCACACGGACCATCACTGAAATGTAGCGCCCGATTCCGGGCGTGCGTCACCCCCCCAGATGGTGGCGAAGGGCCTGGCGGAGCAAGGTGGCCCGCATCGATTGCCCCAGCGCAGCCAGCTGATCGGCCCCGTCGACGGCCCGCTGCCGCGATTCTGGGTTCCGCTGCCGCAAAAGAGGGATCACCACCTGCTCAATGAGTCCCAGCTCACGGTCCGCGGCATTGCGGTACAGGCGGAGGTGGCGTGGCTCGATCCCGAAGGCCCGAAAGGCGGCGGCCAGGTTGGCCACCGTCAGGGCGTCCTCGTCATAGGTCTCGATACCGGCCACTGTCACGCACTCCACGAGCCCGAATCCCTTGAGGCCCGCCAACTCGTCCAGCGAGAGCCCGCTGGCCGCACAGAGCTCGTCGGCCGACAGGCTGGCGCCGGTCACCACGGCCGCGGCGGGACTCGGCGCGCTCGGCGCCGCGGTCTCGCCCGACTTCGCTTCGCCCTTGCGCGGACGTGCGTCGTTCTGCGGCGGCACGACGCGCGGCGTCGCCGCTGCCCCGGGCTGGCGCCCCTGCGGTGCGCCGTTGCCACGACCAGCAGCTGCGGACGTCCCCGTCGTCGGCGCGGGGCGACTGGCGACGGTCGTGGCCGTGTCGCCCGCTCGCTCGGCGCCGCCGCGGCGGGCGCCGGCCGACACGCTCTCCCGGGCCGGCGCGGGCTCGGCCGCGGCGCGCGGCGACGCCTCGCTCTCGGAGACGACCTGCAGTCCCGGACGCGCCTGCTTCTCCTCGGGCAGTCGCGCGGCGCGGCGCGAGGCGTCGGCCAGAATACGCGCCATCGCCTCTTCGTCGGCCTTGGTCGGCTGTTCGTGCGCCTGGCTCGACGCGACGCCGACGACGGCGACCGCATGCGCCGGCTGGGCCGCCTTGCCGTTCGGCCGCTCGGCTCCCAGGTCCTCGCCCAGGTCCCCGTCGGCCAGACGGTCCCGGATGACCTTCAGGGGCAGGAAGTGCTCGCGCTGCTGGCGGAGCACCCACCGCAGGCGTTCGACGTCATGGTCGAAGAACTTGCGGTAGCCCGAGGGCGACCGCTCCGGATTGACCAGGCCCTGGCTCTCCAAGAACCGGATCTTCGAGATGGTGACGTCGGGGAACTCCTCCCGTAGGAGCGTCAGGACGTCGCCGATGGAGAGATACGTACGGCTGCTCACTCGTTGCCGGCCACCAGATAGACGAGCTTGAACTTGCCGATCTGCACTTCGTCGCCCGGCGCGAGCGGCACTTCGTCGATGCGCTCCCGGTTCACGTAGGTGCCGTTCAAGGACCCGACGTCCCGGACCGAGTAACCCCCGTCCGCAGGGGAGATCTCCACGTGGCGACGCGACACGGTGATGTCGTCCAAGAAGATGTCACTCTCCGGATGCCGTCCCGCCTTCACGACGTTTTCCCCGAGGAGATAGCGCGCACCGATGTTGGGGCCGCGGGTGACCACGAGCACGCCGGCGCCGTGCGGCACTTCGACCAAGGTGACATCGGGGTGGTCCTCAGTTGTCTCCCCCTCGTCGGTGGGGTGCAGCGTGATGGTCGCATCATCGCCGTCCGCGAGCAGCGCGTGGCCACACGAGGAGCAGAAGTTGACTCCCTCGGGATTCCGGTGCCCGCAGTTGTGACAGAACACGCCGTCCACGGTACCCCACCCCACGCGCGACTTCTCCTGCCCTCATCACAGCGCCGAATGCCAGGTCAGTCAGCGGTCAGGTCACCGTAGGCGACCGCGTCGAGGAGACTGCCCGGGTCCGCACCCGTCGCGAGCTCCAGTTCGCAGAGCCACCCTTCGCCGTAGGGATCCTGGTTGATCCTTTCCGGCCCTTGCGTGAGCGTGTCATTGACCGCCGTCACGGTGCCGGCCAACGGCGCATAGATCTCCGACACCGACTTGGTCGACTCGACCTCGCCCAGCTGTCCTCCCACCTCGACCTCGGTTCCGACGGCGGGCAGATCGACGAACACGATGTCCCCGAGCGCGTCCTGGGCGTAGTCCGTGATGCCCACCCTGACCGTCGTCCCGTCGACGCGGATCCACTCGTGCTCCGGCGAGTAGCGGAGGTCATCTGGGATGTTCATGGGGGGCGACCATACCGGACCACCGGCACAGGCCGCAGGCCCGAAGTTCAGGGCAGCATCCCGGCGATCCGTTCGACGTAGGCGGCGACCAGAGCCTCCGACGACGCCAGGTCCGATCCTTCGGCCCAGACGTGCGTGACGGGGTCCGAGGGGTCGGGCACCACCAGGGCCCAGCCCTGGTCCGAGACCACCTTGATGCCGTCAACCAGGACCAATTCGGCGCCCTCGTCGGTGAGCTGCTCCATCAGGGTCCGCATGATCAGGCCCTTCTGCTCCATGGGCGTCGGGACCTCGGCCTCCAGGATGGGCATGGGCGGGATGGCGTCGACGATCTGGGCCAGGGTCGCCGGGCTCTCCTGGAGGAGTGACACCAGTCGAGCCAGTGCGGCTGCCGCATCGAAAGCGGGCAGGAAGGCCGGGAAGACGTACCCACCGCGCCGATCAGAGGCGAAGGACACGCCGCCCGACGCCGCCGCCTGGAGCAGGCCCGAGGGCGACAATGGCGTCAGCATCAGCTCGACGCCACGCTCTCGGAAGTGGCGCACCGTGCGATCGCTGGCGGTCACCGGGAGCGCCACCGGGCCCGTCTCGCCCACTGACGTCGACAACTCAATGAAGGCCATGATCGCCTCGTCGTCGGAGAGCACGCGACCCGTCCCGTCGATCAGCGTCAGCCGCTCACCGCCCGCATCGATCACGGCGCCCAGGTCGGCGCCCGAACCTCGGACGGCATCGGCCACCCGGGCCTCGCTCACCGCAGGATCGACCGCGATCATGCCCGGCGTCTGCGCATAGGGGTTGATGCTGAGCACGTCCGCGCCCACCTTCGAGAGCAGGTTTGGCATCACGAAGTTGGCGGCCCCATAGGACAGGTCGAGCACGAGCTTCACCTCGCGTCCCGCGTTGCGACGCAACTTGAACGCCTCGACCACGTCAGCCGTGTAGAGCTCGATCGTGCGGGGGGAGAAGTCGATGTCTCCGATCTCACCGGCGGTGACCCGGCGGAACTCCTCGCGGTGGTACATACGCTCGACCCGGCGTTGGTCGCTCTCCGAAAGGTCGATGCCGCGTTCGTCGAAGAACCGGATGACCACCGACTGCGGGTCGTCGGGGCTGAGCCGCACCGTGAGCCCGGCGCGGTTGCCGCGCATGCGCACGTGGTGCTGCGTGACCGGCACGGTGGCCAACTCCAGGTCGTTGACGTTCACCCCGACCGAGTTGCACCCCACCATGAGGGCCCGCTTGAGCACCCGGGCCACGCGGCTGGTGTCCCGCGAGGCGGTGATCGACGAACCCTTCTCGAACCCCGAGGCCCAGGCCTTGGCCAGACGGACCGCCAGCTCGGGGCTGATGTCGACGTTGGCGATGCCCTGGACACCCTCGGTGCCGAAGAGGGTCCGAGACCCGCCCGATTCCCAGACGATGGAGGCGTTCACCTGTGCCGCGGCCTCGACCACCTTGCCCGGGTAGACCTTCACGTCGCTGCGGACCTCGGCGTGGGCGCCGACCAGGCACCCCTCGCCCACGACCGCGCCGGGCTCAATCCGGGCCCCGACCCGCAGATCACAGGACCGGCCGAGCACCGCCCCTTCGACCCGGGAGGCGGGCCCCAGGTAGGAGTTCTCGCCGATCACGGAGCGCTGGAGCTCGGCCCGGGCGGCCACCTGGGTGTTGGCGCCCACCGTGGAGTAGGAGCCCAGCACCACGTCGGGGTCGATGGTGCAGTTCTCCCCGACGAACGCCGGTGCCTCAATGCGGACCGAGGGGTCGATGGAGGAGTCCCGGCCGATCCAGATGCCCGGGCGCAGCTCGAAGCCGGCCACGTCCACCTGGACCTTGCCATCGAGGATGTCCTCGTGGGCCTTGAGGTACGCCGCCGTCGTGCCGACGTCCTCCCAGTAGCCGTCGGCCACGTACCCGTAGAGGGGCAGGTTCGCCTCCAGCACGGACGGGAACACCTCACCGGAGAAGTCCACCGAGCGCCCCTCGGGGATGTGGTCGAAGATTTCGGGCTCGAGCACGTAAATGCCGGTGTTGATGGTGTCGCTGAACACCTGACCCCACCCCGGCTTCTCCAGGAAGCGCTCGATGGTGCCGTCCTCCCGCGTGATGACGATCCCGAACTCCAGGGGATTCTCCACCGCGCACAAGGCGATGGTCGCCAGCGCCTCGTTCTTCTCGTGGAAGGCGATGACCGACGTCAGATCGATGTCGGTCAGGACGTCGCCGGAAATGACGAGGAAGCGTTCCGTCAGCTGCTCCCGCGCGTTGCGCACCGACCCGGCCGTGCCCAGGGGAGATTCCTCGGTGGCATAGACCATGGAGACGCCCAGCTCGCTGCCGTCGCCGAAGTAGCTGCGGATCGCGTTGGGGAGGAAGGCGACCGTGACGACGATGTCGGTGATGCCGTGGCGCTGCAGGAGCGACACGATGTGCTCCATCATCGGGCGCCCGACGAGCGGGAGCATCGGCTTGGGGAGGTTGGAGGTCTGCGGGCGGAGCCGGGTGCCCTCGCCACCGGCCATGATCACGGCCTTCATACGGCGCTCCGACGCGCCGCCCGGCCGTCACGCAGCGCCCGCCGGGCCGGCGCGATGTAGCTCCCCGCCGCCCACCAGGCGAGGGCCAGCCCGACCAGGCCCGTCACCCATCCGATGATGCGTATCGGCTCCTGCCAGTCGGCCGACCCGTACCCGAGGAGGAACGTGGGATAGGCGAACATCAATCCGAATGTGCCCGCCTTGCCCACCCACAACACATCGATGCGGACCGCGCCCAGGGCCGCCAGCAACAACACCATGGCGGACACCAGGACCTCGCGCGCAATGGTGGCCAGGCCGAACCAGAGAGGCACGGCGCCGTACACCATGATGGAGATCACCGCCGTTCCGACCAGGATCCGGTCTGCGGTCGGGTCGAGCACCTTGCCGAACGTCGAAACCTGGCCGTAGCGCCGCGCCACGAATCCGTCGACCCAATCGGTGGCGCCGAGGACGGCGAGCAGGATGGCGGCCGCAAT
>DATBAO010000111.1:0-26953 GCA_036271495.1 Acidimicrobiales bacterium
GGCCCGGAAGCGCTTCAGGAAGGCCTCGTCGGTCGCCAACCCGGGTTGGAGCACCTTGACCGCGACATGACGCTGCAACGACACGTCCTCGGCGAGATAGACGTGGGCGGATGCGCCGGTGCCCAAGGCGGAGAGCAGCCGGTACCGCTTCCCAAGGACCCGGCCGATGGAGTCTGAAATTAGGGGCATCGGGGCGGACTCAGGCTACCGACCCCAGGCACGCAGCCGGTGGACACCCCCCTACCAGCAGCGGTGGTGTTCATGAGGGCAGTTCACCGGTATCGAGCAACGCTTGGAACGATGCGGCGTCGAGCTGCGGGATGCCCAGGTCCTCCGCCTTCTTCAGCTTGCTGGCGCCGGGCGATTCGCCCACCACGAGCACGAAGGTCTTCTTCGACACGCTCCCGGGCGACTTCCCGCCCCGCTCCTCGATCGCCTCCTCGGCCCCCTCCCGCGTGTACTCCGGGACCGCGCCGGTGACCACCACCGTCTTGCCGTCCAGCGTCTGGGGGACGGTCGGCGCTGCATCGCCTCCGGCGGCCGCACCCGGCTCCTCCATGGAGACGCCGGCCGCCCGCAACCGCTCGATGACGGCCACGTTGGTGTCGGCCGACAGGAACTCGGCCAGGCTGGCCGCGATGATGCCGCCCACGCCGTCGACGGCCGCCAGCTCCTCGACGGTGGCGGCGGCGATGGCCTCGAGCGTGCCGAAGGCGCGGGCCACGGCGCGGGCACCGGTCGGCCCGACGTGGCGGATGCCGAGCGCAACCAGCAGCCGGCTCAATGGTTGTGCGCGCGAGGCATCGATGCCCGCCACGAGGTTCGCCGCCGAGAGGGCGCCGAAGCGCTCCAGGGCGGCGAGCTGCCCCGGAGTCAGGTCGTAAAGATCGGCGGCGTCGTTGATGAGGCCGGCGGTGACGAGCTGCAGGACGCGCTCCTCGCCGAGCCCCTCGATGTCCATGGCGCCGCGTGAGGCGTAGTGCGCCACGCGCTGCACGCGCTGGGCCGGGCAGTCGATGTTGGTGCAGTAGGTGTCGCTCTCGCCGGGGAGGCGGACGAGCGGCTGGCCGCACGACGGGCACGCGGTCGGGAACTTCCACTTCGGCTTGCGGCGCTTCGGCACGCCTGCCGTGGCGCCGTCCTTCACGGGGCCGACGACCTCGGGTATGACGTCGCCGGCCTTGCGCACGATGACGAGGTCGCCGGGGCGCACGTCCTTCGCCGCCACCTGGTCCTCGTTGTGCAGCGTGGCCACGCCGACGGTGGAGCCGCCGACGAAGACCGCCTCGAGGCGGGCGAACGGCGTGGCCCGTCCGGTGCGGCCGATCGACACCATGATGTCGATCAGACGGGTCGTGCGCTCCTCGGGAGGGAACTTGAAGGCGATGGCCCACCTGGGGGCTCGTGACGTGGTGCCGAGGACGTCGCGCAGGGCGACCTCGTCGACCTTGGTGACGACACCGTCGATTTCGTAGGCGAGGCCGTGGCGCTCCTCGGCCAGCTCCTCGCAGCGTGCCACCACTGCCGTCATCCCTCTGACCTGCCGGGCATCGGGGCTCACCGGGAAGCCGGCCTTCTTCAGCTGGGCCAGCGTGGCCGTCTGGGTGGCTGCCGGCCATATGAGGTCGGCGGACTTGGCTGATTTGGCGGACTTGGTGGAGGTGGCCGGTGCGGGCTGGACGTCGCCGAGGGCGTAGGCCCAGAAGTGCAGCGGCCGCTGGGCCGTGACGTTCGGGTCCTTCTGGCGCAGCGCGCCGGCGGCGGAGTTGCGCGGGTTCACGAAGAGGCGCTCGCCCAGCTCGGCCTGGCGCTTGTTCATGGCGTCGAACTCTTTGACTGGCATGTAGATCTCGCCGCGGACTTCGAGCACATCGGGATAGGGCCCGCCCGCCTTGGCCAGTTCCTTGGGGACGTCCTTCACGGTGGCGATGTTGGCGGTCACGTCCTCGCCGCTGACGCCGTCGCCGCGGGTCGCCGCCTGCACGAAGCGCCCCTTCTCGTACGTGAGCGACATGGCGACGCCGTCGACCTTGGGCTCGCACGAGAAGGCGAGCGTGTCGAGGTCGAGGTCGGGCGCCTGGCGCTTGACTCGCGCCCCCCACGCCCTGAGCTCGTCCTCGCTGAACGAGTTGTCGAGGCTCATCATGGGGACGCGGTGGCGCACCTCTTGGAACAGCCCCGACGGTGCCGCGCCGACGGCCTGCGTCGGCGAGTCCGGCGTGGCGAGGGCCGGGAAGTCGGACTCGAGCTGCCTCAACTCGACGACGAGGAGGTCGTATTCGGCGTCGGGGATCTCGGGGGCATCGAGCTGGTGGTACAGCTCGTTGTTGTGGATGATCTGGTTGCGCAGCTCGGCGGCCCGGTCTTGGGCCTTCTGCGGGACCTGGTCGGCGCCGGGCACGGTCAGGCGGCGATGCCCGCGCCCACGACGGCGTCGGGGTCGAGCATGTCGTAGAGCGCCACCGTCTGCCCCGGCGCCACGGGGCGCTGCGGCTCGTCGAACCGGACCTCTATGAGGTCGTTCTCGACGGATGCGGCGGCGACGAGGGTGCAGGGGACGGGGCGGCCGTGGGCGCTGACCTGCGCCACCGCTCGGGCTCCGGCCGTGAGGGGCTGGTCGACCCACGTCAGCGACGGCCCGGCCAGCAGCACGGACGTGCGCAGCACCTCGGTCGCGCTGCCGACCGTCACCCGGCGTGCCGCCACGTCGACATGCGTCACGTAGCGGCGCTTGCCGTCGCTGCCGTGACCCATGCCGCGGCGCTGCCCCACCGTGACGAGCTCGACCGCCTCGACCGATCCGGCCGGGCGGCCGTCGCCGTCGACGACCTCGGCAGGGTGGAGCTCGACCCGCTGCGACAAGAAGGCCTGGCGGCCCTCGACGCTGCTGATGAAGCACACGTCCTGGCTGTCCGGCTTGCCGGCGGTGCGGAGACCCAAACGATGGGCGTGGGCCCGTACTTCGTCCTTGGTCATGTCACCCACCGGGAAGACCACGCGGGACAGCGCGTCCTGCCCGAGCATGGACAGGACGTACGACTGGTCCTTGAGGGGATCGGCGCCGCGGCGGAGCTGCCACGACGACAGGGCCGGGGCGAGGTCGGCGCCGGAGTCGGAGGCGGACGCGGTGTCAGCGCCGGTGACCCGGGCGTGGTGCCCGGTGGCCAGGCGGTGGAAGCCGAGGCGGTCGGCCCGGTGCAACAGGCGGTCGAACTTCATGGTGCGGTTGCACTCTATGCACGGGTTGGGCGTCCGCCCCAACGCGTGCTCCCCCACGTAGGGCGCCACGACGTTGCGGTCGAACTCCTCGGTCAGGTTGAAGACGTGATGCGTGATGCCCAACTGCTGGGCCACGCGGCGGGCGTCCTCGACGTCGGCGACCGAGCAGCACCCGGAGTCGGACGGGCCGCCCCACAGCTTGAGCGTGGCGCCGACGACGTCATGACCCTGCTCCACCAGCAGCGCGGCCGCCACGGAGGAGTCGACGCCTCCCGACATGGCCACGAGCACCCGCATGGGACCAGTGTGCCACCGGACTCAGCCCCCTCGGCGCAGTGCGGCGACCACGGCCGGGACGACCTGGAGGGCGCGGTCGATGTCCGCATCCGTCGTGCCGTAGCCCAAGGTGAAGCGGAGCGCGCCGGCTGCCATTTCCGGGGTCACGCCCATGGCGGCGAGGACGTGGCTCGGCTGCAGCGCCCCGCTGGCACACGACGACCCGCCCGAGACGCAGATGTCCTGCTCCCCCAGAGCGACCAGGAGCTCCTCGCGCTCGACGCCCGGGACGCAGAGATGCAGGTGGCCCGGGAGGATGTCGGTGGTGGCGGCGGGGACGGTGCGGTAGGCCCCGTCGATGGCGTGGAGGAGCCCGTCGCGGAGGCGGTCGCGCCGGGCCGCCACCCGTGGGCCCGCTGTGGCGCGCTCGGCCATCACCAGACCGAGCGCCGTGGCGAACCCGACGGCGCCCGCCACGTCCTGGGTCCCGCTCCGTCGCTCGCGTTCCTGCCCGCCGCCGTGCTGGCGGGGCTCGAGCAGCACGCGACTGCTGATGGCCAGCGCACCCACGCCGACCGGCCCACCGACCTTGTGCGCGCTGAGCGACACCAGGTCGGCACCGGCCGTGATGTCCGCCAGGTCGAGATAGGGCGCGGCCTGCACCGCATCGGTGAACACGTATGCGTTGGGGGCGCGCTGGCGGATCGTCTCTATGAGTTGGCGCAGCGGCTGCACCACGCCGGTCTCGTTGTTGGCCGTCATGATCGACACGCTCGTGGCCCGTGACGAGAGAGTCCGCGCCAGCGCGTCGGGGTCGACGATGCCGGATGCGTCGACGGGGAGCTCCCGGGTATCGAGGCCGGCTTTGGCCGCGGCGCGGGCCGACTCGCGCACGGCCGGGTGCTCCACGGCGGAATACAGGAGCACCGCCTCACCCCGGTCCTGCCGGGCCGTCTCGGCGGGCCCCAACACGGCCAGATTGGCCGACTCGGTGCCGCCCGAGGTGAAGACGATGTCGCCCGGGTCGCGACCGAGGAAGGCGGCGACCTCGTCGCGGGCCTCTTCGAGGAGGCGGCGGGCGCGCTGGGCCGGCGGGTGGCTGCCGGTGGGATTGCCGAGGCCGGCCGGGTCGGCGTGGACCTGCGCCATGGCGGCGGCCACCTCGGGCCGGAGCGGCGTCGTGGCGGCGTGATCGAGGTAGGTCATATGCGGCCGCGTTCAGGCTAGGGCAGCCGCACGGCCGCGCAGACGGCGCGGGGCGGCGTCAGAAGCCGGCGAGGGTGGTCATGCCGACGTAGCCGATGAGCGCCATGAGGCCCCCGGCGAGAAGACACGCGGCGACCGCGAACAGGACCAACGACCGCCGACGTGCCCGCATGATTCCGACCATGTGGACTCAGTCGACCCCGATGCCGGCCCCCTTGAGTTGCCGCCGGTTGCGGATCGGTGGGCCGTGCGGATGACCTGGTGGGGCGGGTCAGGCCACGTAGACCGTCTTGGCGTTGGTGAACTCCTTCAGGCCCAACTCGGAGAGCTCACGCCCGTAGCCGGACTTCTTGATCCCACCGAAGGGCAGCTCGGGCATGGAGGCCACCATGGCGTTGACGAAGACCGCGCCCGCCTCGATGCCCTCGACGCAGGCGGCGATCTCGGCCTCGTCGCTGCCCCACACGCTCGAGCCCAATCCGAACGACGTGTCGTTGGCGGCGGCGATCGCCGCGTCGACGTCGGGGACTCTGATGACCATGGCGACGGGACCGAACATCTCGACCTTGGCGATCGGCATGTCCGTCGTGACCTTCGAGAGGACGGTCGGCGCGAACCACCAGCCGTCGCCGTCGGGGATCGGCGCGCCCGCATTGACGGTCGCCCCCTGGGCCACCGCGTCCTCGACCTGGCCGACAAGCTCGTCTCGCGCCGTCTTGCTCACGATCGGCCCGATGTTCGTGGCCGGGTCGAACGGGTCACCCACGACCAACGAATCCATCGACTCGATGAAGCGGGACTCGAACTCGTCCGCCACCGCGTCCACGACGATGAACCGCTTGGAGGCAATGCAGGACTGGCCGTTGTTCTGCACGCGGGCGGTCACGGCGGTGCGCACGGCGTCGTCGAGATTGGCGCTGGCCAACACGACGAACGGGTCGGACCCACCCAGCTCGAGCACCGTCTTCTTGAGGGCGTCGCCGGCCGCGGCGGCCACCGACATCCCGGCCGGCTCGCTGCCGGTGAGCGTGACGGCGGCGACGCGCGGATCGTGGATCAACGCGGCGACCTCGCTCGACGGGATGAACAGGTTGGAGAAGGCCCCGTCGGGCAGGCCCGCCCGCCGGAACAGGTCCTCCAGGGCCAGCGCCGTCTGCGGCACATTCGACGCGTGCTTCAACAAGCCCACGTTGCCGACCATGAGAGCGGGCGCGGCGAAGCGGATCACCTGCCACAGCGGGAAGTTCCACGGCATGATCGCCAGCACGGCGCCGAGCGGCTGGTAGTGCACGTAGGACTTGGAGCCGTTGGTGGCGATGGGCTGATCGGCCAGTAGCGCCTCGCTGTGCTCGGCGAACCAGCGCAGGCCGGCCGCGCACTTGGAGACCTCGGCTTTGGCGGCGGCGAAGGTCTTGCCCATTTCGGTGGTGAGGATGCGGGCGAGGTCCGGGACCTCGCCCTCGAGGAGCTCCGCCGCCGTGATCAGGTGGCGCGACCGTTCCTTGTATGAGGTGGTGCGGTACTCGGCGAAGGCGACCATCGCCTGGTCGAGGATGGCGTCGATCTCGGCGGGCGTGTGGGCGGGGAACTCCTTCTCCGTCTTTCCGGTGGCCGGGTTGATGGTGGCGAAAGGCATGCCCGCAGTTCTACCCGCTGATCAGCCCGATTGCCCCAGACCGAGGTGCTCGGGGACGGCCCGCCGCATCAGCTTGCCGGTGGCCGTGTGGGGCAGGTCCGCGGCGGCGAAGTACGACTTGGGCCGCTTGTACGGGGCGAGGCGGGCGGTGGCGGCGGCCCGGAGGGCCTCCTCGGATGCGGACGAGGATGCCGTGGCGGATCGGCTGTCGGCGACGTAGGCCACGCAGACCCTCTGGCCCCACTGCTCGTCGGGCAGCCCGAAGACGGCCACCTCGGCGATGCCGGCCACGGCGGCCAGCACGTTCTCGACCTCCGCCGGGTACACGTTGACGCCCCCGCTGATGATGAGGTCGTGGCGCCGGCCGGTCAGGTAGAGGAAGCCGTCGTCATCGAGGTGGCCGAGGTCGCCGACGGTGCAGGCCGACCCGTTCCAGGCGGCCGCTGTCGCCTCGGGGTTCCCCCAGTAGCTGAAGCGGGCGAACTCGGGCATGTCGCACCAGATGGTGCCCGACTCGATGTCGGGAGTCGTGTCGGCGGGGACCATGGTGTCGGCGGTGTCGCCGGCGGGGACCGGGGCGATGTGGAGTCGGCGGCCCAGGCGGGCCCGGCCGACGGTGCCGGGGCGCTCGAGCCAGTCCCCGGGTGGGCAGACCGAGAACTGGGCCTCGGTGGAGCCGTAGAACTCCCAGACGCCGCCAGGCCGGACTCGTTCCATGATGGCGCGCTTGACCGTGTCCGGACAGGGCGCCCCCGCGTGGGCGAGGAGGCGCAACGAGTCGAATTGCTCGTCGGCATGGAGGCCCGGGTGCTGCAGCAGGCGGTGCAGGTGCGTCGGGACGAGGAAGGCAGTCGTTGGTCTGTGGCGCCTGAGGGTGTCGAGGGCGGTGGCGGCATCGAAGCGGCTGAGGATGGCCAGTGACCCGCCCGACAGGAGCGTGGTGCCGGCGAACCGGATGGAGACCGTGTGGTACATCGGCGAGCACACCATGTGCAGGTCGTCGGCGTCGAACTGCCAGACGTCGGCCTCGTCCTCGAAGACCTGCTTGGCCGTCGCCTCGTCCCACAAGCCGGTGGTGACGCCCTTCGGCTTGCCCGTGGTGCCCGACGTGTAGTGCATGGGGCGCGTCAGGAGGTGCGGGGCGAGGTCGGTCGGATGACCGATGCCCCCATGGATGAGGTCGTGCAGTGCGGGCCGGTCGAAGATGCGCACGGTGGGGCCGGCATCGTCGGCGAGGTCATCTCGCTCGGCGGGCGTGAGGGTGGCGTTGAGCATGACCGGGATGAGGCCGATGCGGGCCGCTCCGAGGGCTGCACAGATGAGGTCGGCCGACGAGCCGAGGGCGAAGGCGACCCGGTCGCCCGTTTGGCAGCCCTGGGCCAGGAAGGCGCCGGCGGCCCGGCGCTGGCGGTCCTCGGCGTCGGGTGCGGTCAGCAGTTCGACGGTTGGGGCGGCGGCATCCCCGGGCACCGGGGCAGGATACGTACGATTGACCTCTCGTGGGGACGACCTCATATAGCGACGGCGAAGACGGTGACGTCGGGCGGGCCCGGGCGCTGCTCGAACAGGCCCGGCGGGTCGTGGTCCTGACCGGTGCCGGCATTTCGACGGACTCGGGCATCGCCGACTTCCGTGGGCCGCAAGGGGTGTGGACCAAGAACCCCGAAGCGGAGAAGATGGCGACGCTCTCGGCCTATGTGTCGGACCCCGAGTTGCGGGCGCGGTCGTGGCAGAACCGCCTGACCTCGTCGATGTGGTCGGCCGAACCCAACGCCGGGCACCGGGCCCTGGTCGACCTGGAGCGCAGCGGGCGGCTCGACCTGCTCGTCACGCAGAACATCGACGGGCTGCACCGCAAGGCCGGCAGCGACCCGGACCGCATCGTCGAGATCCACGGGACGTCACTCGACGTGATGTGCCTCGACTGTGGCGACCGTCAGCCGGCCGAGCCGGTGCACGACAGGGTCCGGGCGGGCGAGGCCGATCCGGCCTGTACGGGCTGCGGCGGCATTCTGAAGTCGGCCACCATCAGCTTCGGCCAGAGCCTCGTCGCCGAGGACCTGTTCCGGGCCGAGGAGGCGGCGACCACCTGCGATCTGTTGCTGGCGGTGGGCTCCACCCTCGCCGTGTTCCCGGCGGCCGGTGTGGTCCCGATCGCCATTCGGCACGGGGCGGTGGCGATCATCGTGAACGGCCAGCCGACCGAGATGGACGGCCTGGCCGACGTCGTGCTGCGGGATTCCATCAGCGCCTGCCTGCCGGCGCTGGTGGAGGGGCTGACCCCTCTCAGCTCCCGGTCGTAGACCCGCCGGCGCCGCCGGCCTTCTTGGCCTTACGGCGCGGCTTGAGCGCGAACCACCAGATGCTGGCGATCGTCCCGAGCGTCACGGCGGCCGCGGCCACCGGCTTGACGACTTTGTGGCCCCCGCTCTCTGCCATGGCTGGCACCTTACCCGGCGAGGCAGGTGGGGCCCCTGGCGGCCCCCCCGAGGGGCGGCATCGGCCGGTCGACTCAGGCCGTGGCCTGCACCGTCCGTTCCGTCATGTGTTCGAAGGCGGCCTTGACCAGGGCATCGAAGGGCCGCTGGTCCATGGCCTCTTCGGGGTGCCACTGGACCGCCAGCACGAAGCGGGCGGAGGGCAGTTCGACCGCCTCGACGACGCCGTCGCCGGCGCGGGCGGTGACGACCAGGCCGCGGCCGAGGTCCTCGATGGCCTGGTGGTGCGAGCAGAGGACGGTCGTGGTGGAGCCGAAGACGGCGGCGGTCACGGTGCCCGGAACCGTCTCGACCTCGACGTCGCCGAAGACCAACGGCGCGTGCCGGTGGTCGAGGTTGCCCACCACGTCGGGCAGGTGCTGGTGCAGGGTCCCACCCAGGTAGACGTTGAGCACCTGGCAGCCCCGGCAGATGGCGAGCACCGGCAGGTCCGCCTCGAGGGCGGCGGCCAGGAGGGCCCGCTCGCTGGCGTCGCGGTTGCGGTCGACGCCGGCCACCTCGGGGTCGGCGTCCGCCCCGTAGGCGGCGGGGTCCACGTCGCCCCCGCCCGTCAGGACCAGGCCGTCGAGCACGGCGATGACCTCGTCCGCCCCGGCGCCCGGGCCGCCCGGTGCGCTGCGGGGCGGTGGCAGGAGGAGCGGACGGCCACCGGCGGCGGCCACCAGCTCGAAATAGGACTCGGGCAGGACGGCGGCCCGGCGCTCCCACGAGCTCCAGGCCACGTCGGCCACGTAGGTCGAGACGCCGATGAGCGGGAGCATCGTCCCAGCGTACCGATGCAGAGCCGGCGGCAGTACTGGACGCTCGCCGGTTGCGGGGTCAACATGGCGCATGCCCGGACCTGGACGTGAGCTCATCGACGCAGCCATTGCCGACGGGTCGGTCGACACCGTCATTGTGGCCTTCCCCGACATGCACGGCCGGCCCGTGGGCAAGCGGGTGACGGCGGACTTCTTCTCCGCGCACGTGGCGGGCCATGGGATTGAGGCGTGCGACTACCTCCTGGCGGTGGACGTCGACATGAACCCCTTGCCCGGCTACCGCTTCACCAACTGGGACACCGGCTACGGCGACTTCGTGTGCACGCCCGACTACGAGACCGCCCGGCTGATCCCGTGGCAGCCGGGGACGGCCTTCGTCATCGGCGACCTGGCCGACGAGAACGGCAACCCGGTCGAGGTGTCGCCCCGCCGGATCCTGCGCCGGCAGTTGGAGCGGGCCGCCCAACGAGGGCTGCGCATCTGCAGCGCCACCGAGCTCGAGTTCTTCCTCTTCAAGGACTCCTACGAGGAGGCCGACGCCAAGGGCTGGCGGGACCTGACCCCGCACACCTCGACCATCGAGGACTACCAGCTGCTGCAGACGACGCGCGAGGAGTACGTCCTGCGTCGCATCCGCAACGAGATGATCGCCGCCGGCATCCCGGTCGAGACCTCCAAGGGTGAGGCCGGGCGGGGGCAACACGAGGTGAACGTCGTCTGGGACGAGGCCCTCGTCACGGCGGACCGCCACCTGGTGTTCAAGAACGGCATCAAGGAGATCGCCGCCCAGGAGGGCCGGGCCACCACGTTCATGGCGAAGTGGACGATGGACGACGTCGGGTCGTCGTGCCACGTGCACACGAGCCTGTGGGACATGGACCGGGGCGAGGCGCTGATGGCGCCGGGCTCGGGGAAGGACGGCGGCGCGGCGCACCCGAGCGGGCTGTCCAAGCTCGGCCGCCACTTCCTGGCCGGCCAGCTGCACGCCGCCACGGAGCTGGCCTGGTTGGCCGCGCCCACCGTCAACTCCTACCGGCGCTACGTGCCGGGCAGCTGGGCCCCGACCGCCGCCGTCTACGGCGAGGACAACCGCACCTGCGGCTTCCGCCTCGTCGGGCACGGCGCGGGGCGGCGGGTCGAGACGCGGATTCCGGGGGCGGACGTGAACCCGTATCTCGTGCTGGCGGGCGCCATCGCGGCGGGCCTCTACGGCATCGACCACGAGCTCGAGCCGGGCGACCCCTACCCGGCCAACGCCTACGAGGCGACCGACGTGCCGCGCATCCCCTCGACGCTGGTGGAGGCCATTGAGGCGCTGCGCCACTCCCCCGTGGCGCTCGAGGCCTTCGGGTCAGACGTGCACCACCACCTCCTCAACACGGCCGAGCAGGAGTGGCTGGCCAGCAACCGCCACGTGACGGACTGGGAGCTGGCCCGGAACTTCGAGCGGATTTAGCGCGGCGGGTCGGCCACGCGCCTGGTCACTGGTCGGACACGAGCGCCTGCAGGAAGCGAGGCAACCGTCCGGAGCCGAAGTCGAAGAAGCGCGCCCACTCGGGCGTGACGGCGATGCGGACCATGGCGTCGTAGGTGGCGCGCACCGCCTGCTCGAACGCCGCCCGGTCGGTCCCCTGCATCGTCTTGTCCGCGGCAAGGAGGTACTCGTCGGGGACGCCATCGACGGTGTCCAGTCGTGCCGTCCCGCGCACGAGCAACGACTGGGCGCCCGCGGGCGTGCTGGCGTCGTCGATCGTCACCGCGACCTGCGGACGGGCCCGCAGCGCGCCGACCTTCGGCGCGGTCGCGGCCGTGCAGACGACGATCGCGGCGCCGTTCCAGAAGAAGCCGCACGGGATGACGCGGGGGAAGCCATCCGGGCCGTCGTAGGCGAGCCGGGCCAACGGGGCCGACTGCAACAGCGCCCGGGCTCCGGGTTGCGCCAGTTCACGCGCCAGCTCGTCACCATCCATGGCGGGCAATTACCCGCCGTTCGCGGGATCAGTCCTGTGCGGGCCCTCGGATAAGGTCGCCCGGTCATGCTGCGCTCGCAACTGTGCTCGGCCGAATCGTTGCGCTCGCCGGAGCTGCGGGCCTGGGCGGAACGGCTGCGGCCGATGTGGGCGGCGGACCACGACGTCCGCGAGGTCATGCTCCACCGCAAAATGTGGGAGTGGCTCTTCATCGCCGAGGCGCTGCGGGAGCGGGGCATGCTGGCGCCCGGGCGGCGCGGGGTCGGGTTCGGCGTGGGGCAGGAGCCGCTGGTGGCGCTCTTCGCCGACGCCGGCGCCGAGGTGGTGGCGACGGACCAGCCGCACGAGTCCGCCGTGGCCAGCGGCTGGACCGACTCGGAGGTCGAGTGGGCCGGCGGGCTGGAAAGCTTGAACGACTTCGGGCTGTGCGAGGGGGACGTGTTCGCCGAGAGGGTGGCCTTCCGCCCGATCGACATGAACGCGTTGCCGGCGGACCTGACCGGGTTCGACTTCGCCTGGTCGTCGTGCGCCCTCGAGCATCTCGGGACGCTCGAGGCCGGGATGGACTTCGTGGTCGCGCAGATGGACTGCCTGCGGCCGGGCGGCGTGGCGGTGCACACGACCGAATACCTGGTGTCGTCCAACGACGCCACGGTGGAGGCGGGCGGGACCGTCTTCTACCGGCGCCGTGACATTGAGGCCTTGGTGCAGCGGCTGCAGAAGGCCGGCCACGCGGTCGCCATGGACTACACGCTCGGGTCGACGCCCGACGACGAGCACGTCGACGTGCCGCCCTACACCGACGTGCACCTGCGCACCGAGCTGGCCGGCTACGTCACCACGTCGCTGGCGTTGATCGTGACGAAGGGCGATGACGCCGCCGGTGGGCGGCGGGGACGAGGGTTGTTCCGACGAAGCCGTTGAGGAGCGCCGTCAGCCGCTGAACGGGAGGTTCCCCGCGTCGCCGTAGGCGTACACGTTGCCGACCTCGTCGAAGACCCAGTACCCGTTCCCGCTCGCCGTCGGGACCATGCCGACGACGTACGGCCCGTTGAGATCGATGCCGGGGCCGGGTTCGATGGCGGCATCACCGAAGGGATGCACTCCGCCGCTGGCATCGAGTTCCCAGTAGCCGAGGCTGTCGTGCGTCGGCACGATGCTCACGATCGGGCCGGCCAGGACCTTGCCACCCTCCGAGCCGTAGAAGTTCGCACCGTAGGAGAAGATGCCACCGTCGGCGGCGACGAGCCAGTACCCACTACCGTCGGCTTTCGCCGCCATCGAGGTGATCGGCTGATTGAGGTGGATTGAGCTGAGGTCGCCGAGGAACACAGCGGCGCCGTAGGGATACACGCCTCCCTCGCTCGTCACTTCCCAATAGCCCGTCCCGGCCTGATCGTTCACGATCGCCACCACCGGGTCCGCGAGGGGATCGGTCGCATGGCTCCCCAAGTTCGGCGCGTCCCCGTAGGCGTGGAGTTGGCCGGCAGTGTCCACCATCCAGTACCCATTGCCCGTGTTGTCGACGGCCAGGCCGGCGATCGGGTTCGCCAGATAGTCGAACCCGAGGTCCCCCTGGAAGTGCGCGCTGCCGTAGGAGAAGACGTCACCGCCGACGTCGGCCAGGAAGTACCCGGCGCCGCTCGGCGTGGCGGCCATGGCCGACACGAACTGCGGGTAGGGCGGCGGCGTCGCGATCCCGACGACCGGTGCGGAGATCGGCTTGCCACCCGCCGAACCCTGGAACGTGGCACTCCCGTAGTTGAAGATGCCGCCGTCGGAAGCGGCCATCCAGTAACCGAGGCCGTCCGGCGCGTCGGCAATCCCGACGATCGGCTTGTTGAGATGGATCGACCCGGTGGAGCCGTAGAAGGGGGCGTCGGGCCCGTAGGCGAAGATGCCGCCGTCGGAGGCGACGAGGTAGTACCCGCGGCCGTAACCGAGGTTGGACCCGGTCATGCCCACAATGGGCTGGTTGAGGTGGATGGAGCCGGTGGAGCCGTAGAACGGGGCGTCTCCGTAGGCGAAGATGCCGCCGTCGGAGGCGACGAGCCAATAGCCGCCACCGTCGGGCGTGGGGGCCATGCCGACGACAGGCTTGTTGAGATGGATGCTGCCCGTCGACCCGTAGAAGTTGGCGTCGCCGTAGGCGAAGATGCCGCCGTCGGAGGCGACGAGCCAATAGCCCCCGCCGTCAGCCGTCGACGCCATGCCGACGATCGGCTTGTTGAGATGGATCGACCCGGTGGAGCCGTAGAAGGGTGCGTTCCCGAAACTGAAGATGCCGCCGTCGGATCCGACCTCCCAGTAGCCGAGGTCCCCGTAGGCGGTGCCGCCGACGATGGGCGCGTTGAGGTGCACGCCCCCGAGGTCACCCTGGAAACCTGGCACGCCGGGACCGTAGGGATAGACGCGGCCATCCGAGCCGAACATCCAGTAGCCCTGGTAACCCGCGAAGTAGTGGCCGCTCTTGGCGTGGTCCGTGACGTGGGTGGCCGGCGCGCTGGGTGATGGCGTAGCGCCGGCGGTGGCAGCGACACCGAGCAGCAGGGCGACGGCGGCGACCACCGCGCTGAGCGTTCGCCGCACGAACGCCCGTGGTCGGGTGGCGCGGATGCGGACGTGGACGTGCCCTGCGTGCTTCATGTCGTGACCCCCGGTCATTCCGCCCTGGCTCCCCGGCGGTGCGGGGACGATAGCGCGGTGGACGCGCCGCGTCAGAGTTCTCAGGACGTTGCTGGGAGCGCCTGGTGTAGGCGGCGACCGTTCAGCCGCTTGTGGATCCCCTTCGTCTTCTCGTAGAAGTTGACGAACTCCTTCAACAGCGCGGCGTAGACCTCGCCGGCGACAGGGTCCGGCTCGTACGTCGACTTGACCGTCACCGTGCCCGGGATGTCGGCGACGGTCAGGTGGCCGAGCGCGAGCAGCGTGAGCAACCCGGCGCCGCGCACGTTGGCCAGCACGGGGTCGTCGATCTGGCGGATGGTGCGGCCCATGGCGTCGGCGTGGATCTGCGACCACAGGTCCGAGTTGGCCCCGCCCCCGACGAAGGCGAGGGAGGTGAAGGGGCGTTTGCAGTATTTCTCCACCGCGCCCAGCAGCCAGGCCGAGTTGAGCGCAACGCCCTCGAACACCGCCCGCACCATGTCGGACCGGGTCGACGACAGCGAGATGTTGTGGAAGCCGCCGCGGATGGTGTGGTCGTCCACCGGCGAGCGCTCGCCGTTCAACCAGGGCGTGAACATGACGCCGTGGGAGCCCACCGGCACCCCGGCGGCGATGTCGTTGAGGAGGCCGAAGAATCCGGCGGGTGGCCCTGCGGTGCCGGCGGGCAGGACGCCGGCCGGGGTGGGAGGGGCGAGCGCGTCGTCGGGGAAGAGCATGTTGTCGCGCAGCCAGGTCAGGCAGGCGCCGCCCGTCTCGTGCTCGTCGACCACGAGGTAGCGCCCCGGGATGCCCGACGGGAACGAGGCGATGTTCGTCAGGGCGTCGGTCTTCTTGAACTGCACGTGGCAGCTGATCCAGCTGGAGGTGCCGATGTAGAGGTGGCCGTCGAAGTCGTCCACGGCGCCCGAGCCGACGGCGGCCGAGTGCAGGTCGCCGGTGCCGGCCACCACGGGCGTGCCCGGCAGGAGGCCGAGCTCGGTGGCGGCGGCCGGGGCCAGGCCGCCGACGACGCTGCCCGTCGGCACGAGGTCGGGCAGCTTGGCCCGCTCGAGGCCGGCCAGCTCGAGCAGCCCATCGTCGTAGGCGACCTTGTTGATGTCGCGGTTGTCCGTCACCCAGTGCAAGGTGATGGAGTCGTGCGAGGCGCGGGCGAGCCCGGTCAGGCGGAGGTTGAGGTAGTCGACCGGCTCGAGGAAGACCGCAGTGGCGGCGTAGACGTCAGGGCGCTGCTCGCGCAGGAAGTGGATGTGCCCGACCGGGTCCTTGCCCGACAAGCTCGGGATGCCGCCGGTGCGGCGCACCCACTTGGCCAGTTTGGGCGCCGAGTAGCCCTGGACGTTGAGCGCACCGCGCACGGTCTCGCGCACGGCGCGGGCGCCGCGGGAGTCCATCCACGTGATGGCCGGGCCGAGGGCGTCGCCGGCGGCGTCGACCGGCACGGTGCCCGACCACTGCGACGTGCAGCCGATCCCCACGATGTCGGCGGGGTCCACGCCGCTGTCGGCGACGGCCCGGCGGGCGGAGTGCACGATCGCCTCCCACCAGGCCTGGGGGGACTGCTCCGCTCCCCCATCGTCGGTCAAGTCAATGCCGACCGCCTGGAAGGCGTGGGCCACCACCCGCCCGTTGGACGCCAGAACGGCCACCTTCGGACCCCCCGTGCCGAGGTCGACGGCGAGCACGTGGGGCGCTGTCGACTCGGTCGGGCGGAGCGGGGTGGCCGCGTTCGGCATGGCGTGGAGCGTACCCAGCAGAGGCCGGCCCGTTGCCGGGCCGGCCTCCTGGGATCGCTCGTTGTGCGAGGTCGGTCACTCGGCCTGGGCGGCCTCCGTCTCGATCTCGATGACGACCTTGTTGCCCACCACGACGCTGCCGTCGAGCAGCGAGTGGTTGAAGCTGACGCCGTAGTCGCGGCGGTCGATCGTCGCGCTGGCCGAGAAGGCCACGACGGTCTTGCCCTCCTGCATGGAAGCCCCTTCCCCGAGGAACTCGAGGTCGAAGTCCACCGACTTGGTGACGCCCCGGACGGTGAGGTCCGTGGTCATGACCCAGTTGGTGTCGTCGACCTGGCGCAGCCCGGTGCTGACCAGGGTCAGGGTCGGGTGGTTGGGGACGTCGAGGAAGTCGTTGGTGCGCAGGTGGTCGTCGCGCTGGACCTGGCCCGTGAAGATGCTGTTGGCCTGGACGGTCGCCTGCAGGGACGACTCGGCCGGGTTCTCGGCGACGGTAAAGGTGCCCTCCACGTCGGTGAAGCGGCCACGTACCTTCGTACCGACCAGGTGGCGGGCCACGAAGCCGACGTCGGTGTGGGCCGGGTCGATCGTGTATGTCCCGACCTTCGGAAGGGTATTGGTGCCGGTAGTCGTGCTCATTGGTTGATCTCCTTGGTCTGGCGGGATTTCCTTGTTGGTATTATATCTGACTGCACAGATACTTGTCAATCAGATATAATAGGAATCGGAGACGATTTCAGGGAGACTGAGAAAAGCGACATGGGAACGGCGACCATCTCGGCGAAGGGCGGTGATCAAGATCGGGGAGAAGTGCGCCCCGATCCCGGTGCCGACGCGGGGCAACCCGGGGGCACCTGCGGCGTCCTGGGCCAGATGGACGACGACCGCATCCGGCTCATGGGCCTCATCGTCCGCACGCATCGCCGGTTGACCGACTCGCTGGGCCGGGAGCTCGAGGAGAACGTCGGGATCCCGCTGGTCTTCTTCGACGTGCTGATCAACGTCGGGGGCGCGCCCGACCGCCGGCTGACGATGTCCCGGCTCAGTGCCGACGTGGCGCTGACCACCGGCGGGGTCACCCGCCTGGTCGACCGGATGGCCGAGGCGGGACTCGTGGCACGGGAGAATTGCCCGAGCGACCGCCGCAGCATCTATGTGGTCCTGACCCCGCAGGGGCAGGCGGTGCTCGACCGGGCCGTGGCCGAGCACATTGAGGGGATCGACCGCCACCTGGTGGCGCACCTCAGTGACGGCGACCGCGCCGCCCTCGAGGGTGCCCTCACCAAGGTCCTCGACGCCGGCTGCTGACCGGCGCCGACCCGACGACCACTCCCCCGCCCGACCCACGCCGCAAAGGAACCCGCTCATGACGCCTCCCCCGAACTCCGTCCGCCACATCGGGCACGACGCCCGCTTCGCCGAGGCGATTGCACAGATCGACGCGCAGCTCGAGTACGACTCGGGCGCCGCCGTCGCCAAGCGCCGGGACGACGTGGTGGCGGCCGCCCGCGCCGCCTATGGCCCGACCGAGGACTTCCGCGGCATACGCGATGCCTGGGATGCCGTCTTCCCCGATGGCGTCTACAGCGCGAGCGGCTTCGCCAAGGCGAAGAGCCAGACGTAGCCGTCGTCTGATCGACGATCCCGCCGCAGGGGCGCCAGGAGCCGGGCGGTGGTCGGCATGACTACGGTTGGCCCGTCATGACGGATCGACTGCGCGGCAAGGTGGCGATCGTCACCGGCGGCGGTGACGGCATCGGGCGGGGCATTGTGCGCCGCTTCGCCCGCGAGGGCGCCCACGTCCTGGTGGCCGAAATCAACGACGAGGCCGGCGACGCGGTGGCCGGCGCCTGCCGGGACGAGTTCGACGCCGACGTGCGCTTCGTGCACACCGACGCCAGCGCCAAGGACGACGTCACGGCCATGGTGGCGACGGCGGTCCAGATCTGGGGCGGGGTCGACGTGCTCGTGAACAACGCCTGGGGCGGAGGCACGCTGGGCCGCTTCGAGGCCATGACCGACGACCAGATGCAGTGGGGCCTCTCCATGGGGCTGCTCGGACCCTTCTGGGGGATGCAGGCCGTGCTGCCGATCATGAAGGCGAACCGCGACGGGGCCGTCATCAACTTGTGCTCGCTCAACGGCGTCAACGCGCACATGGGGACGACCTCGTACAACGTGGCCAAGGAGGCGCTGCGCGCCGCCAGCCGGACGGCCGCCCGCGAATGGGCGCCGTGGCAGATCCGGGTCAACGTCATCTGCCCCGGCGCCAAGACGGCGGCGACGCGTGACGTGTTCGCGGCGCACCCCGAACTGGAGGCCGCGGCCGACGCCACGAACCCGATGGGCCGCCTGGGCGACCCCGAGGACGACATCGCGCCGGTGGCCGTGTTCCTGGCCAGCGACGAGGCCCGCTACCTGACGGGCAACACCCTCTTCGTCGACGGCGGGGCGCACATCAACGGCGTGCAGTGGGCGCCTGACCTGGGCGACTGATGACCTCGCTGGCCGGCCTCACCGCGATCGTCGCCGGCGCCGGGCCCGGCATCGGTCGGGCGTGCGCCGAGTTGCTGCGGGCCGAGGGTGCCGACGTCGTCGTGGCGGCCCGCAACGAGGCCCGGTTGGACGCGCTGGCCCTCGAGATCGGCGGGACCGGGGAAGCAAGCCAGACCGGACCGACGCCGCGGGTCGTCCCCATGCCGTTCGACCTGGCGGATCTGGCCTCGTGCCAGACGCTCATTGCGCAGACGCTGGAGCGCCTCGGCCGCATCGACATCCTGGTCAACGTGGCGACCGCCGGCGGCGAGTACAACGCCATGGACGAGGGCGAGTGGGAGTCGTGGCGCCAGGCCTTCGAGGTCAACGTCATCGGGACGCTGGAGCTGAGCCGCCTGGCCGCCCGCGCCATGCGGGACGGCCCCGGCGAGGGCGGCTCCATCATTCAGATCGGCACCATCGGGACGCGGGCGTTCCCGCCGGGCCGGGCGCGCTACGCCGCCACCAAGAGCGCCATGGTGACGGCCTCGCTGACCATGGCCAAGGAGCTCGGCCCCGCCGGCGTGCGCGTCAACGTGGTGACGCCGGGCTTCACGACGGGTGCCCCGCTCAATGCCATGGTGCAGTCCATCGCCACCCGCACCGGCGAGAGCAGCGCCGACGTCTCAGCCCGCATGGCGTCCGGTGCGTCGTTGCGGCGCCACGTCGACCCGGCGGACGTGGCCGAGGCGGTCGTGTTCCTGGCCGGGCCCGGCGCGCGCAACATCACCGGGATCGAGCTGCCGGTGACGGCGGGGCGATGAGCAGGACACGCCGCCAGCACCGCGTCCGCTGGCTCTTCCACTCGACGGCGATGGTGGCCGACTACGACCTCGCGGTCAGGAACCTCGGCACGCTGGTCGGCCTGACGGTGCTGGAGTACAGCGAGTCCAGCGACCCGGGCATCGGCCGGCGTGGCGGCATGTGCTGGGCCGGCGACAACTCCATTGAGATAGGCCAGCCCATCGTCGAGGGTGGGGCCACCCAGTTCGTCTCCCGGCACGGGGGCGGCATGCACTCGCTCGCGCTGCAGGTCGAGAATATCCAGGCCACGATGGCGCACCTCGAACAGCAGGAGGTGCACATTGCGGCCCGGCCGCTGCCCGAGATGTGCTTCAGCGACCCGCGCGACACGGGTGGCGTGTTCTTCCAGTGGAGCACCTTCGAGCTGGACGTCGACCCCCGCTTCGGGGGCCCGCAGCCGGAGCCGCCGGCGCGTGTCCTGGCGCCGGCCACGCAGCACGCCTTCGTCGGCGCGCTGGTCGACGACCCCCTCGCCTGGGCCGACACCTACGCCACGCTGCTCGGCACCACCGTGACGTTCAGGGATCCCGACGCAGCGCCGGGCCGGCCCATGGCGGGCGTGTCGCTCGGCGATTGCACGCTCGCCCTCTACCCGCTGCCGGGCGACGACAGCACCGCGCTGTGGGGCCGCCCGTACGAGCGGGCGCGCACGCATCTCGTGGCGCTGCGCGTCGAGGACCTCGATGCGGCGGCCGACGCGGTCACCGGAGCCGGCATCGCGGCCGTCCGCCGGGACGCTGACCTCGTCGTGCTCGACCCGGCCGCCACCGGAGGCATACAGGTGGCGCTCACCGGGTCACTGCTCCCGGGCGACCCGCGACACGAAGTCGTCCGAGAAGTCGTTCCGGCTGACGACGGCGAGACCTGAATCAACCAGCCTCTTCTTCGCGGAGCTCGCGTGCGATGCGGGCGGCGAGTTGGCGCGAGAATCCGTACAGGCGACCCAAGTCACCGATTGTCATTCCCTCGGAAAGTCCAAGCGCGAAGACAGCCTTGCGCACTCGGCGGCGGACCGTCTCCAGCTCCTCGAGTTGTCGTGCCACTTCGGACCACGGCATTGCCATGTCGGAAAAAGCATCGGCAACGGGAACCTTCTCCGCAATACGCGCCCTCAGGGTCCCGTACGTCGATCCGGCTTCGCCCAACACATGTTGCGTCTGATTCATCGTCTGCTCGAGATCAGCCAACGCTTGCTGCAAGGCCCGGCGCTCAATGCCCATTGCCGAATCCTAAGGCCTGACCTGGGATGAACCTGAGTTCAACTCCGCCAACCTTCAGGCCGACAACACATGTTGTCACGCGACACGGCCGAGCGTTGTCACGAACGCGTGAAGCCACGAGGGGACGGGGGACGGCGAATGACACGGTGGAGGGGACGCATCGCGAAGAGCGTCGACAATCGCTCCGGCCGTCACCCCCAAGCAGGGTTCACCCTTCTTGAGTTGCTCATCGTGTTGGCCGTGCTCGGGATTCTGGTGGCCACCGTGATCTTCAGCCTCCAAGGGGTCGACAGTTCCGCGACAACTGCGGCATGCCAATCCGATTTCGCAACCACGAGCGCGGCAGTGAGCGCGTACGAAGTGCAGATGGGGGCATACCCTGGCGGCGTCGGATCGACGACCGTCACCGATTCGGATCCTGGACAAGCGCCCGACTTCACACCAGGATCCGCCCCCATGGGAGTCAATGCCGCCCGCGCCGACGGTGAGCTCCTGGTTCCAGGCGCCACGTCACCCAACGTAGGCGCCAGCAACAACGGGGGGGCCTGGCTCAAGGAGTCACCCGACCACCAAGGTAGCTATGGCATCTGGGCCGCCAACGACGGAAGCGGCACCGTGCAGGTCCTCGACGGAGCCGGGCAGGTCGCTCCTGGAGCGACGCACAGCGCCAATGACTGCGCAACTGTTACCTCTGCTGGCGACGCCACGACCACCACGACTGCGGCACCCACCACGACCTCCACAACCTCACCCGCGACCACGACGACAACGGTCCCTCCGACCACGACCACCGTCCCGCCCACGTCTACAACGACGACGACGACGACGACGACGACGACGACCACGACCGTGCCACCGACGACCACGACAACACCGAAAACCCAGGAGCCCACCTTCACCAGCGGGTCCACCACGACGTTTCGTCGCAGCGTCTTCGGCTCTTTCATGGTGAGCGCGTCAGGTACGCCGCAACCGTCCATCACGGAGACGGGGACTCTGCCTTCGGGAGTCTCGTTCAATCGCACCAGCGATGTTCTCAGCGGAACAGCAAAGAAGACCGGGGTCTACCGTCTGACTTTCACGGCGAGCAATGGCAGCCGATCCAAGACGACACAGTCGTTCACTTTGACCGTCCAGTAACCCGACCCTCGAAGAGCGTCCCCCTATCAGGATGAGCTCGCGTTGTCACCCGGGGCTCAACTTGGTCTCGCCGCGGCCGCTCCCTGATGCCGCCGCCCTTCAACTCGTCGCCATCCCCACCACCGGGCTGTTGAGCTTGGCGCCGCCCTCCGATCCGAAGAAGCCGGCTTCGCCGAAGCTGAAGACACCGCCGTCGGCGGCCACCAGCCAGTAGCCCTTGCCGTCGGCGTTGGCGGCCATCCCCACCACCGGCTTGTTCAGGTGCGCGCCGCCCTCGGAGCCGAAGAACCCGGCATCACCGAAGGCGAAGACGCCCCCGTCCGCTGCCACCAGCCAGTAGCCGTGGCCGCTCGGGGTGGCCGCCCCGCCCACGATGGGGCTGTTGAGGTGCGCCCCGCCCTCAGAGCCGTAGAAGTTGGCGTCACCGAAAGAGAACACGCCGCCGTCCGCTGCCACGAGCCAGTAGCCGTGGCCGCTCGGGGTGGCCGCCCCGCCCACGATGGGGCTGTTGAGGTGCTTCGCCCCCTCGGACCCGTAGAAGCCGGCGTCACCGAAGCTGAAGACACCCCCGTCCGCCGCCACCAGCCAGTAGCCGTGGCCGCTCGGCGTGGCCGCCATGCCCACGATCGGGCTGTTGAGGTGCGCCCCGCCCTCGGAGCCGTAGAAGCCGGCATCACCGAAGCTGAAGACACCCCCGTCCGCCGCCACCAGCCAGTAGCCGTGGCCACTCGCCGTCGAGGCCGTCCCCACGATCGGCGCGTTCAGGTGCGTGCCGCCGAGCGAGCCGTGGAACGACGCGCCGCCGAAGGCGAACACGCCGCCGTCAGCGCCGGCCTCGACATACCCGCCTGAACTCGGCGTGTTCGTGTCGACGGCCGGACCGCCGGGATCGGTGATGGTGCCGTTCTCGGTCAGGTCGTCGTCGCCCAGGGCGCCGTCCCGCAGATTCAACTTGAAGCCGGCGTAGGGGGTGCCGTCCACCATCTGGACCTGTGGCGTGGCGCCCGTTCCCGTCGTGCTCGAGGCGAGGTCGAAGGGATACCACTTCGACGCGCCCCCAAGGCTGGTCGGCCCCAGCTTCCAGTACGAGGTGGGCGCCGGGCCGTTGGCACTGGAGATCTCGTCGACGACTGCCGTCGCTCCCGGCAGCATGCCGGAAATGGTGAAGCTGACCAATCCGTTGGGAAACGTGACCCCCGGGGGCGCGGTGCCCGGGTCGGCCAGGGGCGTGACATTCGAAAAACCCGACCCGGTGGAGAACAGCTGCAGGCCGATCCAGCCACCGCTGTCGGTGGGCACGGCTGCTTCCTCCCGATGCTCCGCTCCGTCGGGGCCGTAAGGGCCGAGTGACTCGATGGCATCGGGAATGCCGTCGCCGTTCGCATCCGGCGCGCTCGTGTCCGCTGTCTGGCAGGTCGAGAACGTGGACGTCACGCCGTCGGTCGGCGTGAAGGTCACCGTGAAGCCCTGGAGGCTCGTGTTCCCGATGACGGTGACCACCTGCGTCGAGGCACCCGGAGCGACCGTCTGGAGCTTCAGGGGAAACTTCCCCTCCGGGTCCGCGCAGCTGACGTTCCCGAAGGCCTCGATCGTCCCACCGGTCCCCGAGAGGCCACTCACCGCCAGCCAAGTGCGGGTGACCGTGCCGGAGGTCACACGATCGGCCGCCGTGAGCGACGGCGCCTGCGACGCCCCCTGGCCGCCGATGCCCGTCCCGTTGCCGAAGATGGAGTTGGACTGCGCCACCGCCTTGCCGAGGCTGAGGATGCCGTCCGCCGCGTTGTCGGCAATGGTGTTGTTCTTGATGGTGGCGCTCGCGGCCGAGGTCAGAGCGATGCCGTCCGAGTTGGCGATGGCGCCGGTGCCGGCGGCATTGATCCCGATCCGATTCGACGAAATTTGCACGCCCGTCGCCTCGTCCGCCACCCCGATTTCGAGGTTGGACTGAATGACGGTGCCGCCCTCGGTCAGCGCATCCTGGCCCGCCGCCGGGTCCCCGCCCAGGATGTTCGACGACACGATTGCACCCACTGCGGTCGTCTCGAGCTGAATGGCCGTCCCGTTGCTCACCGCAGTCGAGCCCGAGGCGTCGGTGCCGACGTCGTTGCCGCTGATCGTGAGCCCGGGTGCGCCATCGTCGATGCCGAGACCCGAGTTGCCCGACACCACATTGCCGGGACCGATCTGCGTGGCGGCCGCAGTGCCTGTCACTTCGATTCCGACGGCGTTCGGGCGTGCCGTATGGCCATCGGTCGACAGACCCACCAGATTGTTCGAGACGGTGGCATCCGTGTCGTTGGTGAGGAGGATGCCGCCTCCCACCTGTCCGGCCCCGGCCCGGGTCGCGATATCGCCGACGTTGTTCCCGTGGGCGCCGCCGACGACCGAGACGTTCACGCCGCTGAGCGCGATGCCCTGCGTGGCCGCCTCGGTGACCTGCTGCCCCTGCGCGCCCTCGCCGACGTTGTTGCCCGCAATGGTGTCATTCGCGCCTCCGGTCACCGAGATCTCCGTCGTCGCGTGCCCCGCCACCGTGTTCCCGTTGATGGTGGCCAGGTCCTCGCCGGCAAACAGCACGATGCCGTCCAGGCTGAGCAGGGCGGAGGGCGTCGCTCCATCCGGGCCGACGCCGATGACGTTGTCGGTGACCTGCGCGCCCGAGCCGGTCACGGGGGACGTCACGACGCTGTCATCGTCAGGGTCGAAGACGACCAGGGAGAACGTGCCGTCCCCATTGTCCGACGTCCCGAAATTGACCGCTCCGGACAGGGTCAGGTCGCGGACCGAGCCGCCGATGTCGTTGCCCGAGATGGTGGGAGCGGGGACCCCGTCGAGCCGGAGGCCGTAGGGCTGCGGGCCGTTGCCGTTCGTCCAGGTCAGGGTCGACCCGTCGCTTCCCACGCCGATGTCGTTTGTGGTGACCGAAAGGCCCGTCATGCCGTCTCCGCCGATCAGGATCTGGCGTTGGAAGCCGGCGACGACGTTGCCCGTCACGGAGTCCGAGTCGGAGGGGCTCGTCGCGGTGGCGAAGAGCAGAATGCCGACACCGCCCGCCTGGGTCCCTGGTTGTGCCAGGGCAGTGCCGGCAGCATTCGTCCCGATGTCATTGCCGGTGATCGAGAGATGCGCGGCGCCGCCGCTCGCCGTTTCGACCCCGTCCGAGGTGACATCGATGACGTTGGAGGAGACAGTGACCGTGGGAACGCTCACGAGGATGCCGAAGAGGTCCGTCGACACCACGTCCGCCGGGGTGATGCCGAGCCGATCGCCCGTCACGGTGTCACCTCCGTGTTGTTCGAGGTTCAGCGGGCTCCCGTGAAGTGCGACGATCGAGAGCCCTCGAATGGTGGTGGTGCCGCCTTGCACATCGAGGAGGGCTGCGCTGCTCGCGGCCGTGCCGGCCCCGCTGATCTCGACCCAGCCCCCCGACTGCGTCGTCCCGTCGATCGTGACGGGCGCCGTGAGGGGCGGATAGATCGTGGCGGGCGTGAGGATGGGCGTCGAGCCCCCTGCGATGTCGAACTTGATGGTGTCCCCGGTGCCGTCGGCGTCTGCCATGGCGATAGCGGCCCGCAAGGTGCATTCGGGCGCGCCGGCCACCATCTGGCCCGTGTCGCATGCCCCGTCGGCCGGTGAGACCTCGGGCAGGTCGCCGGTCGAGTTCACCACCAGGACGCCCGTGTGGATCAGGTGCGTGGTGTTGGCCGTGCCCCCGTCGCCATCGGTCACCGTCAGCTTGACGGTGTAGGTCCCGTCCGCGCTGTAGGTGTGGCTGGTCGTCTTGCCGCTGCCCGCGTTCCCATCACCGAAGTCCCACGCGTAGCTGGTGATCGTCTGCCCTGACGACGGAGCGGAATTTGAGGCGTCGAGGTTCCAAGTGAGCGGGTTGGTGGTCGACTGGGCGGTGGTGAACGAGGCGGTGGGGTTCACGACAGGACCGCCGCCCGTCGGATTGATGTAGAACACCGTCTCGGTCTGGTCGAAGACGGTATGGACGTTGCCGCCGGCGTTCGAGCGCACGTCCTCGCCGAAGATCTCCTCCGGCTGGGTTTCGCTGCTCGGGCCGGTCAGCGTGCAGGTGAAGGTGGCGTTCGAAATATTGGCGACGGGGACCTGCGTCGGCAGGGTGCCCGAATAGAAGGGGCAGTTGACCGTCTTCTGGTCCGCCGAACCGTTCCCGATCTCCTCGAACACGACGCAATTCACCTGGCTGTCCGAGGTGCACAGTGGCTCGGGCGTGGTGTGGGTCAACGTGACCGTGTACGTCGAGTCCGTCTCGCTGGTGACCGAGCACGTGTCGGAGAGTGACGCCGATTGCGCACCCACCGTGCAGGTTCCCGTCCCGGTGGCCTGGGCGCTCGGCGTCGCACCCGGCGCTGCGAGGGCCAACGCCCCGGCGAGCGGGAGCACGCACATGACAGACGCCAGGATTCCGCGGGCCCTGAATGTCCCGGATCCGAGCAGGTGTCGGCTCCCTGCGTCAGTAGTCCGAAGAACCCGGCGTCGCCTCATTTCATGCTCCTTCGATCGGTGTATCCGCCATGGTGTGCTGTGAGCATTCTCACGCTGGGGCGTCGCAAAGATACGGATTCAGCCCCACGTCGCCAGCCCCACCACCGGGCTGTTGAGCTTGGTCCCGCCCTCGGAGCCGAAGAACGTGGCGTCGCCGAAGCTGAACACGCCTCCATCGGATCCGACGAGCCAGTAGCCCTTGCCGTCGGCGTTGGCAGCCATGCCAACCACGGGCGCGTCCAGGCGGGCGCCGCCTTCGGAGCCGAAGAAGCCGGCATCACCGAAGGCGAACACTCCGCCGTCCGCGGCGACGAGCCAATAGCCCCTCCCAGCCGCCGCCGGCGCCATCCCGACCACCGGGCTGTTCACGTGCGTCCCGCCCTCGGAGCCGAAGAACGTGGCGTCGCCGAAGCTGAACACGCCTCCATCGGAAGCGACGAGCCAGTAGCCGTTGCCGCTCGGGGTCGCCGCCGTGCCGACGACCGGACTACTCAGACGCGTGCCGGCTGCAGAGCCGTCGAACGCGGCGTCGCCGAAGCTGAATACGCCGCCGTCGGACGCGACCAGCCAGTAGCCGTCGCCGCTCGGAGTCGCTGCGATGCCGACAACGGGGCTGTTGAGGTGCGCCCCGCCCTCGGAGCCGTAGAAGGCGGCGTCCCCGAAGCTGAAGACGCCGCCGTCGGCGGCGACGAGCCAGTAGCCCCGGCCGCTCGGGGTGGGCGCCATGCCCACGACCGGGCTGTTGAGGTGCGTCCCGCCCTCAGAGCCGTAGAAGG
>DATBAO010000112.1:0-26422 GCA_036271495.1 Acidimicrobiales bacterium
GCGACTTCTTGTCACTCCGGGCCGATGACACCCAGGAGTCCGGGACCGGCCACCTCGAGGCGCTGATCCTCGGTGGTCAGCCGATCAGGGAGCCGGTGGAGCACTACGGGCCCTTCGTGATGAACACCCGGTCCGAGATCGTGCAGGCGCTCGAGGACTTCGAGGCGGGCCGGCTGGGAACCATCCCGCCCAACGCCCTGATGCCCCACGTGCCGGACCCCGATCCGGTGCGGGCCGAACACACCGGCATCTGATTCCGCGGCGGCGCTCGACCGCCATTCTGACGGCGGGTTCTCAGGGGCAGGTCGCGACGCCGGAGCTCGTGCTCAGAATGGCGACCGAGGAACCCTGGGACTTCCGGACCGTGGGCGCCGTCACATGCACGGGCGCCCCGAACTGCGAGAGCCGCATGGTGTTCGTGATGGTCGTCGGCCCCAAGGGCTGATCCGCCACTTCGGGATGCTTCTTGACGAAAGAGGCGGGGAACGTGCCGCTGAAGAACTCGGAGGCACGAACCTGCACCAGGCGGCCCTGCGCGTCGACCCAGATGGTCGTGCGCCCGCGCCATGGGTTGACGCGTGCTGCCTTGGCACAGGCTGGCTCCGTCTGACTGAACACCAGGTAACGCGTCGCCGGCACACCGTCGACGGGCGCCGACCCGAGGTCGCGGACGCTGACGATGGTGAACGGCGGGCTGAGGGGGGACAGGATGGTGCCGAACCCGATGACCGGGCTCAGGCCCAGGTTGCTCTCGTCCCGCCGGAGGGGCTCCTTCGACCAGGTGTTTCCGAGTCCTCCGCCCGGGTCGAAGTTGAAGTAGACGGTCCGCCCGATGGCGATCTGCGCGTCATGGGTCGTGGTGCGACGTGCGTGCGAGGGCCCTCCGTCGGTGGAGGACCACTGCATGCCGTGTTCGACGGTGCTGACCTCGAAGGTCTTCGCCGCGAAGTCGACCGCGCCGCGGCCCGAGGACGTGCTGCGCAGCGTGGGATTGGGGCTGGTGGCGACCGTGATGAGGGTCAGGTGCGCCGTCCCGGCGGACTTTGTGGTCGCCAGCACGCCGGCCACCCAGGCTTTCGGCGTGGGCACGACCGTCCCGGGCGAGCCGGTGGCTCCGAGCGTGGCACCGAGGACCGTGCCGACACCGAGCAGGCCGAGGAGCGCCCAGGGAACGAAACGCCGCACGGCCGCGGCTCTGCGCCTACGCCTGTGGCTTCAGGCCGTCTTCGATCATCATGAGCAAGCGCTCACTCTGATCCGGGGTGAGCGTGGCGCTCATGCACATGGAGCCGAGCAGCTGCATCAGGTCCGGGGCGTCGACGTCGCTGCGCACCACGCCCGCCTCCTGGGCCCGGAGCAGCACAATGCTGAGCGCGCTGACGATCCGCTCCCGTGACGCCACACGGAGCCCGGGGTCCTTCTCGAACGCCTCGTGCAGCTCGTTCATGAAGCGCTTCTTGCCCATCGCATAGCGCACGAACGCTTCGAGCCAGGCCACGAACGCAGGCCACGGCTCGAGCTCGGCGGTCACGGCGCGCGCCACCGTGTCCAGCTCGTCGACATCCTCGCGGTAGACCGCCTCGACCACGTCGATCCGCTTGGGGAAGTGCCGGTAGAGCGTGCCGATCCCGACGCCGGCCTCCTTGGCGATCGCCTCCATGGAGGCACCACCGCCCTCCTGGTCGAAGACCTTGCGGGCCGCGTTGACGAGGAGCTCGTAGTTGCGCTTGGCGTCGGCCCGCATGGGGCGGGCCGACGCGACCTCGTCGATGGGGTCAACCACTGTTGTCGTCGAACTCCGTTGCGCCGTCATGGCTCCTCGATTTCCCTCCCGGCAAGAAATGGCCTTGCAAAGCGGAGGCACCCTCCGTATACTAACCGGAGGAAGCTTCCGCTTACCAGAATACCAGCGGAGAGATCGGAATCAAATGCCTTCTTCAGTCACTGTCGCGCCCCGTCCCACGTTCGCCGGGGGACCCGACGCCGGCCCGCCCGGCCGTCTCAAGAGCCTGCTCAGGACCCCTTCGGTGTTCCTGTTCGTCATATTGGCCGCCCAGCTCATGGTGGTCCTCGACACCACCATCGTCAACGTCGCCCTGCCGCACATCCAAGAGGGCCTGGGGCTCTCGGGGGGTGAGCTGTCCTGGGTCATCAACGGGTACCTGCTCACCTTCGGCGGCCTGCTCCTGCTGGGAGCACGTTCGGGTGACCTCCTCGGGCGACGCCGGACTTTCCTGGCGGGCATCGCCATCTTCGCCGTCAGCTCCCTCTTCGGAGGCTTGGCGGTCTCCGGCTGGATGCTCCTGTCGGCCCGCGCCCTGCAGGGGGTGGGTGCGGCCCTGGCCGCGCCTTCGTCGCTCGCGCTCCTGACCACGATCTTCTCGGACGGGCCCCAGCGGATCCGCGCCATTGGCCTCTTCACGACCGTGTCGGCCGCCGGTGGCGCCATCGGTCTTGTCGCCGGCGGGGCACTGACCCAGCTGGTCTCGTGGCGTTGGGTGATGTTCGTCAACGTCCCGATCGGCATCGCCGTCCTGCTGGTTGGTCGCGTGGCCCTGCAGGAGACGCCTCGTCGCACCGGGCACTTCGACATCGCCGGTGCACTCACCTCCACGCTCGGCATGGTGGGGATCGTGTTCGGTCTGGTCGAGGCCGGGACGAGCGGCTGGGCCAGCCCGGTCACCGTCGGTTCCCTCGCCGTGGGCCTCTTCCTCCTCGGGCTGTTCGTCCGCATTGAGACCCGGGCCGAGGAGCCGATCGTGCCGCTGCGGCTCTTCGCCAGCGGGACACGCACGACGGCCAACGTCTCCCGGGGCCTGATGTACGCCGGCATGTACGGCATGTTCTTCTTCGTGGGGCAGTTCATGCAGGACGTGCAGGGCTTCTCGCCGCTGCGTACCGGCCTGTCCTTCCTGCCCGTCCCCGCGTCGGTGTTCCTGTCCTCCCAGCTGGTGAGCAAGGTCCTCATCAACCGGGTCCACCCGAAGACGCTGATGATGACTGGCATCAGCTTGACCGTGGTTGCCCTCTTGATGTCCACCCAGCTGCACGCCGGGGCGTCCTACGGCCAGATCTTCGTCAGCCTCGTCCTGCTCGGCATCGGCTCGGGGACCGCGCTGGTCCCCTTGACGCAGGCCGGGCTGGCCGGCGTCGATCCGGCCGACGCCGGGGCGGCCTCCGGCCTGGTCAACGTCACCCAGCAGGTGGGTGCGGCGTTGGGGCTGGCCGTGCTCGTCACCGTGCTGAGCGCCGCCTCGGGCCACGCTCAGCTGCAGGCCGGTGCCGGCGTCCCCACCTCCATGGTGCACGGGCTCGATGTGACCTTCGGTGTCGCCGCGCTGTTCGGCATCGCCGCCCTGTTCATGGTCGGCCTGCTGGTCCACTTGCCCGCTCCCGTGCGGGCCGGGGTGTCCACGGAGCACGATGACGTGGACGAGCTGGAGCGTGCCCGTGAAGCGGCGTCCCCCGCGTTCGAGCTCGTGGACGGCGAGGGCTTCGAGTGGTCAGGGCCTGAGCTGGTGGCCTGACGGGGCAGCACCACCCAGCAGCACCACGCAGCAGAGCCACGCCGGGCCGATCCGAGAGGGTCGGCCCGGCTGCTGTCCGGATCCCGCCCGGCTCAGTACTCGGGCGACACGACGACGGCACCGTCGAGTTCGACGACCTCGTCGCGCTCTCCCTCGTCCCTGGCGCCCATCACCGAGTCCGCATCCGCCACGTGACGGCCGGGATGCACGTTGATGAGGATGCCGGCCAGCACCGCCGCCACGACGAAGATCCCGGCCGCCCACGCGCTGGCCGTGGCGTAGCCGTGCACCGTCGCCTTGGCCACGAGGTCTGCGCTCTGGACGTGATGGGCCGCCAGGTAGGTCGTCGTGGCCGCCGCCGCAATGGTGTTGAGCAGCGCCGTGCCGATGGAGGCCCCGATCTGTTGGGAGGTGTTCGTCGTCGCCGAGGTCACGCCGACGTCCCTCGGGTCGGCGTTCTGGGTCGCCGTGCTGATGCAGGGCACGATGGAGAGCCCGAGCCCGAAGCCCAGGAGGAGCTCGCTCGGCAGCACGTTGGTCACGTAGGAGGCGTCGGGCGTCAGCTGCGTGAAGAGGGCCACGCCGAGGCCGGCGAGGAGGAGGCCGGGCACCACCAGCAGCCGGGTCCGCACGTGCGGCATCAGGCGGCTGGCCACCTGCGTGGCGGCGACGGCGTTCATGGCCATCAGCGGCAGGAACGCCAGGCCGGTCTTGAGCGGGGAGTAGTGATCGATGGTCTGCAGCAGGTAGGTGAGGAACAAGAAGGTGCCGAACATGCCGGTGACGGCCAGCATGATGGTGAGGAACGACCCCGCCCGGTTGCGGTTGCGCAGGACGCGCAGGGGCAGCAGGGGATTGGGTCCCTTGCTCTGCCAGACGATGAAGGCGCCGAGCAGGAGGGCGGAGAGGATGAGCGCGCCGATCACGTCGGTGGCGCCCCACCCGCTGGTGCCGGCCTCGCCGAGCCCGTAGACGAGGGCGACCAGGCCGCCGCAGCCGAGGACGACGCCGAGCACGTCGAGCCGGACGCCGGGCGTGCCCTCACGGTTGGGGATCATCGTGAAGGCACCGAACAGGACCAGCGCCGCGATGGGCAGGTTCACGTACAGGCACCAGCGCCAGTCGACGTACTGGGTCAGGAAGCCGCCGAGGATCAGGCCGAAGGCGGAGCCGGCGATGGCGATGGTGGCGTAAATCCCGAAGGCCCGCCCTCGCTCGCGCGGGTCGGAGAAGGTCGAGGTCAACAGAGAGAGCACCGACGGGGCGAGGAGCGCGCCGAACAGGCCCTGCAGCCCGCGGGCCCCGATCAGCATGAGCGTGGTCTGCGACGCCCCGCCGAGGGCCGACGCCAGGGCGAAGCCGAGGACCCCGGCCATGAGGGTCCGCTTCGGGCCGAACATGTCGCTCAAGCGGCCACCGAGGAGGAGGAAGCCGCCGAAGGCCAAGGTGTAGGCGGTGACGACCCACTGCCGGTCGGTGTTGGAGAAGCCGAGCGAGTGCTGGGCCGAGGGGAGCGCGATGATCATGATCGTCGTGTCGAGCACGACCATCAGCTGTGCGCTGGCGATGATGACGAGGATCCACCAGTGCGCCCGCGTCGTCCCGGTGGCTGCCGGGCCGGCGCCCCGGTCCTGCAGCGTCGTCACTGTCCCGCCTCGCCGCCGCCGCCGCACGCGCCGCCGCCCGCCGCCCGCGCCACCGACCTGTCGCGCTTGGACAGGATCCGGTCGACCTGGTGCTGGCTGAGGGCGCGATGGCCCAGTGCGGCATCGGTCGGGCGCATCCCGGCGACCAGCAGATCGAGATGCCGTTGCCACGCCTCCGGGGCGTTGGGCCCCGTGGTCTCGAGCACGCCCCGTATGGACCACATGAGGAGGGAGATGTCGGTGCTCGTCAGGTCGAGGCGGACGAGGCCGTGTGCCTGCGCGTCGGCGAGCAGTTCGGCGACGCGCAGCCGCGCCGTCTGCACGAGATGGTGGTCGCCGCACCACAGCTTTGGCAGGCAGCCGAGGTGGGCCGCCTGGTAGGCGCTCACTGCCTGCAAGAAGTGCTCGAGCCCCGTGCCGTCGGGCCACTCCGCCGCCTCTTCGGCCATGGTGATCGTCGCCTCCAGGACCTCCGAGACGAGGGCCTCGATGAGCGCCTCCTTGGAGGGGAAGCGGCGATAGAAGGTGCCCATCCCGACGCCGGCCACGCGGGCCACGTCGGCCACGCTGGCCTCGAGCCCCTTCTCCTCGAAGACTTGACCGGCCGCCACCAGCAGACGCTCCCGGTTCTTCAGGGCGTCACTGCGCATCGGCCGGCTCAAGGTGGTGGTGGGCGGCCCGCTCCGCGGCTCCGCCTGACTCGTATCCGGAGAATTCACTCCGGTTACCCTAGCCCCCAAGCGGAGCAATCAGTCCGCTTGGGCCGGGTGGCAAACCGGTGGGCGGCGCCGTGGGCCACCATGGGGGGCGGCCGCCGCCGGTCGATCCGAGGGAGGGGCACCCGATGCGCGAGATTCACCCTGATCTGGCCCCGTACTGGCTGGGTGGGTTGTTAGAGGTGGTCAGCGTGGACGGCGGCCCGACCGATGAGCAGCTCCGGATCATCCAGGGACTGCTCCGGGGCTACTTCGGCATTGACGGCGCGCTCGACCTGCAGCCGCTGCGGGCCGACATCATCAGCGCGTACATCACCGACCCCGCCTCGCGGTACCGCATGGTCGAGACGATGATCGTCCTGGAGTTCGCCCGCCACCCGGCCAGCGCGCAGCTCGTCGATTCCGTGGAGTCCTACGCGGCCACGCTCGGGATCGACGAGCCCATGCTGCACGTGGCCCGGCGGGCCGCCGAAGCGCACCGCGAGCTTCTGATGGACGACTGGCGGCGCTTCGCACGCTCGACCCCGGTCCAGCCGGCCCTACGCGGCCGGCCGGAGGCGGAGACGGCGGAACGGCTGGCCGCCCTGCGCGAGTGCGCGCCGGGCAGCCTCGGCCGGGCCTTCGCCGACTTCTACGAGCGGTGGGGCCTCGACTACCCGACGGTGGCCCAGACCAAGGGATTGAACCTCGTCTCCCATGACTTCTCCCATGTCCTGTCCGGCTACCTGCCCAACGACGGCATCGAAGAAGTCGCGTTGTCGGCCATGATCGTCAGCGCCACCGACGGGGAGAGCCATTTCAGCGCGCTGACAGCCTCAATGGCGCTGTACGAAGCGGGCCTCTTCGATGTCCTGGGCATCACGCCGACCACCGGCGTGCTCGGCCGGCCCGGTTCCCCCGAGATCTTCGCCGACGCCATGCGACGGGGCGCCTCGTGCACGGCGGACTTCGCCGCGCTGGACCATCTCGCTCTGGCCGACGAGCCGCTCCACAAGCTCCGGGACGAGCTCGGCATTCCGCCCCGGGCCGCCTGAGCGCGGCGCCAGGCGAGCAAGGGCGAACATGAGGGACATGGACGACTTCGTCCGGCGTCTGCCCAAGGCCGAGCTGCACGTGCACATCGAGGGGACGCTCGAGCCGGAGCTGGTGTTCGAGCTGGCGGCCCGGAACAAGGTGGCGCTGCCCTACGCCGACGTGGCGGCGCTCCGACGCGCCTACGTCTTCGAGGATCTCCAGTCGTTCCTCGACATCTACTACGCCAACTGCGCCGTGCTGCAGACCGAGCAGGACTTCTACGACCTGGCGTGGGCCTACCTCACCAAGGCGGCCAGCCAGGGCGTGCGCCACGCCGAGATCTTCTTCGACCCCCAGACACATACCCAGCGCGGTGTCTCCTTCGAGACCTGCTGTACCGGGATCCGCCGCGCGCTGGACGACGGCGCGGCGCAATTGGGGCTGTCGTCGGGCCTGATCCTGTGCTTCCTGCGCGACCTCAGCGAAGAGGCGGCATTGCGGACGCTGGACGAAGCCCGACCCTTCGTCGACCACCTGGTCGCCGTGGGGCTCGACTCCGCCGAGGTCGGCAACCCTCCCTCCAAATTCGTCCGGGCCTTCCGCCGGGCGCGGGCGATGGGTCTTCCGGGCGTGGCGCACGCCGGGGAAGAGGGTCCCCCGGAGTACATCTGGGAGGCGCTCGACCTGTTGGAGGCACGGCGCATCGATCACGGCGTGCGCTGTCTCGAAGACGACCGACTCGTCACGCGGTTGGCGTCCGAGCAGATCCCGCTGACGGTGTGTCCCTTCTCGAACGTCAAGCTGCGCGTCTTTCCTTCGCTGGAGCAGCACGACCTCCCCGCGCTGATGCGCCGCGGCCTTGTGGTGACCGTCAACTCGGACGACCCTGCCTATTTCGGCGGGTACGTCGCCGACAACCTCAGCGCGGCGGCCGAGGCGTTCGACCTCGGCCGCGCCGACGTGGTGCAGCTGGCGCGGAATTCATTCCGGGCCGCCTTCCTGCCGGACGCGGTGCGGGAGGGGCACCTCGCCGAGCTCGACCAGTACGCCTGACACCGCGCACGCCATGATGGTCTGATGGCAAAAGCGAAGATCGCCGGCCTCGTCCTGACGCCGGGAGCGAGTGCGGGACGCGAGCAATCGGGCCTGGTCGCCATCGATGAGGCTGTGGCACGCGTCGGCCTGACCGTCGAACGAGTCGAGTTCCCCGGGCAGGCGGCCGGCAAGCGCCGCACCGATCCTCCGGCGGTCTGCATCGAGACCGTGCGCGCCGCCACGGTGGCCCTGGCCGAGCGCCTCGCGGTCCCGACCGACCGGATCGCCATCGGTGGGCGATCGTTCGGCGGGCGCATGTGCTCCCTGGCCGCCGCCGAAGGCCTGCGGGTAGCGGCCCTCGTGCTGGTCAGCTATCCGCTGCACCCCCCGGGCCGCCCCGAACGGCTGCGCACCGAGCACTTCCCCGCGTTGGGGCTGCCCTGCCTCTTCGTCTCGGGCCGGCGCGACGCCTTCGCCACGCCCGACGAGCTCGAGCGGGAGACCGGGGCCATCCCGGGCCCCGTCACGCGACACTTCGTCGACGGTGATCACTCGTTGCGCAAGAGCGAGACCGCCGTGGCGGAAATCGTTGCCGAGTGGGTCGCCGGCTCGACCCGGCGTGCCTGAACGTTCAGTCGTGCTCGCTGCCGACCGACACCGGCTCGGCGCTCCGCAGGTGGGACACCAGCTCCTCGCGGTTGACCACCGTCTTGGTGTGCGTGTGGTGGGGCCACCAGAAGTGGAACCCGCGCAGCGCGGCCAGCGTCGGCACAATCCGAGTCGCCAGCACGTTCGAGGCGAGGAGCACGCCCAGTGCGACCGCGGCGCCGATCTCTTCCAGGAGCTGGATGCCGGTGAGCAGGAGTGAGGCGAACGTCCCCGCCAGGATGATCCCGGCCGCGGTGACGGCCGGCGCGCCTTCGACGATGGCGATGCGGGCCGCCTCGTGCGACTCGACCCCTTGCTCGAACTCCTCCCGCAGCCGTGTGGCCATCAGGATGTTGTAATCCGTGCCGACGGCGATCACGAAGATGTACACGATGATCGGGATGGAGAAGTCGAGCCCGTCGTAGCCGAGACCGCTGATGAAGATGTACGTCACCACGCCGAGGGTGGCGACGTAGGTCAGCAGGATGCCGATGAGGAGATAGGCGGCGCCGGCCAGGGCACGCAGGAGGATCGCCAGCATCACGGCCACCACCAAGAGGGCCAGGAGAAGGATGTTGCGCGTATCGATCTGCAGCGCCGCCTTCACGTCGGTCAGGGTCGCGGTCGGTCCGCCGGTGACGACGGTCGCTCCGGGCACGGTGCCGACGATGGCGGCGCGGACGGGTCCGGCCATGTCGGCGATGGCCTGGTTCGAGTAGGGATCGTTCGTCAGGAGGAATTCGATCAGGGCGGCGCTGTTTCCCGAGGCGTACTGCACGGGGAGGACCTGGGCCACTCCCTCGGTGTGCGCCAGCTTGGAGGCCAGCGCGTCGACCGTCGTCGCGTTGAGCGGCGTCGCCGAGCGCACGAACACCTGGCTCGGGCCCAGGAAGCCGGCCGGGAACGCCGTGGAGATGGTGTTGTAGGCCTGGGTGGAGGGGTTGTCCTGGGGCAGCTCGGCCAGCTGGTTGTAGGTGACCTTCAGATTGAGCACGCCGGTGGCGAGCACCACCAGGACGACGACGCTGCCCAGGAGCACGATGCCGGGGCGCTTGGCCACCGCCGCCCCCATCCGCTCGGAGCGCGTCCGGTGGGACGGATCGTGTGGCTTGGGCGTCGAGGGCCAGAAGAGGGTGGTCCCGAAGAGGCTGAGGACCGCGGGCACCAGGGTCAGAGCGGCCAACAGCATCAGGCCCACGCCGATGATGAGCCCGGGGGCCAGCGAGCGCAGTTGGCCGATGGAAGCGACCAGCAGCGCGGCGAAGGCGAGCATCACCGTGGCGGCGGCCGAGGCGATGACCTCGCCGGCGCGGCAGAGAGCGACCATCAGGCTCTCGTGGGGCCCCTGCCCCTTTGCCAGTTGCTCCCGATAGCGGAACAACATGAAGACGATGTAGTCGGTGCCGACGCCGAACATCACGACGATCAGGAGCGGTGCCAGCTCCGTGCTGACCGTGAAGCCGAACCATTGTGCGAAGAACGCGGTGAGCGCAGTGGCCATCTGGTGCACCAGGCCGACCACCAACAGAGGGAGGAAGGCGATGATCACGCTACGGAAGACCAATGCCAACAGGATCAGGATCAGCAGGACGGTGGCGATCGAAATGATCTTCTCCGCCCGGTTGAAGGCGCTGGCCTGATCCACCGAGATGGCAGCGCTGCCCGTGAGCTGGCCGCGCAGGCCGGACCCCTTCAGGAAGGCGTCGGTGTCCGAACGGAGCGTCTTGACCGCGGCATTGGGGCCGTTCTCGCCGGGCTGCCCGTACATGGAGACCTGCACCAGCTGCATCTTCTGGTTCTTGGAGAGGAACAGCGGCGAGGTCGATACCGAGCGGACGGACGCAATGTGGTTGCCGTCGAGGGTGGTGGCGAGCGCGTTGATCTTCTGTATGTCGGGCGCCGTCAGCGCGGTGTTGTCGGTGGCGTTGACCTCAATGATCCCGGAGGCGGAGGCCACCGATGGGAAGTCGTGCACCGCGATCGCCTCGGCCTGCGTTGACTGGTAGGACGCCGGCAGGCCGTAGCCCGCCGAGGTGAAGCCGGTCAGCGAGGGTGCCAGTGCGATCAGCACGATGCCGAGCACGACCCACGCGGCAATGACGTACCAACGCCAGGCCACGACGCGTTCGGCCAACTTCCGAGTCACCCCAGTCCTCCTGGTCCGCCGACGCTGGCGGCGTGTCGAGTGGGCCCATCGTCGTCGGTCCAGCACCGAAAGGCAACGATTCCCCTGTTGCAGGGAGGGTGCGGGTGCTCAGCCGAGAGCGATGCGTTCGAGCAGGTCCGCTGTTTCGGCCGGAGCCGCGAGCATCATGTCGTGCCCACAGGCGAGCTCATGGGTCTCCCACCCCGCCGCGACTGCGGCCTCGGCGAACCGCCCAAGACTTGCCAGCGGCGGATCGGTATGGGCGACGTAGACCTTGCGCAGTCGGTCGAGCGGTGCCGGATCGAACTGCGTGGGCTCAATCTGGCACCGGAACGGGAAGTCCGTGAGGCGGGCGCCGACCCAGGCGCGCTGGGCGGGATCGTCAATGCCCCACTGGGTCAGGAAGGCGTCGGAAGCCGGGACGAACCAGCCCTCACCCGCTTCGCCGACCTGACGCCGATAGCGCTCGGCCACCTCCGGCGGCTCGACATCGAGGAGGGACTGGCCCGGCGCGGTGACGAACGCCCCGAGAAACACGACCGAGGAGAGTCGTTCCTCGGTGCGCTCGGCCAACGGGCCGGCCAGCACGCCGGCGTAGCTGTGCAGCACGAGGTGGACGTCGGAGAGATCCTCGAACCACAGGAGCTCGTCGAGGTCCCCGACGTGGGCGTCCACGCCGACCTCCGGCGAGAGACCGGAGCGGCGATCGCCCTGTCCACTGAGGGTGGGGCAGTGGACGTCGTGCCCTCGTTGGCTCAAGAGACGGTGGACGTCACGCCAACACCAGCCTCCGTGCATGGCGCCGTGCACCAGAACGAATGTGGCCACCTCGACTCCTCCCGCTGTACTCGCCGGTCCGGACCAAGAGTCTGCCGCCATCGGGGACGCGGCGAGGAGATGCGTCAGACCAGGGCGGCGCCGTGCGTGAGGGCGGTGCGCAGTGCCCGGAAGCCGGCCGAGGTCTGTTCGACGAACGTGTCGTCGCGGCTCGGATCGCCGCGTTCGAGCCAGGTCAGTGTCGTCTCGACCAGCCAGCCGAAGAGCGCCTCGGAATGCCAGGCGTCGAGGAGCTCGTCGCCGGTGTCGAGCCCGCTCAGCTGGCGCACGACGGAGACGGACACGGCACGCAGGTCGGCTGCGTACGCCGCGAACTGTGGCTCGCGGGCGGCGTGACGCCACAACAACGTGAAGGCGGCGGGGTCCGTCCTGGCCACGGTGAGGAGCGTCCGCGGTCCGAGACCCGTGTGCGTCGGCATGGCCAATTCGGCCCGCAGCTCCACGCCGAGGTCGTCGAAGACCTGCTGGAGGATCTCGCGGTAGAGCTCTTCCTTCGACGCGAAGTGACGGTAGACGATCAGCTTGGTCACGCCACAGGCGGCGCCGACGTCGTCCATGGAGGTGTCGGCGAACCCGGTCGACGCGAAGGCCAGGGCCGCCCCATGGAGGATGGCGGCGCGTCGCTCGGCTCGTGGCAGCAGTTTGCTCTCGTTCGGTATACGCGACAGTATATACCGCAGAGTTACAGTGGGCATGACCCGGGAGGGAGCAGCCATGGGCACGGCGCAGGTCGAGTTCACCGAGGAGGAGCTTCTGGCCGACCTGGCGGTGGCCGAGCCACTCGTCGCGGGCGGCGTGCGCTGCCACGGCGGGTTCGATGCGGATGGGCACTACGTCTCGCCCCGCACGAAGTTCCGGTTGCCCGCCATTGCGGCCTGGGGCGAGCAGAACGGCGCGCTCTTCTCCACCGAGCTCATCGACGTGCCGCTCGAGTGGTGGGAGCGTTCGTTCCCCAACGCGGCGCAGGCCCGTTTCCTGATCCGGTCCGGTGTCCCCGAGCCGCTGATGGCGACGTTGACCCGGATCGGGACGGTCGAGGGCTTCGGTGCCAACATCAGGTTGCTCCAGCCGAAGGATCTACAACGCCATTTCGTGCAGGACGTCAAGGGGACGGCGATCGATCATCTCGGGCAGGGCCTGTTCGAGGCACACGGTCGCGACGAGGCCGGCTGGGACGAAGAGGCCGGTCACAAGGACATGTGGTTTGCTGCGCGCGACATCGCCTTCGACCGTTCGTGCGAGGCGCTCGACATCGAGGCGATGTTGGCCCGGATGGGTTTCGGCGCAGGCCGGCCCGGAGCGGAGGCGATCCGGCTCCTGCCCGATGACATCCCGGCCGAGCTGGAGATGATGGTCTCGCTCATGGTGCGCGTGCTGTTCATTGAGATCTCGGCCTTCCATACGTTCGCCTGGGCGGAGGACTGGATGTCCGACACCGAGTTGGTGGGGGGCGACGGCGAGGCGGCTCGGCTTGTCGGCTTCATCAGGGCGGACGAGACGCCGCACGTCGGCTACCTGCGCGCCGCGCTGACCGAAATGCGCGACCGCACCTGGCGCGGCGAGAGCGGGCGCACCTACGACGGGACCGACATGATCGGGCGCATCTGGGACCCGCTGCTCGCGCACAGCCTCGGTCCGGTGCGCGTGGAGGGCCGAAGAGCCGCCCTGGCCGAAGTGGAGTTCTGGTGCGCGCAACGGCCCAACGGGGCGGACATCCTCGCCGAGTTCACGGCACTCGGTTCCGCGTGAAGTTCGGGGTCTTCTACGAGCACCAGCTGCCGCGCCCCTGGGAGGAAGACTCCGAGTACCGGCTCTTGCAGGACGCGCTCGAGCAGGTCGAACTGGCCGATCGACTCGGGTTCGACGTGGTGTGGGAGGTCGAGCACCACTTCTTGGAGGAGTACAGCCACTCCTCGGCACCAGAGGTGTTCCTCGGCGCCTGTAGCCAACGGACCAAAGACATCAGGTTGGGTCACGGGATCATTCAAACGGCGCCGGGCTACAACCACCCCGCCCGCACCGCGGAGCGGGTGGCCACGCTCGACCTGCTGTCGGGCGGCCGCGTCGAGTTCGGCTCCGGGGAGTCCGGGTCGGAGGCCGAGCTCGGCGGCTTCCAGGTCGACCCGGCGACCAAGCGCGACGCGTGGCTCGAAGGCCTGCAGGTCACGCTCCGCTGCATGACCGAGACCCCGTTCACCGGCGTCGACGGCACGTTCGTGCAAATGCCGCCGCGCAACGTCGTGCCCAAGCCCATGCAGCGGCCCCATCCGCCGCTCTGGGTGGCGTGCTCGCGCCGGGACACCATCCTGTTGGCGGCGGAGAAGGGTATCGGTGCCCTGACCTTCGCCTTCATCGATCCTGAGGAGGCGGAGAAGTGGGTGGCGGATTACGAGGAGACCCTGGCGGAGCGCTGCGTCCCCGTCGGGCTTGCCGTCAACCCGAATATCGCCTGCGTCACCCAAATGATGTGCCACCCCGACGAGAAGGTGGCGCTCGACCGCGGCCTGGAGGGCGGGAACTTCTTCGGGTATTCCCTCGGGCACTACTACGTCTTCGGCGAGCACCGGCCCGGGTCGACCGACGTGTGGACCGAGTACCTGGAGCGACGGGGCGACGTGGGGTACTCGCCCGAGGTGGAGACAGCGCTGCGCCAGGAGCGGCTGGGCGCCAAGCTCGCCGCGGGGGAGCGCACCGGGCTGCGCGGTGCGACGGGCACGCCGGCGCAGGTGCGCGAGTACCTGCAACGGTTCGAGCGGGCCGGCGTCGACCAGGTGATCTTCGTCCTCCAGGCCGGGAAGAACCGCCATGAGGACATTTGCGAGTCACTCGAGCTGTTCGGGCGCGAGGTGATGCCCGCGTTCAAGGAGCGCGACGAGGACCAGGTCCGGGCCAAGACGGCGCGCCTCGGCCCGGCGGTCGACGCAGCGCTGGAGCGGCGCTCACGGGAGCCGCAGCCGCCCGCGCTCCCGGCGGATTACTCGTTTCCGGCCATGCCGCGGCGCTGGGCCGACGAGACGGGGAGCCACGAGATCAAGGAGTGGCTGGAGCACTTTGCCGATGCCCGGGCCAAGGGCATCAGGGAGGAAGGGCTCGGGATCCTCGGCAACTGAGGAAGCTGCCGCCTGGGTCCCGCGGACGGGCGAGGAGGGGCTGCCGTACGGTGTGGCGTGACCACTCCACCACCTCCAGACCCGACGCGTTGGCGGGTGCTCGTGACAGGCGCCACGGGGCGCGTCGGTTTCCCCGTCGCCCGGGCGCTGGCCGCCCGGCACGAGGTGTTCGGGATGGCGCGCTGTCGCGGTGAAGGCGACACGGCCCGCCTGGAAGGCGCCGGGGTGCGGCCGATTGTGGCCGACGTGGGGGAGATGGACTTCCGCGCACTGCCCGAGGGGATCACGCACGTGTTCCACGCCGCGGCGCGCCTTGGTCGCGAGGCGCAGGACAAGGACTGGCAGCAGGTCTTTGCGACGAACGCGCAGGCATCGGGCCGTCTGGTCGCGGCCTGCCCCGGCGCCGCCTTCGTGTATTGCTCGACGGGCTCGGCCTACGAGTACCAGGGCCAGCGGCCCTTGCGCGAGGAGGATCCGCCGGGGGTCCACCTCGGGGCCTACAGCCTGTCCAAAATTGCGGGGGAGGCCGTGGTGCGCTTCGCCGCCGGGCAAGCAGGGAGCCCGCTCACCATCATCCGTATCTTCTCGACGTATGGGCCGGAAGGGGGCACGCCGGTGAACCGCTTGCGCCGGATCATCCGCGGCGAGGAGATCGTCCTGTATCCCGACGCGCCGAACAACTACAACCCGATCTACGAGGACGACTACGCCCGACTCGCCGTCCGCGCACTCGAGGTGGCCTCGCACGACCCGGTGGTCGTGAACTTCGCCGGCAGCGAGACCGTCAGCGCCGAGGAGTACTGCGCCTACCTGGGCGAGCTCGTCGACCGCCCGGCGCTGATCCGCTACGACGACGCCGCCCCCTGGCCGATCTGGCCGGACGTGAGCCACATGCACGAGGTCCTCGGGCGGACGCAGGTGTCCTGGCAAGAGGGCATGCGCCGCGTGGCAGAGATCGTCGGCTGATCTTCGTCGCTCCCGTGCGCTGTCGTTGGTCGTCGTCGACTGATACCCTATAGGGGTATACGGTACGAGGATCGGAGGGCCATGCGGCCGGGGTACATCGACAGCAAAGAAGCACTGCAGAAACGCCTGCGCAGGGTGGAGGGCCAGGTCAGAGGCCTCCAGCGCATGGTGGACGAGGACCGCTACTGCATCGAGATCCTCGAGCAGGTGTCGGCCGCCACCAAGGCGCTCCAGGCCGTGGCCTTGGAACTGCTCGACGACCACCTCGCGCACTGCGTCTCCGACGCCGTGCGTCAGGGGGGCGACGAAGCGACCGAAAAGCTCAACGAGGCCTCTGCGGCCATCGGCCGCCTCGTTCGCTCCTGATCCCGATGCTCGCCACGGCCTCCGTCCTCGTGGACATCGGGCGCTCCCTGCGCGAGGCCTTCTTCATGTTCTGGGAGACGCTCTGGCCGTTGGTACTCGGGTTCGGCCTGGCCGGCGCCGTGCAGGCGTTCGTGAGCCGCGACACCATGCGGGAACGGCTCGGCGACCACCGGTTCCCGTCCGTTCTGCGGGCGTCGGGGTACGGGATGGTGTCCTCCTCGTGCTCCTACGCGGCGTCGGCCATGGCCAGATCGCTCTTCGTCAAGGGTGCGGACTACATCGCCGCCATGGTGTTCATGTTCGCCTCGACCAACCTGGTCATTGAGCTGGGGATCGTGCTGATCGTCCTGATGGGATGGCAGTTCGCCGTCAGCGAGTTCGTCGGGGGCATCATCATGATCGCCCTGCTCGCCACGCTGGGGGCGCTGTGGTTGCGCGGGCGTGTCGTCGTGGACGCGCGCGACCGAGTGCAGGAAGCCGAGGATGAGTCCGAGCACCAGCATGGACTCGCCACACACGAGGACGGCCAGTCGCCGCTGAAGGTTCGGCTTCGGTCCATGGCGGGCTGGGCGGACAGTGCCACCTTCACCATGTCCGACCTCACCATGCTGCGACGTGAGCTGGTCATCGGGTACACCGTGGCCGGGTTCCTGGCCGTCCTGGTGCCCACCTCTGTCTGGCAGGCGGTCTTCATCACGGGGCACGGGTTCTGGACCAGCGTGGAGAACGCCATCGTCGGGCCGTTGATCGCCATCATCAGCTTCGTCTGCTCCATCGGCAACGTGCCCCTGGCGGCGGCGCTCTGGAGTGGTGGTATCTCGTTCGGCGGCGTGATCGCGTTCATCTTCGCGGACCTCATCGCCTTCCCCCTCCTCCTGATCTACCGCCGGTACTACGGGACGCGGTTGATGCTGCGCATGCTCGTCGTGTTCTGGGCTCTGATGTCCACCGCCGGGCTGCTCACCGAGCTGCTCTTCCGTGCTGCCGGCCTCGTGCCGACCATGCGGCCGACCACCATCGCACCGGCGCATTTCTCCTGGAACTACACGACCTATCTCAACCTGATCTTCCTTGTGCTCTTCGGCGTCCTCTATTGGATCTACCGCAACCGCGCGCGGCTGGGCGCGGGCGACAGGTACGCCCGGGACCCCGTGTGCGGCATGCAGGTCGAGAGAGCGCAAGCACCCGCCTCGCGCCATCGTGACGACGAACAGCACTACTTCTGCTCCGATCGTTGCGCGGAGCGGTTCGACGCCGGACGTCCCGGCGCCGACGCGACGAAGCAGGGAGGCGCACCGAGCGATGCAACCAGAACGCATCATTGAACGGCTGGACGGCATGGTCGCCGCCGGGCGGATCACGACGCAGGAAGCATCACGGCTGCGCGCCGCGGCGGGGACGGCGGAGTTCGACGCTGTGCTGGCGGGTATCCGGGCCCGTCATGCGCGGGCCCACACGGACGCCGCAGTCGCGGCCGGCACCATGAGTCCCGACGATGCCGAGTCCTCGCTGGCACGGGTACGCGCCGGGGAGCACTCCGGAGAGCTCCGCCGGCACATAAGGAAAGGGGAGTGACGGTCGGGTCCTGACGAGGAACGGCGAGCGCTAGTTGATCTCGCCTTCGCCTTTGACGTCGGCGCCGATCTTCCCCATCTCGCGTTCGTGCTCGGCCACCTCGGGGTCGACGGTGTTGCCCTCGGCGGCCGCTTCCTCCTCCGGCGTCGGTGGCCGGTCGGCTGTGTGGGCGGCAGCGGCCTCAAGCAGCTCCTCGACCTGGGTCGCCTCCTGCACCTCCGCGTCCGGCCCCCCCGAGCCCTCATTGGATCCTTCGCTCATGGCCCCTCCTTCGTTCCTAGAACCAAGCATTGCCAGACGGCGTCATCTCTAATCATGGGTGGGTCGGAGAGCCCAGGTCGGTCCGGACGGGTTGTCGGGATTTTGCGGGGCGGAAGCGGAACCAGCCGGATGGACGGGAGATCGCTACAGTCCCAGCAATGACCGACTACGACGCCATTGTGATTGGGGCTGGTCACAACGGCCTGACCGCCGCAACGGTGATGGCCCGCGGCGGACTGCGGGTCCTGTGCCTGGAGAAGAACCACTTCATCGGCGGGATGGCGTCGACGACCGAGCTCATCCGCGGGTACCGCTTCGAGCTGGCCGGGTCCATCCAATTCCCGGTGCCGAACCAGATCTTCGAGGACCTCGACCTTGGCGCCTGCCCGATTTACGAGCCCGAGGTCCAGTCCGCCAGCATCAGCGAGGACGGCCAGCCGCCGATCCTGCTCTATTCGGACCCCGAGCGGCTTCTGGAGCACCTCGGGGAGACCATCGGGATTGAGGCGGTGCTCGGGATGGCCGAGGTGGCGGGTTGGGCCGAAGCGCCGGCCCGCGCCATCGGCCGCTTCGACGTGCGCACGCCGCCGAAGTCGCTGGACGACATGTGGGCCTGTGCCGCCAACGAGAAGGAACGGGAGGCCATCCGCACCGCCATGTTCGGCAGTGTGATGGATGTGGTCGACCAGTACCTTCCGGACCGGACCAAGCACGCCCCGGTGCGGAGCATGCTGGCCTTCCTCGCCGTCAACTCCACCTATCGGGGCCCGTTCTCTCCCGGGAGCGCTCTCTGCCTTGCCTTCGCGCTGGCATCGCCCGGCACCGCCACCATGTCGAAGGTGCGCGGCGGGCTGGGCACCATCGCCGACCACCTGGCGCGGATGTTCGAGCAGTACGGGGGCGAGCTCCGACGGCACGCCAAGGTGTCGCGCATCGTGGTCGAAGGCGGCGCGGTGACCGGCGTCGAGTTGGGTGAGGGTGAGGTGGTCACCGCGCCCATCGTGGTCTCCAACCTCGATCCGACCACGACGTTCACCCAGTTGCTCGACGCCGACAGCCTCCCGGAGGCCTTCGCCCACCGCGTCGGCGCCATCGACCATCGGGCCGCTTACTTCCAGGCTCACTTCGCGCTGAACGGGTTGCCCGAGTACCGCGCTCCCTACGAGGCCCTCAACGACACCAAGCTGGGGCGGAACGTCACGTTCTTCGGCACCGCCGAGCAGATGCAGCAGGACTTCGAAGGATGTGTGCGGGGTGAGGTCCCCGCGTCCCCGAGCTTCAACCTGCAGATTCCCTCGCTCGACGACCCGACCCTTGCCCCGGAGGGTATGCACGCCGCCAGCACCTTCGCCTTCTACCTTCCTATCGGCGATCGCGAGACGCAGGGCCGTCTGCGCGACGAGATGGCTGAGCGCATCGTCACCAAAATCACCGCGGCCGCCCCGAACTTCCCCGACCTGATTGAGCGCCAGCTCAACTACCCCGCCTACACCTACGAGTTGATGTTCGGCTGCACGGGCGGGGACTTCACACACGGCCTGCTTCAGCCGGAATTCATGGGCCCGTTTCGCCCTGGACCAAGGGGATGGCCGGACGCGCCGGTGCCGGTCGACGGCCTCTACCTCTGCGGCGCCGGCTGCCACGGCGGCCCCGGCGTCACCTTCATTCCGGGGTACAACTGCGGCTACGCCGTCATCGACGGAGTGACCGCCCGGTTGTAGCGCAGCTGTCGCTCCATGAAGGCGAGGAAGAACGCCACGGAGAAGGCCAGGCTGGTGAACAGGCTCATCACGAAGAAGATCCAGGCCCATCGCAGTCCGCGCCGCCGGCCTTCGGTGATGGTCCACAGGGGCAGCAGCACCACGTTCACGACGATGTAGTCCTGGGCGGCGGAGTCAGCGGCCCAGTTCGAGAAGAGCATCTTGGTGTAGTTGACGTAGCTGGCCCGGTGGCCGTACAGATGTACGTAGCGCACATTGAAATACCAGCCCAAGAACAACGAGCACACGCCGACGGCGTAGTAGACGCCTTCGAGCAGCGAGACCCCGCCGGCCTGCCCCCCTGCGAAAAGCCGGCGGTTGACGACGAACGCCGCCACCGTGCTGGCGATGCCGAGAATGCCGTAGACCACCAGAGAAGTCGTCACTGTCGTCCTCGTTTCGTAGGGCGGGCGTGCGCGCACACCCTACGAGCACCTTCCCGGCCTTGCCGGGGAGTGTCAGAGGAGCTCCAGGACCCTTTCGGGCGGACGCGCAATCACGGCCCGGTTGCCGACGACGAAGATGGGTCGCTCCAACAGGATGGGGTGCTCGGCGATGGCCTCCAACAGGGCAGCGCCGGTCCGATCGACCAGCGCCAGCTCGGAATAGAGGTGCTCGCCGGTCCGCATCATCAGACGCGGGTCCTCAATGCCGAGCAGCGCCATGAGCGCGTGGAGCTGCTCGACGGTCGGGGGCTCGTCGAGATAGCGAATCGTGTCCGCCTGCACGTGGTGCTCGTCCAGCAGCGACTGCGCGGTGCGGCACTTCGAGCAGGAGGGATTGAAGTAGATCTGCGGCGACATCACGCTCACTGTACGGCCAGGGCTCAGGCGGCCGCCGGTGGGAGCGACGCCGACGCCGCCGACCAGCTGTACACGAACGCCTGCGCCGGCGCGTCGGCGACGGCGAGCGTCACCGCCATGGACGTGCCGCCCTTGTCTCCGCTGTGGGTGTCGTCAGTCACGGAGATGGCGGCACCCATGACGAGATTGGGACCGGAGCCGAAGTCGTCGAGGATGCCCTTGCGGTGCCCCCAGCACCCGGCGGCCGCACGATGCAGGCAGTCGAGATTGCCACTGTCGAAGCCGTCGTCGTACATCCACCCATAAACGGCGTCGAGCCCGTTCGAGGATCCGCCGGCCCATTCCCCGTCATCGAGGTCGTAGGACCGACCCGGATCGGGAGGGTCGTCGGCGGTGTCGGCGCCCTGCTGCGCGTTGCGGTCGAGAGCGGTGGTGAGGCCCCCGAAGGCCGGCAGGCCGCGGTCCACCCGCTCGAGGTTCACCGCGATGAAGAGCTGATCGGGGACGCTGAGCTGGGCGAAGTCTGCCGGCAGCACCATGGGCCGGATTCCCTCCAATGCGTGGGCATGATTGATCGCCGCCAACACGGCGCCGAGGCAGGTGGGAGAATTGTCGACCCCGCCGGCGAAGCAGTCCTGCGTGTAGTCGGGCGCCGGCAGCACGTTGTGCGGGGGGTCGCTGACTCCGGTGTCCGATTCCGAGGAGGGGATCGCCCGCAGGGGCCGGAGCGTCCCGCCGGCCGTGGCCTTCAGCGCCTGCTTCCAGGTGTAGGCGTACGGTCCGGCGTTCTTCGTGGCGGCCAGTGTCGCCGCCAGCGATGACCCGCCGCGATCCTCCTTCGACGTGTCGCCGTTCGGATCGTAGGCGGCTCCCATCACGAACGGGTGGGAGCCAAGGCGCCCGAGGACCACGTGGCGGTCGGACCAGCATCCGGCGGTCTTGTCCCCCGAGCACCCGGGCACGCCGCTGCCGGGACCATCGTCGTACACCCATTCGAAGTCGGCATCGAGACCATTGTCCACGTCTCCGATCCACTCCGTGTAGGCGGAGTCGTAGGCGGCACCCGGTGAGGCCGGGAGTGCTGCCGTGTCGGCTCCCTTCTGGGCGCCGGCATCGAGAGCAACCGTCAGGCCGGCGAACGGGGCCAGGCCGCGGTCGACCCGCTCCCGATCGACGGCGACGAAGAGCTGCTCGGGCACGCTCAGGCGGGGGAAGTCGACGGGCAGCACCATGGGCCGCAGTCCCTCCTTGGCTCTGGCGTGATCGATCGCGTCGAGGGTGATGCGCAGGCATGGACTGGACGTGTCGATCCCGACCGGCGCGCAATTGTCGACATAGTCGGGCGTCGGGAACACCGAACGCGCCGGCTGGGTGAACCCGCCCGATCCGTTGGGCGGTTGGCCGACGCTCGAGCAGCCGGCGAGCAGGAGGGCCAGCACCAGGCCGGTCCCTGGCCACCACCGCAATCGTCTGGTTGGGCCGCCGGTTGCGGAGGCGAGGGCGTCCATGAGGTGCCTTAAGTTAGCGACGCTCGCGGTCCTGCCGGGGGCGGCCGCTTACGAGGCGGGTCCCGCAGAACTCCCGTAGCGGGGTGGGCGCTTGTCGAGGAACGCGGCCACGGCCTCCTGCATGTCATTGGTCATGGAGGAGAGAACCTGCGTCCGGTTCTCGAGGTCGATGCCGGCCTGGAGGGAGCCGACCTCGAGCTGGGACCACATGACCTCCTTGGTCATCTGGACACCCCAAGGAGCGTTGGCTGCGATGTGGCCCGCGGTGTCGAGGGCCGCTGCCTCCAACTCGCCGTCCGGCACGACGCGGAGCACGAGACCGATCCGGTCCGCCTCCTCGGCGTCGATGATGCGCCCTGTCAGCATCAGCTCCCAGGCGCGCGACGCCCCGATCAGCCGGGGCAGCAGCCAGCTCACGCCGATGTCGCAGCCGGACAGCCCCAGGCGCACGAACGCAACGTTGAACCGCGCGGTCGTGGCGGCGATACGAATGTCGCTGGCCAGGGCCAGGGCGAGGCCGCCTCCGGCCGCCGGACCGTTCACGGCTGCGATCACCGGCTGGGGCAGGGCACGGAGCCGGGGCACGAGTCCAGCGATATGCGTCTGGGTGGCGAAGGTCGCCGCCACTCGGTCGCGCCCCTCCGAACCCGGCGCGGCGTCATACCCTCCGAGGTCGATGCCGGCGCAGAAACCGCGGCCGGCGCCTGTCAGGACGACCACGCGGCAGGAGCGGTCCACCGCAATGTCCGCCAGCACCTCGTGGAGCTCGCCGATCAGGGTCGCGTTCATCGCATTCAAACGGTCGGGGCGGTCAAGGGTGATCCGGGTGACACCCTCGGACGCTTGGTCGACCTGCACTGTCTCCACGTTGGGATCCCTCCGCTCGGCGTGCTCATATCCTGCAGCACGCGGCACGGCCACGTCAGTCCCTGTCCGGCCCCCGGATCGGCCGCCACGTGCGTCCGCCGGAATAGGTCCGTAGTGTTCTGGGATGATCACCGGTATCCATACGCTCGTCCATGCCGAGGACGCCGATGCGGCCCGGGACTTCTTCCGTGACGTGCTGATGTGGCCTCATGTGGACGCCCATGACGGGTGGCTGATCTTCGGCACGGGGCCGTCGGAACTGGGCGTCCATCCAGCGGAAACCGGTGCGGGGCACCATGAGATCTCACTCGTCTGCGACGACCTCGAGGAGACGGTCCAGGACCTCACCGCCAGGGGCGCTCAGTTCGATGGGACCATCGAGAATCGGGGCTTCGGTCGCACCATCGCCCTCCGGGTTCCCGGCGGTGGCCGGATGCTCCTGTACCAACCACGGCATCCAACAGCGTTCGATCTCTGAGGTCCGGGGCGTCCGGTGCGGGGGCAGGTTGCCGGGAGGTAGCGCCGCGTGAGGAAGAATCGGCGCATGGACACTCACGGGAGCGCATTGGTTACAGGGGCGAGCCGCGGCATCGGTCGAGCCGTCGCCATCGAACTGGCTCGTCGCGGCTTCGACACGATCGCCACCATGCGGGATCCCGAGGCAGGGGCCGATATGACGGCAGAGGCCGAAGGACGGCTCCAGGTCCGCCGGCTCGACGTCACCGACCCTTCCACCTTCGACCTGCCGTCGGATCTGCGCGTGCTCGTGAACAACGCGGGGATCGATACCGACTACCTGCCTGTGGAGCACGCCAACATTGACGACTGGCGGCGGATGTTCGAGACCAACGTGTTCGGGGTCGTGGCGCTCACGTCCGCCGCCATCCCGGCCCTGCGGGCGAACACACCGTCCGTCGTGTGCACGATCACGTCGTCATCGATCATCGCGGCCGTGCCCTTCTACTCGGCCTATCGGGCCTCCAAGGCGGCGGTGTCCGCCTTCGGCGACAGCCTGCGGGTCGAGGTGGCGCCGTTCGGCATCCGGGTGGTCGAAATCCTTCCGGGACCGATCGACACCGACATGTTCCGTCTGAGCACGGGAGAGCAGGACGCCACCCGCTTCACCAATTACCGGCCCCTGGCTGATGTGGCCGCATCGTTGCGGCAGGAACATGCCGACCCCCGGGTGGTCTCTCCGGCGGATGCGGCCGCAGCCATCGTTGACGCCATCGTCGCCACCGCGGGGCCCATGCGTTACGGGTGTGACCCCGTGTCCTTGGAGCTGCTGGACCTGTGGCGCCAATGTGACGACGAGACGGTGTTCGCCATGACCGGGCAATCTCTCCTCGACCAGTCCCAGCAATTGGGTTAACGGGACCTCTTTTGGGGTCGTCGCGGGCCCGCCCTAGCGAGCGGCTCCGCGCACGCTACGTTCGGCTGTGACAGAAAGGTCCTCGTGGATTTCGCCGTTGTCCTCGCCGTCTTTCCCATCATCTTCATCGGCGAGCTTCCCGACAAGACAATGTTCGCGTCGCTGGTCCTTTCAACGCGCGGGCGCCCGGCCACCGTCTGGCTGGGGGCGGCCCTGGGGTTTTTCGTCCATGTCGTCATCGCGGTCACGATCGGCGTCGCGCTGTTCCACCTCTTGCCCCATCAGGTGCTGGACGCGGTCGTCGCGGGGATGTTTCTCCTTGGTGCCGCGCTTGCCCTCCGTGAAGCAGTCAAGAGTCGCCAGGAGGAGGAGATCATCGAGAAGGAGGTGGCGTCGCACCGGCGGGTCGCCGTGACGGCATTCCTCGTGATCTTCCTCGCCGAGTGGGGCGACCTCACGCAGATCCTCACGGCAAACCTGGCCGCCCACTACCACGACCCTTTCTCTGTCGCCGTGGGCGCCACCCTCGCGCTCTGGGCGGTCGCCGGTCTCGCCGTGGTCAGCGGGCAGAGCTTGCTCCGCCTGATCAACATCTCGACGATCAGGATCGTGACAGCCGTTGTCCTGACCGCGCTGGCCGGATGGGCCGCGTGGAGCGCTGCACAGTGACCGCAGCGAAGGTTCAGGTCCCGGGGCGATCGCGGAGCGCCTCGGACAGCTCCCGGCGGTGGGAGATCCCGAGTTTCTGGTAGGCGCGGTGCAGGCGGTTCTCCACCGTGCGCACCGAGAGATGCATCATTTCGGCAATCTGTTTGTCACTGCTGCCGGTGGCCGCCTGCAGCGCGGTGTCGAGTTCCGCCGGCGTGAGCTGGGCCCTCGCTCCGATGGCGCGTACGAAGGGGGTCACGGCGCCTTCGCAGCGGGCGAGCAGCCGGGCGGCCGTCTGCTGCGTTGCCGCGGCGTCGCGCGCTGCCCCGTCCCTGCGTAGATGGACGGCAGATTCGCCCAGTGCTTCAGCCGCGTACAAGAGCGCACCCAGGTCCTCGAATTGGCCGGCCGCGGCGGCCAGCGCTGCACTCTCTCCTTCCGCAGCAGCCACCACGTAGGAGTGGCGGGCCGCGGTGAGGTCCCCCTCGACCTTGGCCGCCAAGACTTCCATGTCGTCGACCACCTGCTTGGCCCGCCCCATGCGCGCCAATCCGTGCAGCGCCGTCGCGGCGCCCAGGAGATCGCCCGTCTCCATCCCCGTGTCGACTGCCGCCTCGAGGTTCTTCCGCGCCGTGCCCATGTCGCCGCTGGCAGCCCAGGCCCACGCTCTGGCCTGGAGGACGGCAACCTCGTACCGCATGTCCGTGGGTAGGTCGAGAGCATCGAGCGCGGCCAACGTCTGGCTGGCCTTGGGCCCGGCCCCGGCCAGCGCCAAGGCATGGGCGCAGAGCGCTTCACACCAGCGGGCTGACAGCGGCAACGACAGGTCGAGGAAGAGCGCGGCTGCGCTGGTCGCCTGCAAGAACGCGGTTTGGACCCGGCCCTGTTCCAGGCGGAGCGCTCCGAGGCAGGCTGCCACGACTGCACTCTCCAGTGAGCCTTCGTGGACGGGCAGCTCGTGCTGTGCCGCGGCCAGCAGTGCGTCGGCCTCTCCGAGGCGGCCGAGGCCGACCAAGGTCAGTGCATGAGCGCCGAATGGGCTCCAGGGCTCAGAAAGGACCGTCGAACCCTGGCGGACAGTGGGGCCGGATGGTGGGACGAGAACGGTCAGGGCCTGACCCATCCGCCCAGCCCGAGTCAGGCAGGCGCCCAGGAGCGCGTACAAGCTCGTCCGCGGCCTTGCCGCCGTCTGCGGCAAGGGTTCGAGGGCGTTGACGACGACCGCAGGGCCCTGGTGCAAGGCATCGAGGCACAACCGTCGGGCCAGGATCTCGTCACGCCATACCGGGCTGAGATCGACGGCCAAGAGCGCGTCCAGCGTGCTCGTATCGGCGGCGCCATGCAGAAGGAATTGGTGGTCGAATCGCAGGAGGGACACACGCGCTCGATCGATGGCGTCGACGGCGTCCGCCTCCAGTGCCTGGAGCTCCGCTGCCGCCTGCTCGTGCCGTCCGCTCATGTACGCCGCCTCGGCGGCCAGGAGCTTCGCTTCGAAGTCCTCCCCAGCTTCGATCGCGGCACGCGCCATGCGTTCGGCCAGCGCGTAGTCCCGACGTTCGCGTGCCGCCTTGGCCCCTGCCACCAGGAGTGCAGCGCTGCCGTCGCCGCCAGCGAGAC
>DATBAO010000113.1:0-12305 GCA_036271495.1 Acidimicrobiales bacterium
CTGGTGCAGCGTGAACGACGCGGTGATCGCATTGGTGAAGCCCATGTGGTCCACCGTCTGGTTGACCGCCTCCTTGATGAGCAGGGCCGTCATCGTCGGCAGCTGGGCGATGCGCGCCGCGAACTGGTCGGTCAGCTCGCCGATCTGGTCGGCCGGGAAGATCTTGCTCACCATGCCGAGGGCGTGGGCCTCCTCGGCGCCGATGGAATCGCCCGTCAACAGCAGCTCCTTCGTCTTGCGGGGCCCGAACTCCCAGGGGTGCCCGAAGTACTCCACCCCGCACATGCCGAGCCGGGTGCCGACGACGTCGGCGAACGTGGTGCCCTCGGCCGCCACAATGAGGTCGCAGGCCCACATCAACATCAGTCCCGCCGCGTAGACCGGGCCGTGCACCTGGGCGATGGTGATCTTGCGCAGGGCGCGCCAACGCTTGGTGTTCTCGAAGAAGTAGTGCCATTCCTGCAGCATGCGCGCCTCGGCGCCCTGGCGGGAGCCGCCGTTGGTGCGCCGGGTGATGTGCTGGTTCGGCCCCGGGTCGCGCTCCTCGCGGTGCTCCGGCGTGCCCATGTCGTGGCCCGACGAGAACATCTTCCCGGCACCGCTCAGGATCACCACGCGCACCGTGTCGTCCCGCTCGGCCCGCACGAAGGCCTCATCGAGTTCCAGCAGCAGGGGGCGGTGCTGCGCATTGCGCGTCTCGGGACGGTTCAGCGTGATGCGGGCGATCGTCCCCTCGGCGAAGGTCTCGTAGAGGATGAACGAGGGCTTGCCGTTCGCCGTCTCATGCACGCCGTTCTCCGACACGAACCGACCTCAACCGCGCTTGCTGATGGCCTGCACCGGGCAGCGCAGGATGGCGTCGTCGACCTGCTTCAGGATCTCCTCGGTCAGCTCGACCGGCAGCACGATGGCCTTCTCGTCGTCGCCGATCTCGAACACCGTGGGCGCCGCGGTGGCGCAGAGCGCGTGGCCCTCGCACAGGTCGGCGTCGACGATGATCTCCACGGGGCTCACGTCCTGGCGGCGTCGAACCACTGCTCGACGGGGGCGGGCAAGGTCTCGAAGCGATGGCGGTCGGCCTCCAGCAGGGCGCTGCCGGCCGTGGCGTCGCCGCCGAGCATGAACTCGCACATGTGGGCGCGCCGGGCGTACAGGCCGGCGTCGTGCTCCACGGTGAAGCCGATGGCGCCGTGGTTCTGCACGTTGTCGCCGGTGTTGAGCTTCGCCGCCTTCGTCGACACGATCTTGGCGGCCGCCGCCTGGAAGGCGGCGTCGGGGGCGCGGCCGTCGACGTGGAAGGAGGCGAACATCGTCTGGGCCCGGGACGCGTGCACCCGCATGGCCATGTCGGCACACCGGTGCTTGACGGCCTGGAACGTCCCGATCGGCTTGTCGAACTGGGTGCGCGTCTTGGCGTAGTCGATCGACATGGTCAGCACCGCGTCGGCGATGCCGAGCTCCATGGCCGACACCAGCAGCTGCGCCCGCGCCAGCACGAGCGGGTCGTCCAGCGTCGCCAGCGCGGCCCCGAGCTCGGCCCGGGCCAGGCGCACCGACGGGTCGACACTCGCCACCGTCTGCAGCTCTCCGACCCGGCAGATCTCCGCCCGCGCGCCGTCGAGGCGGACGACGAGGCCGCCCGGCTCCGCGTCCAGCACGAACTCCCCGACCTGCAGCCCGGCCCGGGCCCGGCCCTCGAACAGGTCGCCGGCGAGGTCCTCGGCGCCGGCGGCGGCGCTGATCCAGCCGGCGATCACGGTCGATGTGAACGGCCCGGGCGCCAGCTGCCGCCCGAGCTCAATGAACAGCATGATCTCCTCGGTCGGCCCGCAGCCGACCCCGCCCAGGGCCTCGGGGACACCGAGGCCGAACCAGCCCATGTCGGCGCAGCGGGACCAGGTGGCGTCGTCGATCGCCAACGGGGCCGCACCGGACTCGGCGGCCTCGGCCAGCTCGCGGACGTGGGGCAGGGGGAGCTCCTGGGCCAGGAACTTCTGCGCCACGGCGCCGACCTCGCGCTGCTCGGGAGTGAGGACGAAGATCATCGCGGCAGCCCCAGGGCGCGCTCGCCGATGATGTTCTTCTGGATGTCCTTGGTCCCACCGGCGATGCCGGCGGAGAACTGGGTCAGCCAGTACTCGCTCCAGGTCTCGAGCTCCAGCGAGCGGGGGCCGAGCACGTCGATGGCCAGCCTTCCGACCTTGTGCTGCAGCTCGCCCCAGAAGGTCCGCACCGCCGTCGTCATCGGGGACGGCGCGTCCCCGCTCTTGGACTCCGACACGCTGAGATACGTCATCGACCGCAGCGCGGCGCCCTCGGCCCGCACGGCGGCCAGCCGGTTGGCCAGCTCGTCGTTGCGCAGCAGGTCCCTCGACTTGGCCAGGTCGATCAGCGCGTCGATGTCGCGCAGGGTGCCCAGCTGGTAGTCGAGGGCGGCCGGGCCGCGCTCGATGGCCAGCGTCGCCATGGCGACACTCCAGCCCTCGTTGAGGTTGCCGACCACGTTCTTCAGCGGGATGCGGACGTCCTCGTAGAAGATCTCCGAGAAGTGCGCGCCGCCGTCGATGGTGCGGATGGGCCGTACCTCGATGCCGGGAGCGTGCATGTCGCACACCACCCAGGTGATGCCCTTGTGCTTGGGTGCGCTGGGGTCGGTGCGCACCAGCAGCTCCTGCAGGTCGGCCAGGTGGGCGTAGCTGGTCCATACCTTCTGGCCGTTGACCACGAGCTCGTCACCGTCGATCTCGGCCCGGGTCGAGAGGGAGGCCAGGTCCGAGCCACTGCCGGGCTCGGAGAACCCCTGGCACCAGGGGGTCTCGCCCTTCAGGATCGGCGGCAGGTACTCCGTCTTCTGCGCGTCGCTGCCGCGGGCGATGAGGGTCGGCCCGGCGTGGGCCAGGGCCACCACGAAGCAGCTGTGCCCCACCGGCAGCCCGGCCTGCACGTACTCCTCGAACCAGATGATCTGCTCCAGGAAGGACAGGCCACGGCCGCCGTACTCGGTCGGCCAGTCGATGCCGGCCCACCCGCAGTCGTACTGCTTGCGCTGCCAGGTGGCGCTCCACTCACGCATCTCGACCGTGTCGAGCGGAGGGGGCTCACCTGGGTTGTTCTCGCTCAGCCACGTGCGGATCTCCTCCCGGAACTCCCGCATGTCAGCCGTGCCTACTACCTCCACCGTGATCGGCCCCTTCTCTGGATTTCCCTGGAATCTACAATGTGGATGACCATTTCAGATTATCACCGCTGCTCGAAGGGCCCCCGATCGGGCCCTCAGGGCATGATCGTGAGGCCGCCGTTCACCATGAGCGTGTTGCCGGTGATGAAGCCCGAATCGGGGCCCACCAGGAAGACGACCGAGCGACCGATGTCCTTCTCCGCATCTCCGTCCCGGCGGATGGGCCGCTGGGCCAGCTTCTCGGCGTGCCGCTCGGGGTGCTCCTTGAAGTAGGCGTCCGTCTTCGGCGTGTTGGCCTGGGGGCTGAGGGCGTTGACCCGGATGCCGACCGGGCCCCACTCGTTGGCCGCCACCTTGGTCAGGCCGCGGATGCCCTCCTTGGCGGCGGCGTAGCCGGCGAAGCCGCTGAGCCCGTGGGTCCCGGCGGACGAGACGATGTTGACGATGGAGCCGCCGTTGACCGACAGCAGCGGGTAGGCCTCGCGCATGAAGCGGAAGGCGCCCCAGAGGCCGGTGTCGAGGGCAAGGCCGAAGTCGGCGTCGCTGTGGTCCTGGAAGGGGACGCCCGACACCATCGCCTGGGCGCAGTTCACCAGGATGTCGAGCCGGCCGTGCTCGGTCCCGGCGGCGCGGACCGCCTCCTGCGCGGTGGCGGCCTGCCCGACATCACCGACGACCGGCGTGGCGCGCACGCCCAGGCCCTCGACTTCCTGCACCGTCTGGAGCAACGTCTCCTTCAGCACGTCGGTGATGACCACGTGCGCGCCCTCCTTGGCGAGCGCGATCACAATGCCCTTCCCGATCCCCTGTGCACCGCCGGTGACAACGGCGACCTTTCCTTCCAGCACACCCATTCCGTGCCTCCTTGCCTCTCGTGGACCCTATCTGCGAACGACCCGCGTCCCACCTGCTCGGAGCGCGGGGGCACTGCTACTGTCCGGCTCCATGGCCAAGATCGCCATCGTCGCCACCCTGACCGCCAAACCGGGACGCTTCGACGACCTGGTGGCGCTCGTGCGCTGGATGGTCGGCGAGGCCGCGGCGGAGCCGGGCACCGAGGTGTACGCCGCCAACGTCACCGACGCGGCCGAAGGCGCCGTCTGGATCTACGAGGTGTACACCGACGAGGACGCGCTGGCGACGCACAGCACGAGCAGCGCCATGCGCCAGTTCGTCGATGCGCTGCACGACATCGCCGAACCGGAGATGGTCGGTCGGCGGCTGTCCCTCGCTGCCTCGACGGGGTTGCCGAGCTGACCGCTCGGCACGCACGGCGCGGCACGGCCGCTATGCGGCCCAGATGTCGACGCTCGGGTCGACCTTGACGTCGAGCAGCAGCGGGCCCGTGAGCGACTCGATCCCCGCGACGGCCTCGGTCAGCTCGCCCACGGAGCGCACCGTCAGCCCCCGGCCGCCGAGCGCGGTCGCCACCGGCGCCAGATCAGGCCAGGTGATCAGCGAGTAGTCCGGGTCCATGCCGTAGAGCTTGAGCGCCGTGTACTCGGCCCCGTACGAGCCGTCGTTGAGCACGACCACCAGCAGCGGCAACTGGTTGCGCGCCGCGGTGCTGAATTCACCGAGGTGCATCATGAACCCGCCGTCGCCCACGACGGCCACGGTGAGCTGCCCCGGAAGAGCGACGGCGGCGCCGATGGCGTTGCCGAGCCCGAGGCCGATGGAAGCGAAGTTCGTCGTGTGCACGAAGCGCATGGGGTCGTTCACGTGGAGGAACTTCCACGGGCCCAGGAGGAACCGCCCGGCGTCCGTGACGACGGTCCGATCGACGGGGAGCAGCTCGTCCAGCGTGACCATCGCCGTCCGCAGGTCGAGGGTCTGGTCCTCGCTGCTCCGGTCCTGGAACTGGTCCCGCGGCGACGCCTGGGCCAGGCGCTCGACGAGATCGCCGTCGTCGGCCACCGCATCGAAGCGGGCATCGACGAGCCCGTCGACCATGGCCGACGCCACGGCGCGTGCATCGCCGAGGACGGCGAGGTCGACATCCATGAAGGTGCCGATGCGCGGCGGATCGATGTCGCACTGGACGATCCGCTTGCCGGCGAGGGCAGGTCCGGCGGTGAACTTGTTGAGGCTGGCGCCGAACGCGACGACGCAGTCAGCCTCGGCGATGACCTGGGCGCCGATCGGCGAGGAGACGGTGCCGCAGATCCCGATGTTCCTCGGGTGGCCCCGGAAGAAGTCCTTGCCCAACAGGGTCGTGGCGACCGGCGCGCCCACCAGGTCGGCCAACCGCTCGAGCTCGGCGCGGGCGCCGGCGAGCACCGCACCGCGCCCGGCCAGGATCACGGGCCGCTTGGCGCTGACGAGCACGCCGAGCGCGTCGTCGATGGACTTGTGGCCCACGGCCGGGACGGCCTCGACGAGAGACCCGGGCCGTGGGATGTCGGGCTTGCCGGCCTCGGCGTTGAGGAGGTCGAACGGGATGTTCAAGACGACCGGCCGGCCCTCGACCAGGACGCGCCGGAGCGCACGGCGAAAGTCGGCGGAGAACGTGTCGGCCCGGTGCACCCGCTCGTACCCGGCGCCGGTCGGCGCGATCACGGCGGCGATGTCGACCACCTGCGGGGACAGGTCGAAACCCGCCTTTGTCTCGCCCGTCAACAGCAGTACCCGGCTGCGGTTGCGCACCGCCTCCGTCAAGGCGGTGAGGGTGTTCATCAGCCCGGGGCCGTGGGTGACGGTCGCCACGCCGACGGTGCCCGTGACGCGTCCGTAGCCGTCGGCCATCGCCACCGCACCGGTCTCGTGCACGGCGCCGACGTAGTGGCCCCCGCAGCTCTGCATGTACTCGACGATGTATTGCATGTTGGCGTCGCCCATCAGGCCGAACATCGTCTTCATGCCGCAGCCCACCAGGGTGCGGGCGACTGCCTCATAGGTCTTCATGTGTCCCCCAGGGTTCTCTCGACGCCATCGGACGAAGGCGCGTCGCTGCCGTAGGGCACGACGGCACCTTCCGTGAGCGGATCGCCGGCGACGCGCGAGTGCACGAGATGGCGCAGTTCGCTGAAGTCCCACGGTCGCCCCCGGTGCAGCACGGACCGGTTGTCCCAGATCACGAGGTCCCCCACCTGCCACTCGTGGCGGTAGAGGCGCGGCGGCCGGCAGGCCAACTCGTGCAACTCCCACAAGAGCTCTTCTGACTCGCGGTCGGGCAGCCCCTTGATCCCGAAGGCGTGCCTCCCGATGTAGAGCGCCGATCGCCCTGTCACCGGGTGCTGCTTCACCAGGGGCCGTAACGGTGCCCCGACGCGGTAGTCCACGTCGGGCGCAGCACCACCCTGCAGCCGGCTCTGCGCGTACTGGAAGGAATGGAAGGCGCGCCGACCCTCCACCCGGGAGCGCAGCCTTCTCGGCAACGAGTCCCACGCTGCCCGCATGTCGGCCCACTCGGTCTCCCCGCCGGCAGACGGGACCACATGCGCCGTCAACATGGAGGCCTGGGCGGACACGGGCAGGTACGAGCTGTCGGTGTGCCACTCGAAGTTGCCCGCCAGGGCCCGGTTCCACTCGTGGTCGGCATCGTCGAGCAGGTCGCCCGTCTCGGAGAGGTTCGCGACGTTGAAGGCCCCGTGGTCGAGGCCCGAGCGCGGCAGGCTGCGCGAGGATCCGGTCGCCTGCGACGTACTAATTGGGCCGAAGCGCGCCGCGAAGCGCCGCTGTTCATCCGCGGCAAGATGCTGCCCCGGCAGCACGAGGACGGCGTAGTCGTTGAAGGCGCCCTCCAGGGCGCGCCACGCGGGCTCACCGAGGTCGCGCACGTCCACGCCGGTGACCTCGGCGCCCAGCCGGGAATCCATCGGCTGAATGCACAGGCTGGTTGGCGGCTTCGCGACCTGGCCTTGTCGCACGCCACACACACTTCCACAATGAGGTAGTGCTGTCTACATTGACGTGGACACGGGAGTGGCCCTGCACCCGACCCGGGATCCCCCCAGCTCAGCCGGCGCCGTGGGGCCTCTCTGGCGGCCGCGCACCCCTCCTGTCCACGCCTGCTTCCACTATTTGACAGCCACCTCCATTCTGCTTAGCTAGAGGCGGGGGGAATCGCCTCCCGGGAATGTGCGGCGTGCGCCCTGGGCTGACGCCGCATCCGCCGGAACGATCCGAGGTTTTCATGAGCGACACCTTGCAGAACACACCGATCATCGACATGGACGCCCACGTCACCGAGCCGGCCGACCTCTGGACGTCCAGGATGCCCAAGAAGTGGGTGGCGCACTCCCCGCAGCTGCGCTGGTCCGACAAAGCCGGCGAGGACATCTGGATGATGGACGACATCCCCGTCTCCGCCGTCGGGCAGTACTCCGTCGCCGGGTGGCCCGAGTACATCCCCAGCCGGCCGCACAAGCTGGAGGAAGCGGACCCCGCCTGCTCGGACCCCAAGGCACGCCTCGTCACCATGGACGAGCACGGCATTGCGGCCCAGGTGATCTACCCGAACCTCATCGGCTTCTGTCCCAAGGACTTCCTCACGCAGGCCGCCAACCTCAACCAGCCCGACTTCGCAGCCGCCTGCGTGGCGGCCTGCAACGACTTCCACGCCGACTTCGCGTCGGAGGACCCCAACCGGATCATTCCGTTGATGATGCTGCCCTTCTGGGACATGGACGCGTCGATGCGCGAGCTCGACCGCGCGCTGGCCCTCGGCCACCGCGGCGTGATCATGGCGGCCCACTTCGAGGCGCTCGGCATCGGCCTGCCGCCGCTGTGGGACGCCCACTGGGAGCCCCTCCTCGACGCCGTCAGCGAGCGGGGCCTGTCGCTCAACTTCCACATCGGCTTCGGCCTGAACACGGGCCGCGATCTGGTGGACACGTGGGCCGGCGGCCAGATGACCAGTGCCGACCGGGCCGGGATGGCGTGCCTGACCTTCCTGGCCAACGCCCGCACGATCACGGAGGTCGTGTGCTCAGGCCTGTGTCACCGCTACCCCGACATCAACTTCGTGTCGGTCGAGAGTGGGGCGAGCTGGCTGCCCTTTCTGGTCGAGGCCATGGACTGGAACTGGAAGAACTACGGCGCCTACCTGGAGTTCCCCGATCGGGAGCTGCCGAGCTTCTACTTCAAGCGCCAGGTCTACGGCTCCTTCTGGTTCGAGCAGGAGGCGGTGAGCCGCGTGGTCGACCTGTTCCCGGACAACCTGATGTTCGAGACGGACTTCCCGCACCCGATCAGCCTCTCGCCCGGGCCGTGTTCGTCGGCGGGCAACCCGCGCGCCATGGCGGAGTCGGCCATGGCAGGGCAACCCGACGACATCGTCCGCAAGGTCTTCCACGACAACGCGGCACGCCTCTACAACCTGCCGCCGCTGGCCTGAGTCGACCTCGCGGCGTTCGGCCGCTGGCTACGGCCTCCCGCTACTGGGCCGTGTAGCCGGCGTCGACCGGCAGCATCACGCCGGTGACGTAGCGCGCCGCGGGCGAGGCGAGCCACACGATCGCGTTGGAGATGTCCTCCGCGTCGAGCATCTCCACCGGCAGCGGGTTCTTGAAGTTGTCGAACGCGGCCGGATTCGCCTCCAGGAACGCGTCCACAGCGGGGTTGAGCAGCATCGGTGTGGACACGCCGCTCGGGTGGATCGTGTTCACCCGGATGGAGTACTGGGCCAGGCCCATGGCGTAGGAGCGCATCAGGCCGACGACCCCGTGCTTCGAGGCGGTGTAGGCGAAGTCGCCCGCGTTGAGGAACATCATCCCCTTAATACCGGCGGTCGAGCTGATCAGGGTGATCGAACCGCCCCGTCCACCCTCGATGATGGCGGGCGCCGCCATGCGGACTGTGTTCCAGACCCCGGTCAGGTTCACCGCGATGGCGTCGTCCCAGATCGGAATGTCCGTCGTGCCGTCGTCGCCCACCGGGCTGATGCCGGCGTTGGCCACCACGACGTCGAGTCGCCCGAATGCCTGCACGCCCTCGTCGACGACCGCCTTGACGGCGTCGGCGTCCCGGACGTCGGCCTTGCGGGCGAGGATGCGCCGCCCCTCCTTCTCGACGAGGCGAACCGTCTCCTCCAGGTCCTCCTCCGTCGACATCGGGTAGGGCACGCTCTCGATCTGCTCGCAGATGTCGAGGGCGATGATGTCGGCCCCCTCCTGCGCGAACTTCACTGCATGCGACCGGCCCTGCCCACGAGCGGCACCCGTGATGAATGCAACCTGACCTTCGACGACCCCCATGGTGTTTCTCCCCTAACCCCTCCGCCATATTGTGGAACTGCCACCCACTCTATGTCCTCTCGACGGCCGAGGAAAGGGGCGCATCGGCGAGGGCACAAGCAGCGATGAGCTCCGCCGGGAGGCCCCCACCTCGTGAGGCGATCGGCTAGTGAGCCGGAGACAAGGCCTGGCGCACGATCCGCCCCACCTGCTCGATCTCGAGCAGGAACCCGTCGTGCCCGGAGAAGGACTCGACCACCGAGACAGTGGGACGACCCGGCAGGCAATCGGCGATCTCCTCTTGCAGAGCCAAGGGGTAGAGCCGATCGGTCGTGATGCCGGCCACGGTGACGTCCGCCCGCACGCCGCCGAGCGCCTCGGCGATCCCACCCCGGCCTCGCCCCACGTCGTGGTGGTTCATCGCCTCGCTCAATGCGATGTAGGAGTTCGGGTCGAAGCGCTTGGCCAACTTCTCGCCGTGGTACTGCAGGTAGGACTCAATCGCGTAGCGCCCGCTCTTGAGCGGCTCCTCTTGCCCTTGCGCCTCCCGCCCGAAGCGCTCTTCGAACTCGGCACCCGTCCGGTAGCTGTAGTGCCCGATGCCGCGGGCGACCGACAGTCCGTCGACCGGGCGCAATGGGGTCTCGTAGTAGTCGCCCCCGTGAAACGCCGGGTCGGACCGGATGGCCCTGACCTGCAGCGAGCACAGGGCGATCTGATCCGCCGAGGCCGCCGCTCCCACCGAGAGGACGACGGCGCCCGCGACGCGCGCTGGGAACCCGACGCACCATTCGAGGACGCGCATCCCACCCATGGAGCCCCCGACGACGCCGGCCCACAGCCCGATCCCGAGCTGATCGGCGAGCGCAACCTCGACCGCGACCTGGTCGCGGATGGTGATCACCGGGAAGCGCGACCCGTAGGGACGGCCGTCGGCATGCAGCGATCCCGGGCCGGTCGTTCCCTGGCATCCTCCCAACACGTTGGGGCACACGACGAAGAAACGGTCCGTGTCGACCGGCGCTCCCGTGCCGATCAGTCCGTCCCACCACCCTTTCGAGGGATGTCCGGGCGCCAGCGGGCCGACGACATGGGAATCGCCCGTGAGGGCATGCAGGACCAACACCGCGTTGTCGCGGGCGTCGTTCAGCGTGCCCCATGTCTCGTAGGCCACCGTGATGTCTTCGAGCCGACCCCCGGCTTCGAGCGCGAACCCGGCATCTCCCGGACCGGAGAGGACGGCGAGGTGGCGCCGCCCCGGCTCGTCGCCCGGACGCCAGACGCCCGGGTAGGGCGCTTCGGTCACGCTCCCTTGGCGGCGCGGAACCCGGCCTCGAGGTCAGCCAGGATGTCGTCGATCGACTCGATGCCGACGGAGAGGCGCACCAGGTCAGGCGACACGCCGGCCGTGGTCTGCTCAGCCTCGGTCAGCTGGGAGTGCGTCGTCGAAGCCGGGTGAATGGCCAGGCTGCGCACATCGCCCACGTTGGCCAGATGGCTGAACAGCTCCAGGCCCTCGATGAATGTGCGACCGGCTTCGGCACCGCCGGCGATCCCGAAGGCGATGATCGCCCCGGCACCGTTCGGGAGGTACTGCTGCTGGCGGGCATGCCAGCGGCTGGAGTCGAGACCGGGGTAGGCCACCCATCCCACTTCGTCGCGCGCGTCGAGCCACGTCGCCACCGCCGTCGCGTTCTGCACGTGGCGCTCCATGCGCAGGCTCAGGGTCTCGAGCCCCTGCAGGAAGAGGAACGAGTTGAGCGGCGCCACGGCCGGCCCGGTGTCGCGGAGGTACTGCAACCGCGCCTTGAGCACGAAGCGGGCCGGGAAGAGCGCCTCCGGCAGCTGGCCGAAGACCAGCCCGTGGTAGCTGGGGTCGGGCTCGGTGAAGTTAGGGAAGCGCCCGCTGCCCTCGTAGTCGAACTTCCCACCGTCGACGATTACGCCGCCGATGGAGGTCCCGTGACCGCCGATGAACTTGGTGGCCGAGTGCACCACGATGTCCACGCCATGGCTCAACGGTTGGCACAGGTACGGCGTGGCCAGCGTGTTGTCGATGACGAGGGGGATCTTGTGCTCGTGGGCGACCCGCGAGACGCCCTCGAAGTCGAACACGTCGCCCTTCGGGTTCCCGAGCGTCTCACCGAAGAACGCCTTCGTGTTCGGCCGGACGGCGGCGGCCCAGGCCGCCAGGTCGTCCGGGTCGTCGATGAACGTCGTCTCGATGCCCAGCTTCGGCAGCGTGTAGTGCAACAGGTTGTACGTGCCGCCGTAGAGCGAGGCCGACGACACGATGTGCCCGCCGTTCTCGGCCAGGTTCAAGAAGGTGACGGTCTCGGCGGCTTGCCCACTTGAGACGGCGAGCGCGGCCACGCCACCCTCCAACGCGGCGATCCGCTCCTCGAAGACGGCCTGCGTGGGGTTCATGATGCGCGTGTAGATGTTCCCCAGCTCTTCGAGCCCGAAGAGCGCGGCCGCGTGCGACGTGTCCCGGAAGGTGTAGCTCGTCGTCTGGTAGATCGGCACCGCGCGAGCCCCGGTCGTCGGGTCGGGTACAGCACCGGAGTGGATCTGGCGAGTCTCGAAGCCCCAGTCGGGCATGGCGTGGCCTCCTTTAATTGGATCGCTCGGCCGGCTCAGCGGCAGCGACCTCAGTTGCAATGCTTACAAAGCTGACTAACTTCGTCAACTATTGCGGCAGAGTCACGCAGCCGTCTACTTCTGAAGCTTGATCCGCCACGGCTGCAGGTCGAGATCCGGGTAGCGCTCCTGGGTCTGCTCGAGCAGGCGCTCGGTCCACACGGGGTGACCGGGAAGCGGCCATCCGAAGAGGGCGAGCTGGCGCGGCGTCGATCCCTCGGCGAAGCGGGTCCACTCCGATCCGGTCGATCGGCTCTGCTGGGTGTCGTAGTCGATCCATTCGGTCGCAGCGTTCTTGAAGGCAATGGCGG
>DATBAO010000114.1:0-7733 GCA_036271495.1 Acidimicrobiales bacterium
TCGAGCCTGACGCAGTCCATTGAGGCTCTGGCGCCGCACGCGTCGACCGTGGCCGTCCTCAACGACTACCAACCCAGTCCCGAGCCCTCCCAGATCGCCAAGGGCACCGCGACGTCGGGCGCGCATCTGAACCTGGTGTGCAGCGGTCTCAAGCCGAACGCCGGCAGTACCTATGCGGCGGCGCAGGTCGTCCTCGGCGCGCTGAACAAGGCGGTGGCCGGCGCGGTGGCCGACGCCCGCGCGGACCACGTCAAGAACGTCACGCTGGTCGACGTGTCCGGCGCGTTCGCCGGGCACGGGATCTGCACGGCCCAGCCCTGGGCGTTCTCCGGCGAACCGGTCTCCGATACCACGGTGGCCGCTGACGCGGAGCGCATTCTGGCGGCGAAGACCTGCTCCGGCACCAGCGTGCTGCACGGGGAGGCGGTCTGTGCGTCCTTGGACGCCTCGGCACAGGCGGCGGAGCGGGACCTGCAGGACTACGTGTGGCGTGCCGCGCACCCGACCGCAGACGGGCAACGGGCTCTCGCGGCGGCGGTGGAGCGCCAGCTACGCGGACGTGTCTAGTCGATGGCGCGGCGGAACGACCCGATGAACTCGGCCGCACCGTCGGGACCCTGCTCCTCGAGCAAGCGCCGCACCAACGCCGAACCGACGACCACCCCGTCGGCCACCTCGCACACCTGCGCGGCCTGATCGGGCGTCGAGACCCCGACGCCGACGCAGACGGGCATGTCCGTGCAGTGCCGGATCCGCTCGACGACCTTGGCCACGTCCGACCCGAGGTCCACCCGCTCCCCCGTGACGCCCATGCGGGCCACGGCATAGACGAAGCCGCGAGCCCGCGCGCAGATGCGCTCCACCCGGTCCGGCGGAGACGACGGCGCCACCAGGAGGACCGTGTCGATGCCGGCGGCATCGGCCTCGACCGCCCACGAGTCGATCTCCTCTATCGGGAGGTCGGCGATGATCGCTCCGCTGATGCCGGCAGCAGCCAGCGAACGGGCCATGCGCTTGTGCCCGGCCCGGAACACCAGATTGTAATAGGTCATCACGGCGATCGGGACGGGGGCCTCGGCACGCGCGATCCCATCGATCACCTGGTCCGGCACCGTCCCCCGCTGCAGGGCGCGCAGCGCCGCCTGCTGAATCACGGGCCCGTCCATCATCGGGTCGGAGAAGGGGATGCCTACCTCCACCGCGTCGGCGCCGGCCGAGATGACCGCCGCCAGCGACTGGGTCCAGTCGTCCGTCATGCCGCCCATCAGATAGGGGATCAACAGCTTGCGGCCCCGGTCGCGGCTGGCCCGGAGCTCCTTCTCGAGCTCAGGCATCGGACTGGCGACCGAAGATCTCCCGCACCTGGGCGACGTCCTTGTCCCCCCGGCCGGACAGGGTGATCAGCACCGTCGAGCCCGCCGGCAGGGCTTCGGTCCCGGCGCTCCTGGCCACCCAGGCCACGGCATGGGACGACTCCAGGGCGGGGATGATGCCCTCCGTGTGGCTGAGCAGCCGGAAGGCTTCGAGCACCTCGTCGTCCGACGCCATGGAGTACTCGGCTCGCCCGGTGGCAGCCAGGTGCGCGTGCTCGGGGCCGAGCCCGGGATAGTCCAGGCCGGCCGAGATCGACTCGGCCTCTTCGATCTGCCCGGCCTCGTCCTGCAGCAGCCGGGAATGCATGCCGTGCAGGACGCCCGGGATGCCGTTGGTGACCGCGGCGCCACCCGCCGCTTCCACCCCGACCAGCCGGGCCGGCGTGTCGACGAAGCCGGCGAACGTCCCTGCCGCGTTCGAGCCGCCGCCGATGCAGGCGACCACGACGTCGGGCGCCGCACCGTCCAGGAGTTCCGCGCACTGCCCGCGGGCCTCGTCGCCGATGACGTGTTGCAACTGGCGCACCATGTAGGGGAACGGGTGCGGGCCCATCACCGAGCCGAGGCAGTAGTGCGTGGTGTCCACCGAGGCCACCCACTCCCGCATGGCCTCGTTCACCGCGTCCTTGAGGGTGCGGCTCCCCGACCGCACGGTCCGCACCTCGGCGCCCAGCAGCTCCATGCGGAACACGTTGAGCTCCTGGCGCTGCGTGTCGACCTCGCCCATGAAGACGGTGCACTCCAGGCCGAAGAGCGCCGCCGCGGTGGCGGACGCCACCCCGTGCTGGCCGGCCCCGGTCTCGGCGATCATGCGCGTCTTGCCCATCCGCTTGGTCAACAGGGCCTGGCCCACCACGTTGTTGAGCTTGTGCGAGCCTGTGTGGGCCAGGTCCTCCCGCTTCAGGAAGACCCGGACACCGAGGCGCTCCGACAGCCGCGTGCACTCGGTCACCGGCGTGGGACGCCCGCCGTAGTGGCGCAGGAGCCCGTCGAGCTCGGCCCGGTAGGCCGGGTCGGCCCAGGCGTCGTCGAACCACTTCTCGAGCTCCAGGCAGGCGGGCATGAGCGATTCGGGGACGAAGCGCCCGCCGAACTCACCGAAGCGCCCGTCCTCGCTCGGACGGCCCATCAGGCTCTCGCGTTCCTCGCTCACGCGTCCCTCCAGTCGTAGGGTTCCTCGGCGTCCTCGTCCAGCGGGTCCCGTGCGGCGATGCTGGCGTAGGCCTGCCGTGCGTTGGTGATGAAGTTGCGCAGGAGGAGCGGATCCTTGCGCCCCGGGGCCGCCTCCACGCCGCTGGCCACGTCGACGCCGCCGGGGCGGAGGTGGGTGACCGCCTGGGCCACGTTGTCCGGCCCGAGGCCACCCGAGACGATGAGCCGGTGATGGTTCGAGACCCCTTCGGCCAAGCGCCAGTCGAACACCTGGCCCGAGCCCGGGTTCTCTCCGTCAACGAGGAGGTAGTCGGCGCCGAAGTCCTCGAAGCGTGCGATGGTCCGGTCGCCGGCCGGGAAGGCCTTGATGACGGTCGGCACGCGGGCACGCACCCATTTCGTCTCGTCGGCGGACTCGTGCCCGTGCATCTGCGCCGCGCCGAGCCCGGCCAGCCGGACCGCCTCCACAATGCGCTGCGGCGCCTCGTCACGGAACACGCCCACCGTCAGCACATGCTCGGGCAGTCGTTTGGCGATGTCGCCGGCCAGGTGCACGGAGACCTGGCGGGGCGAAGGGGCGAAGATGAAGCCGACGGCGGACGCCCCCAGGCTGACCGACAGCAAGGCGTCGGCTTCGGACGTGATGCCGCAGATCTTGACGAACAGGTCGTCGCTCATCGCGGGCCGACGGCGTGCCCGACAAGCTCGCGCAGTTGGGCGGGACGGTCCGCGGCGCGCACCAGGGTCTCGCCCACGAGGATGGCGTCGTAGCCGGCGTCGGCCAGCCGCCGAGCGTCGGCCGCGTCACGGATGCCGGATTCGGCCACCGCCACCACACCGACAGGGATGTGCGCCGCCATGGCGCAGGCCCGCTCGTGATCAACCTCGAACGTGCGCAGGTCCCGCTGGTTCACCCCGACCAGCGCGGCGCCGGCGTCGAGGGCACGCGCCAGCTCCTCCTCGTCGTGCACCTCGACCAGCGCGGCCAGCTCCAGCCGCGCCGCGAGCGCGGCGCAGGCGGCCAACTCGGCATCGGACAGTGCGGCGGCGATGAGCAACACGGCGTCGGCTCCCATCAGGCGGGCATCGGCCACGTCGGCCTCCTGGACGGTGAAGTCCTTGCGCAACACAGGCAATCCCGACGCGGCCCGGGCAGCGGCCAGGTCGGCCGTCGACCCGCCGAAGAAGGCGACGTCGGTCAGCACCGACAGGCAGGCCGCGCCCCCGGTCACGTAGTCCTTGGCCACGAGATCGGCCTGCAGCCCGGGGTCGAGGTCGCCCTTGGAGGGTGACCGGCGCTTGATCTCGGCGATGCACGCCAGCCCGTCACCCTGCAATGCGCTCACGAAGTCCCGGGGCGGAGGGGTGGCCGCCGCCTGTTCGACCAGGTCGGGAAGGGCGCGGCCGTCAGCCGCAGCGCGGGCCCGGTGGGCTGTGAGGATGTCCGCCAGGTAGGTGGGCATGACGCTTCAGCGTAGCGGCGCGCCCTTTCGCCCCTGGCCCACTCATACGGGGAACCCTGAAGACGTCAGTCGCGCAGGCGGGTGAGGACACGCTGGCGGCGCTTGTGGGCGTCGCGTGAGAGCCCACAGGCAGGCGCCGAGGCGGGTGCGTGGGTCGTGGCGGCGTCCTGCAGCATCTCGGCCAACCCCGAGTAGATGACCTCGATGGTGAAGTCGTCGACCTCGATGGACGCCGTCTCGGTGCCGTCGTCGGCGAACTGCGTGATCTTGACCATCAGTCCGCCAGGATCCGGGTCCGGAGGACGTCACCCCGTCGCTCCAGTGCGATGGAGTCTCCGTCACGGAAGATCCAGCCCGCTTGGCGCCAGGGCGCGAACTCCGTCAGCGCCCCGTCGGCCTCGGTGTCGTCGCTTGCTGTGTCAGCTGCGTCGTCCCCCATGCCCGAAGCCTGCGCCGCCGTTGTCTCATGCTCGGTGACATCCGGTTGCCATTGCGGTGCTGGCGCACGGCCGTTGCGGGGCCGCGTCACGCCTGGTCAGGCGTAGGTCAGATGGTCAGCCGGCGCTGAGCGGCAGCAGCGTCGCCTCGGCCGGGCTGGACCCGCCGACACCGTCGCCCGAGCGCACCCGGACCGGCCCCGGAGCCTCGACGCTGCGGTGCAGGTAACCGAGGGCCACCCACCGCCCGAGCTCGCTGCTCCAGGCGGCCGACGTGATGGTGCCCACGACCTTGTCCTCGGCCGCGCCGTCGCCGGCGGGCGCTGCGCCGGCGTGCAGGGTCATGCCCCTGGTCAAGGGCGCCCCGTCGTCGCCGACGGGAGCCAGGACGCCCACGAGGCGGCGGGCGACGTTCGAACCCCGAGCATCGAGGCGGGCCACCAGCTCCTGTCCCGTGTAACAGCCCTTGGTGAAACTGACGGTCCGCTCCACCAGGCCCGCCTCGGCGGCGATCGTCTTGGCCGTGAGCTCGGTCCCCATGGCAGGCACGCCCGAGACGATCCGACAGGCCTCCACAGCTTCGGTGCCGCAGGCGGTGATGCCGTCCGGAAGCGCGGCGTCGCCCGGCCCGAGCACCACGTCGGCCGGGCCGAGGAGGTCCACGCCCGTCCAGTCGTTCCAGGAAAAGGGCACGGCGAGCACGCCCCGCTCGGCCAGCACGGTCAGCAGGCCGGCGGCCGCGGCCGCCACGCCTTCGCCGCGCAGGGAGAGGTCACGCCAGTCCAGTGTCTCGAGCTCCACCTTCGAGCGCAGCAGGAAGCGGCGCAGCCGGGCCAGGACGGCTTCGCCGTAGCCCCGGTCTGCATCGAGCACGAAGCCCTGCCCGTCGGTGCGGGTCACCCGCAGCAGGGCGGCGAGCTTGCCGTCGGGCTCGAGCAGCAGGGTGTCGGCCGACTCGCCCACCGCCAGCGCCACGACGTCCTGACTCAGCTGGCCCTGCAGATAGGCCTCGGCATCGGGGCCGCGCACGGCCAGGATGTCGCGCCCGGCCCGGAAGGCGCCGGCGCCGTGGCGCAAGGCCTCGGTCTCGGCGGCGAGCGATACGGACGCGCTCGTCACGGTGCCCTCCGGTCGCGGCGGGCGGCGGTCATGGCCCGCGCCGCGGTGACCGCCACCAGCAGCGCGCCCGCCTTGTGCGCGCACTCCTCGTCCTCGCTCTGCGGGTCGCTGTCGGCCACAATGCCGGCGCCCGCCTGCACGCTCGCCTTGCCGCCGGGCGTGACGACCATGGTGCGGATGGCGATGGCGGTGTCGACGTTGCCCGAGAAGTCGATGTAGCCGACCACGCCCCCGTAGACGCCCCGCTTGGTCGGCTCGAGCTCGTCGATGATCTCCATGGCGCGCACCTTGGGCGCGCCCGAGAGCGTCCCGGCCGGCAGGGTCGCCCGGAGCACGTCGATCGGCCCCTTCCCCTCGGCCAGCTCGCCGGAGACCTGCGACGTGATGTGCATGATGTGGCTGTAGCGCTCGATCGTCATGAGCTCGTCGACCTTCTCGGTACCGAAGCGGACGACCCGCCCGACGTCGTTGCGGGCCAGGTCCACCAGCATGATGTGCTCGGCCAGTTCCTTGGGGTCCTCGGCCAGCTCGCCCTCGAGGAGCCGGTCGTGCTGCTCGTTCTCGCCCCGCGGGCGGGAGCCGGCGATCGGCCGGGAGATCACGACGCCGTCGCGCAGGCGGACCATGGGCTCGGGCGAGGCGCCCACCACCGTGACCTCGGGGAAGCGCAGGAAGTACATGTACGGGCTGGGGTTGAGCAGGCGCAGGGCCCGGTAGACGTCGTACGGGTCGGCGTCGAGCTCGAGGTCGAAGCGCTGTGACAGCACCACCTGGAAGATGTCCCCCGCCCGGATGTACTCCTTGGCCGCGCCGATGGAGGCCTTGTACTCGGCGGACGAGACCGTGCGCGCCGCCTCGGCCTTCTCGAGCCCGGGGCGGGGCGCGGCGACCATGGGCGTGGGGGCCGAGCCGTCCACCGGCTGGGCGCAGTCGGCCGCCAGGTCGACCAGCCGGGTGCACGCGGCGTCATAGGCCGCGGCGACCGCCTCCGCGTCGACGACGCCACCCGGCGCGTCGGGCACCACGACGTTGTCGACCAGGATGATGCGCTGGCGCCAGTGGTCGAAGGCGCAGAACTGACCGATGACGACGAGGGCGGCGTCGGGATGCCCGAGGTCGTCGGCGGGCACCGCCGGGAGGCGCTCGACCTCGCGCACGACGTCGTACCCGAGATACCCGACCAGCCCTCCGTGCAGCGGCGGCAGCCCGGCCAGCGCCGGCGACTGGAAGCGCGCCACCATGGCCTCCACGGCGGCCAGGATGCCGGCGTCGGAGTCCCGCAGGCCGAGCGAACCGGTGGTCGTGACCTGGCGGCCGCGGGCGGTCAGGGTGGCCAGCGGCCGGCGCCCCACGAAGGAGTAGCGGCCCCAGCGCTCGCCGCCCTCGACCGACTCGAAGAGGAAGCCGTCGGCCTCCCCCACCACGTTGGCGAAGCAGGCGACCGGCGTCAGTGTGTCGGCGACCACCTCGCACCAGACCGGCACGATGGTGTGCGCCTTGGCCAGCGCGGCGAACTCGGCGGGATCGGGATGGAACCCGAGCGCGCCCGCCGACGGCGCGGGGCCCGGACCACCTCCGGCGGTCACGGCGCGGGCACTCCGGGGCCCGTGCCGATGGTCCGGTAGAAGCAGGTGCGCTCCCCGGTGTGACAGGCGCCCTTGCCGTGCTGGTCCACCAGGACCACGAGGGCGTCGCCGTCACAGTCCAGACGCACCTCGCGCACGTACTGGCGGTCCCCCGAGGTCTCGCCCTTCTGCCAGTACTCCTGGCGGCTCCGGCTGTAGAACCAGCTGCGGCCGGTCTCGATGGTGCGGCGCAGCGCCTCGGCGTCCATGTAGGCCACGGTCAGGACGGTGCCGTCGGCGGCGTCCTGCACGATGGCCGGCACCAGGCCGCCCTCCTTGTCGAAGTCGACGAGGCGCGCCAGTTCGTCGTCGAAGGTCAGCGGCACACCGGCGGGCGCGCTCACAGGTACAGCCCCGTCCCGCTGTCGTTGCGTGGCGACGCGATGGCGTGGATGTCGCGCTCGCGCAGGATGACGTACTCCTCGCCGTGCACCTCGACCTCGAAGCGGTCCTCGGGGTTGAACAGCACGGTGTCGCCGACCTTGATGGTGCGCACGTGCGGCCCGACGGCCACCGCCTCCGCCCACGTCAGGCGACGGCTGATCTGCGCCGTGGCCGGGATCA
>DATBAO010000115.1:0-20819 GCA_036271495.1 Acidimicrobiales bacterium
CGCCGGCACCTTGCCCACGGGCCTGACCCTCTCGAATGCAGGTGTGCTCTCGGGCACGCCAACTGCTGTCGGGACATTCAACTTCACCATCACGGGCACCGACTCGTCGACGGGCACCGGTCCCTACAGCGGGACGCAGGCATACACGGTGACCATTTCGCTGGCCCTGAGCCCGACCACACTGCCGGGTGGCACGGTGGGGACAACCTTCACCACGAGCACCATCACCGCTTCGGGCGGCACGGGCACGGTCACGTACAAAGTCACCACAGGCGCCCTGCCCACTGGGTTGAGCCTCTCGACGGGCGGCGTGCTCTCGGGCACCCCAACGGCGGGTGGCTCGTTCAACTTCACCATCACGGCGACCGATTCGGCTTTCCCGACCCACAACACCGGTTCGCAGGCGTACTCAGTGACGGTGGGGGCACCTTCGATCAACGTGACCCCAGACACGCTGCCTGGTGGCATCAAGAGCACTGCGTATAGCCAGACCTTGAGCGCCTCGGGTGGCACCAGTCCCTATGCCTTCACCAAGTCGACTGGCACCTTGCCCACGGGCCTGACGCTCACGAACGGCGTGATCTCGGGCACCCCGACGACCGTCGGAACCTTCACCTTCACCATCACGGGCACCGACTCGTCGACGGGCACCGGCCCCTACGCCGGGACGCAGGCCTACACGGTGACCATTTCGCTGGCCCTGAGCCCGGCAACGCTGCCGGCTGGAAAAAAGAACACCACCTATACCAGCACCACCATCACTGCTTCGGGCGGCACGGGCACGGTCACGTACAAGGTCACCACTGGCGCCCTGCCGACTGGGTTGAGCCTGTCGACCGGTGGCGTGCTCTCTGGGACGCCGTCGTCCAAGGGGACATTTGACTTCACCATTACGGCCACCGACTCGGCCACCCCGACCCACAACACTGGATCTCAGGACTACGCGGTGACGATCTCATGAAGCCTTTGACATGCAAGAAGGGACTGCGCAAGCAGACCGGAACAGATTCGCCGCCGTCCCGTGAGCGGGAAGGCACAGTCCGTCGGGCTCAGGATGAAGGTGACGAAACGGGCGCGGTGCTCATCCTGGCTCTGATCTTCTTGGTTGTGATCGGACTGCTCGTGGGCGGATTGGCATCATGGACTGCCAACGGTCTGAGCAACACACTGACCTTCTCGAAAGCGCGATCGGCGCAGTTCGCTCTCAGTAGCGCAACACAGGTGGCAGTTCAGAGCATCCGCTATACACCGTTGCTGGCCGCCGGTCAGACGGTGAATGCCAGTCCGCCCAACTACTGCTGGGGAACCGCCGCAAGCGCCGACACCACTTACGGCGGTTCCGAGTTGACGACACAGAACGACCCGGTGAACGTCTACTGCAGCACCGTGTGGAATCCGACGAGCGCCAAGACGCGGGTCGTGACGATCTCAGCGTGCCTTCAGAGCGCCTTACAGAGTGTGACACCGATTCCGAACAGCCCCTCACAGTTTGCGGCCGCCTGTGCTGCGAGCCCAGGGCTGCAGACGATTGTGACCTTCGATGACTACTCGCCGGCTAACCCTGTCGTCAGCCAAGGTCAGTGTGTGTCGACGTGCGGCAATGGGATGACCATCAACAGCTCGATCTCGCGCACGACTGCTCCTATTGTGACGGGGCTCTCGAGCTCGAACGGCCCGGTTGTCCCGGTTCCTGCCGGGGGGCAGAACATTCTCACGGTGACAGGAACCGGGTTCGTGAGTGGGATGACGACGGTGAACTTCATTTCGACGTCGGCATCCCTAAACCTGAACCTTCCTGGTACTGGAGTCACAGTGGCTTCGCCGGGTTCGCTGACCGTGACAATCCCCGCAGCGACGACCGCGGTGAGTTATTACGTCATTGTGACTACCCCGAACGGATCGAGTCCGCCCGGACCAGCCTCGACATACACCTACAACCCGGTGCTGCCAACCGTGACGAGCATCGCGACGTCGAGCGGAGGTACTTCGGGATCGTCAGCTGGAGGGACGTCGCTCGTCGTCACCGGAACCGGGTTCATGAGCAACCTCTCTGGCAATAGCACGCTTGTTAAGTTCGTCGACACTGCGAATAATGCCAACGTGCTGGAGGCCTGTGGCCAAAACCTGCTGGCGGCCTTCCCGTCTTGCACGGCGTTCTTGACCGTCAACTCGTCGACGCAGATCACCGTGACGACACCCGCCGATCCCTACACGGATTTGAACTTCAATGTGCAAGTGCTGACTGCGCCCGGGGGATCGAGCGGGTCGGGTCCAGTGTTCACGTACCAGCCCTTCACTCCTGTTGTCGCCAGCGTCACCCCGAATTCGGGCACCGGTCCCAAGTCCGTGACGCTGACCGGAATCGGCTTTGTGACCGGGGCGACGACGGTGACGCTCGTTCCGACCACTGGAACCGGAACCTTGACTGCAACCAACGTCTCGGTGACGAATGCGACCGTATTGACCGCAACAGTCCCAGCTGGGGGCCGCAACAATCAGGTGTACAACGTCGAGGTCACGACCTCAGGCGGCAACAGCGGCACGGGTGGCCCCGCGAACCAGTACACGTACTAATCCTCCCTGGCCATCGATATAACGTCCCGCCGCACGACCGCGAAGCTCATGTCGGAGAACATGAGGACTGCGCGTCGAACTATGGCTCGAGGCTCAACGAACGGCGGATCGGCGCCACGACAGAGCCAAGGTGAAGACAGCAGGTTCTTGAAGCTGCAGCGTGAACGCCATCAGCGAGAAATCCCGCAGATAAGTAGTCGACTCGAGCAGGCTCTCCACGGGCGGGGGAGTGCTTAGCCTCGCCAAGGGGCGACGATGCCGCCCAGCTAAGCCCTCCCCGCATCCGGGCTGATTCTTGCTTGACCGTCGCCAAGAGCGGCCGCCTAGCCGCTCGGTCAAGCTGTGCTGTTGGGAGTATCGGCTAGAAATCTCGCCCTTTGAACAATTCCTACCGGAGGTCCAGCAGGAGGTCACGCAACGGCACGCCGTCGCAGATGGCCATGATCTTGTCGAAGTCCTCGGAGGTCAGCGCCTGTTGCAGCTGCGACCAGCTTCTGGCTCCGTCCCGCATGTAGGTCATGAAGATCTCCCAGACGGCCAACCGCTGGCGCATCCGCTCGACCTCGAACTCCACGGAGGCGTAGTCGATGAAGTCGGGCTCGTCCGCCTGCTCGGCGACCGGCTCAGGTGCAGCCGGAGGGGTCTGCAAGAGGTCCCGCCGCAAACGGTCCAGGGCTCCGTCCAGGGCGCCAGGATCTGAAGAAGGATGGTTGTCCATCTCCATCTGCATCTGTCGCCTCCTCGGTAAGGACCGCCCCCGGGTGTGCCTCGACGAGCACGCCCTCTTCGAATTGCATGCTGACAGGCCCTTTTAAGGCGCTATAGAGCCGTTGGAACCTATTCGGCAGCCGGGGCACGTTTGTTGTCGGCGCATTGGATGGTTGTCCGATCGTTGGGCGCCGCAAGCACCATTGGCGTCAGAGCACGACCTCAATCAGGACCGGACCCGCTTCGTCGAACCCGGTCGCCAGTGCAGCCGTCAGGTCCTCGGCGTTCTCGACCCGGCGGGCGGGAACGCCCATGCCGCGCGCCAGATCACAGAAGTCGAGATCGGGGTCGGTCAGGTCGAGCAGCCGTCGTGCCGCGGGGCCGCCGGCGTCGGCGCCCACCCGGTGCAGCTCCATGTTCAAAATGGCATAACTCCGGTTGGACAACACCAGCGTCGTCACGTTGAGCCCCTCGCGCGCCTGGGTCCACAGCGCCTGCAGCGTGTACATCGCGCTGCCGTCGGCCTGCAGGGCGAGAACCGGACGCTCCGGTGCGGCCACCGCAGCGCCGGTCGCCATGGGCAGGCCGATGCCGATGGCCCCACCCGTCAGCGTCAGCCAGTCGTGAGGTGGCGCGCCTGCCGTCGCGGCGGGAACGAAGAGCCCCGACGTGTTCCCCTCGTCGACGACGATGGCTCCCTCGGGCAGCGTGGCGCCCACCGCGGCGGCCAGTGTCTCGGACGTCACGGCACCGGTCGGTGAGCCGGGGCGCACGGACGGCGCCGGCACCCCGCCGCCGGCCGGAGCGCCGAGCGCCTCCGCTAACGCCTCGAGCGCGCCGGCTACGTTCTCGCCCGGCCGCGCCAGGGTGTGGACAGCGCATCCGGGCGGGACCAGGTCGCTCGCCTTGTCGGGATAGGCGAAGAAGGACACCGGCGACTTGGCGTCGACCAGGATGAGGTGGCGGACCCCGTCCAGCTGGGCCTGGGCCATCTCGGCCAGGTAGGCCAGCCGCTCGACTGCCGGAATGCCCGCCCCCCGCTCCAGGTTGGCGGGAAAGGTCTCGCCGAGGAGGGCCGCATCCGCCGTCGTGGCGACCCGGCTGGCCGCATGGAGTCCTGCGGAGCGCAGGGCGCTGCCCCCGAGGAGCAGCGCGGCCTTCTCGCCGCTGCGCAGGGCCTTGGCCACCTCGTCGACGGTGTCGGCCGGCACCAGCGACGAACGACCTCGCGGCCGCGGTGGGCACGGACCCGAGGCCGACTCCGACCACGACGCGTCCGCGGGGAGGACCAAGGTGGCGACGCACCCCGGGGGGCCGAACGCAGCGGCAACGGCATCGGCGCCATCGGCCGCCACATCGTCCGCCCGCGCCGTGGAGCGGTACCACCCTGACACCGCGCCGGCGATCGAGCCGATATCGGACTCCAACGGAGCGTCGTAGCGAGCGTGATACGTCGCATGATCTCCGACGATGTTGACGATCGGCGTCCGGGCCCTCCGGGCGTTGTGCAGGTTGGCCAACCCGTTGCCGAGCCCCGGCCCCAGGTGCAACAACGTGGCCGCGGGGCGACCGGCGACCCGGCCGTACCCGTCGGCGGCCCCGGTGACGACGCCCTCGAAGAGACAGAGGACGCCCCGCATGGCCGGCACGTCGTCGAGCGCGGCGACGAAATGCATCTCCGAGGTGCCCGGGTTGGCGAAGCAGATATCGACGCCGGCGTCGACCAGGGTCGAGAGGAGTGCGCGGGCACCGTTCATGCGTGTGCTCCTGTCCGCGCCACGCCGAGCAGACGGTCCGGACCGAGGATTCCTCGGGGGTCGAAGGCCTGCTTGATGGAGCGCATCAGTCCCAGTGACACGGGATCCTCCAATTCGAGGAAGTAGGGAAGTTTCGCCGTCCCGATGCCGTGCTCGCCCGAGATGGCGCCCCCGGACTGAAGGGCCAGCTCGAAACTCGCATGCATGAGGGCGTGCCGCCGTTCGTCGTCCGGTTGGAAGACGGTGATGTGGACGTTGCCGTCGCCGATATGGCCGCAACCGGTGATCAGCGCACCGTGCTCCTCTGCCAGCACGGCCACCTGAGCCAGGTAGTCGGGGATGAACGCCCGTGGGATGACGGCGTCGATGAGATCGTCGCACCCGGCCGCTTTCCCGACGAAGAAGGCCCGTTCCCGGGCTGCGATGAGCTGTGAGCCCGACGTCGGGGGCAACACGTAGACATCGAGCGCCCCCAACTCCTCCAGCAATGTGGCGAGCTGGACGACGTCCTCGTCGACCCGGTCGCTGTCCATCCCTTCGAGGACGACGACGAGGTAGGCCAGGGTGCGAGCCTTGATCTCCTCGGGAACGCCCAGGTCCAGCCCGGCCGCCTGCGTGATGCCACCCATCACCAGCACGTCGACGTATTCGAGGATGGATGGGTTGATGCCACTGTGCACGATGTGAGGCACACCCGAAGCCACCTCCGAAAGCGTCGCGAACGGCGCCAGGACCGTCGACGACACCGTGAAGCGGGGCTGGAGCTTGACCGTCACCTCCGTGGTGATGGCGAGGGTCCCTTCGGAGCCGATCAGGAGTTGCGTCAGGTCGTAGCCGCTCGAGCACTTCACGAACTTGCCACCGGTGCTCAGAACGGTCCCGTCGGCCAGGACCACTTCGAGCCCGAGTACGTGATGGCGCGTGACGCCGTAGCGAACGGCGCGCATGCCACCGGCGTTGGTCGCCACGTTGCCTCCGAGTGAACCGCTCTGCTCGCCGGGCGACACCGGGTAGATAAGGCCCAGGGGAGCGAGTTCCCCGTTGAGCTGCTCGAGCGTCACGCCCGGCTGCACCACGGCCACCTGGTTCTCCGTGTCGATCTCCAAAATCCGCTTCATGTGGTCGAAGGCGAGCAGGATGCCGTCGGCCACGGGTACTGCGGCCCCTGAGAGTCCGGTGCCGCTCCCTCGGGCCACGACCGGGACGCCGTGCTCGCCGGCCAGACGCAGGACCTCGGAGACTTCGTTCGTCGAGGCCGGCAGGACCACGGCCAATGGCATGACCGGCACGGTCGTGAGCGCCTCGTCATGGGTGAAGTCACTGTGGACAGAGTCGCCCGCCAGGACGTTGCCCTCTCCGACTGTCTTGCGCAGCTGTTCCAGGAGGTCCGACATGCGGCGTGCCACCCCTATCTGGTCTTGGTCGGGCGGCTCGACCTTACCGGGCCTTACTGGCCGTCGTCAGTGCCCTCGGCCAGCCGCTGCCGCAGCTCAGCCACGCGGCGTGAGACCTCCGTCGCCTCGGTCGGTGCCGCTTCCTTTTCGAGCTCGGTGATCGTTCGCTCAATGGCTTCCAACCACGGGCTGGGACCACGGGAAGGCCTCGTTCCCGACCCGGCGTCGTTGCCGGAGCGCTCGAACCAGCTGCACCAGAGCTCTTCTTCGGAACGCGTCAGGGCGACATAGAGCAGGCGTCGCTCCTCGTCGATGGCCGAAGGAGTCTGTGCCGACGCGAGGGGCATGAGTCCGGCACCCAGGCCGAGCACGAGCACGGTCGGCCACTGCAGGCCCTTGGCCCGGTGGAAGGTGGTGAGCACCACGCGGTCCCGGTCAGCCGGGTTTTCGTAGCGAGGCGACTCCTCGTCGGCACCGGCGCCTCGTCGTTCGCCGTCGCCGCGCAGGTCCGAGGCCGGGCCGAGGTCGGCCCCGGCGATCTGGTTCGGCACCCGGGCCTTGTCCAGGGCCGCCTGGACCAACGCGAGCTGTGCATTGGTCCGGGTGAGCACCGCGATGCTGGACCACTGCCGCCCGGGAGTACGCGACATCTTCGCCCGGTCGGCCACCCAGGCCGCCTCGTCGGCGTCGGTGGCGTGTGACACGACCTTTGGCACAGGCCCGTCCACCCGCGTCGTGCGCGGCAGGGCCACCTCGCCGGACGCGCCAAACCCACCGCCCTCTCGCAACACCGCAGTGGCCACGGTGACGACCTGGGGCGTGCAGCGGTGGTTCTCGTCGAGACGGATGACCGTGGTGCCGCGCAGGATGTCGGGCAGCCTGTCGAGCAACGTCGGGTCAGCACCGTTGAACCCGTAGACCGACTGGTTCGGGTCGCCGACCACGAAGAGGTCGGGCTCGTCGGCCAGCATCGCAGTCAGCAAGCGGAACTGGGCCGGGTTGACGTCCTGCATCTCGTCGACGAAGAGATGCCGGGTGCGCCAGCGGATGGAGTCGGCGAACTCGCTGTCGCCCGCCAGCGCGTCGGCGCAGGAGACGATCAGGTCGTCAAAGTCGAGGAGTCGACGGCGGCTCCGCTCCGCCTCGTAGCGGCTGAAGGCGTCTGCCACCTGTTCGGAGCTCATGCCGCTGCGCCGCCGGTGCTTGCGTGCCTCGGCCTCGTACTGCTCGGGTGCGACGAGACGCGCCTTGGCCCAGCCGATTTCGCCATCGAGGGCGCGGGAGCGGCGGGCGTCACCGGTCGTCACCTCGGCCAGCAGGCGCCGCCGGTCCGGCAACAGCTGGGGGAGGGGCCGGCCGCGCAGTTCCCGGTGCTCCCGGAGGAGCCCCAGTGCTGTGCGGTGGAAGGTCCCCGCTTTCACCCCGGAGACCCCCAACGAATACAGGCGCGTCCGCAGCTCGTCCGCCGCCTTGCGGCTGAAGGTCGTCACCAGGGTGCGGTCGGGCTCGATCGATCCCTCGCGCACGCGCCGGGCCACCCGCAGGGTGAGGACCCGTGTCTTGCCGGCGCCGGCCCCCGCCACGACACAGAGCAGCGGCTCGTCCGATTCGATCGCCTCGCGCTGGGTCACCGTGAGGCGATTGGCGCCCGGGAGGCTGTCCCAGGTGTCGGTCTCCAAGCCCTCGAACGTCATGACCACACTCCGCACGGTACAGAAGGGGTGCGCGCAGCACCCGCCGGACCTGCGCCTATCGTGGCCGAACCGGGTCGCTGATGCCGCATCGCGAGGATCGGGCCATGGCCGAGCATGACCTCGAGTGCGAGGTGGTGGCCCTGGGGCCGGGTATTCGGGGCCGGCCGGAGCCCATGAGCTGGCCCAGGCCGGGGTGGACGTCCTGGTCCTGAGGCCCGCCACCGGGTCGGTGGCCATCGACCGTGGTGGCCAGTGCATCGGCCCGACCCAGGACCACCCCGGCAGCGCTGGCGGCCGACCTGATCCGGATCGTGCTCTTCGGCGTCGGGCCGTCCTGGCGTCCGCTCCGGTGAAGGACATCTTCCGCCCCGCTCCGTTCGTGATCGTTCTCATCGCCGACGCGTTGAGCGCCTTCTCCGTGGTGCGGGTGCTCCCGGGCATCAGGGAACGTGGGGCAGCGCGCCGGGCCGCCCGACGACGACGCCGCCCGGGAGATGACACTCCCAGTGCAAGATCGGGCGCGCCATTGCCGCCGGCGCGACGGGCCCGGGCCTCTACTCTGCACGCAAGCGGCCGGGGGACAGACGGACAGGAGATCGTGGCGGTGGAATCGAGCACCATCGGTAAGGACAAAGGGAGCCCGGTCCGGTGACGGCGCATCTCTCGCGTCGTCAGTTGCTCGGCTTGGGCCTGGGCACGGCCGCCGCCGGAGCAGCCGGCTGGTCGACTCCGAGCGCGGCGGCGGGCCGCAAGGCCTCGCCGAGCCGGACCAGGTTGGTCGAGTTGCCGCAACCGGTCGTCCGCTCCAGCGTCGGCAATGTCCTCTCGGTGCCGCTCGAGGCCAAGCGCGGCGTCGTGAACATGCGAGCCCCGCAGATGGTCCACACCTACACCTTCGACGGGATCGTCCCCGGCTACACCTGGGAGCTGGCCGCCGGGGACCAGCTCCAGGTCGATCTCACCAACCACCTGGCGCCGGTGGCACCGCCCAACCCGATGCGGATGGACCGGCCCCACGAGTGGACGAACACGAACCTGCACACGCACGGGCTGCATGTGTCCCCGTCGGGCATCAGTGACAACATCTTCCTCGACATCCCGTCGGGCGAGACCCAGCACTACGAAATCGACATCCCGCCCGATCATCCCGGCGGGCTGTTCTGGTACCACCCGCATCGCCACGGGGCCGTCACCCAACAGGTCAGGGCCGGCATGGCCGGAGCGCTCATCGTCCGCGGCGCCATCGATCAGGTGCCCGAGGTCAGCGCGGCGCAAGAGAAGGTCATGGTCATGCAGTCGATCGAGCTCGGAGACGACTTTCAGCTCCTCGATCCGATCCCCGATCCCACGAAGACGCAGGCCTTCTTCCCCCGCACGAAAGTGTTGTACACCGTCAACGGCGTGCTGAACCCGAAGGTGACCATGTACCCGGGCGAAGTGCAGCGCTGGAGGATCCTCAACGCGGCGGAAGGCAAGTACCTTTCCCTGCGCCTGGACAAGCACCCCTTCCACACGCTGGCCTGGGACGGGCTCACCCTCGGCGCACCTGACGTGGTCGAGGATCTCATGCTCTCAGCGGGCAATCGGGTGGAGGTGCTCGTCAAGGCGGGCCAACCCGGCACCTATGCGCTCACCCTGACGCCTGGGTCGAGCCAGAAGCCCAACATCCCGGGGATGCCGGAGTCGGCCTCTGCGCACGACGCCATCAAGGTGACGGACTTGGCCACCATGGGCCCCGGAGCCATGGCCAGCATGATCCCGGCCGCCAACATGCCCGACATGAATCCCATCCCCGGCGAACTCGAGGTCCGATCCATCCTCACCGTCGAGGTCGTCGGCAGCGGTCCCGACATGGCGCTCCCGGCCACCTTGCCGGCGTTCGACCCACCGATGCCCGCCATCGCGCGCAAGCGGCAGTTCGCCTTCACCGTGCAGCGCGACTCGTCGAACGAGTTCATCTCCTTCGGCGTCGACGGGATTCCCTTCGATCCGAACCGCCCGCCCTACCAGGTGCCGCTGGGGACGGTAGAGGAGTGGACGCTCGTCAACGCCCACGATCCGAAGCTGATGGACCACGCGCACGTGTTCCACATTCACGTGAACTCGTTCAAACTCACCAAGATCAACGGGAGGCCGGTCCCCACGCCCATGTGGCGTGACACCTTCGTGCTGACCAAGAAGACAGGTGATTCCCTGACCTTCGAGATGAACTTCACCGACTACCGGGGGAAGTTCGTGGAGCACTGCCATGTCCTGGGGCACGAGGATCTCGGCATGATGTCCGCCATCGAGGTTGTCTAGCGCGAGTCCCCTACGTCGTGACCGGGATGCTCTGGGTGTTCTGGAAGAGGTTGTGGGGGTCGTACATGGCCTTGATCGAGACGAGGCGGGGGAAGTTCTCGGCGTAGTACGCCTGTTGCCAGTCCCCGATCATCCGGTTCGGGAAGTTCTGATAGCTCTCGTTGGGCGTGTACGGATCGAGGGTCGAGATGATGGAGTTCGTCCACGCGTTGAGTCCCTCGGCGACCGATGGCGGCGACTCGTCCGACCACACCGTTGTCGGGCGCAGGAGCGTCGACATGCCACGGTGGACGTAGGCGGTGTCGGTCCGTCCAAAGCGGTCGACCACGGGTCCGCCGACCCAGCCGAGAGACCAGATGGAGCCGTTGTCATCGTCGGACCGGCTGGGGCAGTCGGCCAGCAGCCCCACCATCTTCACGACGGCGCTCTCCGGAATCGGCGTCGCCGCATAGCGGGAGATGTCACCGAAGCCGTGGGATGGAGGCTCGCCCGATGAGATCATCGCCACGACATCCCAGAAATCCAGTGGCCGGAATTCGGACTTGATGGGCGGCCCGGCGGCATCGAGCAGCGGCTGCACGAGGTCGTGCAGTTCGTCTGGCGGCCCGATGTACTGCCCCCGGGAGAAGACCTCGATGGCCTCGGTCGGGCTTCCCGAGCCGATCGGGACCGCCGTTGCCGCCGCGACGGCGTTGAGCGCGGGCGGCGCCTTGGCGATGAGGTTGTTGAACGCGTTGAGGACGGCGGTGGCGGCGTCGGCCCCCTTCCAGTCGTAGCGGTACCACGTCACCTGCTTGGGCTTCTCGACCAGCGAGAAGGTGAAGGCGGTGTTGATGCCGAAGCTGCCGCCGGCACCGCCTCGGCAGGCCCAGAAGAGGTCGGCGTTCTCCGTCGGGCTGAGCGTCAGGAGATCACCCGAAGCGGTCACGATGCGAGAGGAGAGCATGTGGTCGGCCGTGAGGCCGGCCCAGTGCGTCTGATAGCCGATGCCACCGCCCAGCGCGAGGCCGCCGACACCGACACCGAGACACGTGCCACCGGGGAGGAACAGCGGCCCACCCTTGGTGCGATCGTAGAAATTCTGGTTGAGGGCAGCTCCGCCGCAGGACGCGGTGGCGTGTCTCCGGTTGATCCTCACCGAGTTGATCGGCTTCAGGCTGATCATCAAACCGGTCGTGGTCGAGTAGCCGGCGTAACTGTGCCCGCCTCCGCGGGCGACCGGAGCCACTCCGTTCTCCCGGACCCAGTTGACGCAGGTCACCACGTCGTCTTCATCGGCGCACTCCGCCACGGCAATGGGCCGAATCGACCTGTAGCGCCCGTTGGCCGGCGCGCTCTCCTTCAGGTAGTCGGGGTCGCCCGGGAGCAAGAGCCGTCCCTTGAGGTGCCGCCGCAGGTTCCTGAGGGCTCTCGAAGTCGACGGTGTGGTCGCCGCACCCGCCATGAGGTCCCACTCGGCTCCGGCGGCGACGACCCCCGCCGTGCCTGCCGCCCCCGCTCGGAGGAGGTCCCGCCTACTCAATCTCCGCATGCGCGAACCACGCCTCCCTGACTCACCCGGCGCCCGGCACCGCGTCGTTGGCCCTCTTCCGGTTTCGGCACGAACATACGCCGCGTTGACCACTCACCAGGTGGACTCCGGCCGCTGACGCGAGGAACGGGCGGAGGCGCAGTGCCAGTGTCGTCCGCCTGCGGGGGGAGGCCTTACAGGACGCGATGCGTGCGCAGGAGGCGCCGGCGGGCGTGCCGGGCCCGCGCCAGCAGCACCAGTTCCTCGACGACGGCCCCGAACGGAAGGCCCTCGGCCTCCCACAACATCGGGAACATGGAGATCGGCGTGAACCCCGGCATGGTGTTCACCTCGTTGATCACGATCTCGTCGTCCTCGCGCAGGAAGATGTCGATGCGCGCCAAGCCCTCGACGCGCAAGGCACGGTACGCCGCCAACACGAGTTGCTGCGCCTGCTCGAGCTGGACGTCCTTCAGGTCCGTCGGCGCCACCGTCTCCGCCAGCCCCAGCACGTACTTGTCGTCGTAGTCGTAGAACTCCCGGGTGGCGATGATCTCTCCGGCTCGAGTGACCCGGACGTCCTCGTTGCCGAGCAACGCCAGCTCGAGCTCGCGGCCGGCCACGAACTCTTCGAGGATGACGCGGTCGTCGAACTCGAAGGCGGACAACACGGCGTCGCCCAGGGCCGCCGCGTCAAAGGCTTTGGCGACGCCGATGGAGGAGCCGAGATTGGCGGGCTTGACGAAGATCGGCAGTCCGAGCGCTTCGACCGCCTCCTCCATGACTGCCGTGGACCAGGACGAGCGCGCCACCAGTCTCCAGGCGGCGACCGGGAGGCCGTGATCGCGCAGGACGGACTTGGCGATGCCCTTGTCCATGCAGATGGACGACGCCAGCACGCCGGCGCCGACGTAGGGCACGTCCAACGTTTCGAGATGGCCCTGCAGCACGCCGTCCTCGCCGAAGGGACCGTGCAGCGCGGGGAACACGACGCTGTCCGGGGGCAGACCCTCGCCGAGGTGGCTCAGCCGGAGCGTCGGGTCCCGGTGCAGCAGGTCGTCCGGAGAGTCCAGCGCCTCGACGCCGCCGACACCGGAAAGCACGCCGTTGGCGTCCACCCACTCCTTGTCGTGGGTGAGTCCGATGACCTTCACGCTGAACCCGCTCCGCAGCGCGGTGGCGACGATCCGGTGGGCAGAGATGCACGACACCTCGTGCTCAGCGGACGGGCCCCCGTAGATGACCGCCAGCACTCCCGGATCAGGCATCGACCGAGGCTATACAATCGGCCGCGAGCGTGATGCGTGCGATTCTCCATTTCTGAACTTGCCGCCCAGCTCGGTGGGGAGCAGGTCGGCCCCGATGTCACCGTCAAGGGCGCGAGCATCGACACCAGGACAGCCCAGCCGGGACAGCTCTACGTTCCGATCGTTGCCGAGCGCGACGGTCACGACTTCATCAGCGCCGCCCTTGAGCGAGGAGCGCCGGCCTACCTGACCGCACGCGAGCCGATCGGTGGGACGGCCATCGTCGTGGCCGACACCGCGGCGTCGCTCCTCCGTCTCGGGCTGGTGGCGCGCGAGCGGATGGCCGGCCGGGTGGTCGGCATCACGGGCTCGGTCGGCAAGACCACCACCAAGGACCTGCTCCGGAGCTGCCTCGCCTCGGCCTTCCGGGTTGCCGCCAACGAGCGCTCCTTCAACAACGAGCTCGGGCTTCCCCTGACCCTGCTCAATGCACCGGACGATGTCGAGTGGGTCGTCCTCGAAATGGGCGCGCGCGACGCCGGTCACATCACGCGCTTGGCCGAGGTGGGCCGCCCCGATGTCGGCATCGTCACCAGCGTTGCCATGGCGCACACCGAGTACCTCGGCGACCTCGACGGAGTCGCCCGGGCGAAGAGTGAGCTCGTCACCGCGTTGCCTGCGTCGGGCCTCGCGGTGCTGAACCTCGACGACCCGCGTGTCGCCCGCATGGCGTCGATCAGTCCCTGTCCGGTGCTGGGGTACGCCGTCGAGGCTGACGCCGAGATGCGGGCGGAGCATGTCGTCCTCAACGACGAGCTGCAGCCGCAGTTCGAGATGACGACACCGTGGGGCACGGCCGATGTCCGCCTTGCGCTGCACGGCATCCAACAGGTCCCGAACGCGCTGGCGGCGGCCGGGGCGGCGTTGTGGTGCGGTGCCGCGCTCGACGGTGTCGTGGCGGCGCTAGCCACCGCCACCGGCTCGCCGCTGCGCATGGAGGTGCGACGGGTGCCGGGCGGGCCGGTCCTGGTGGTCGACTGCTACAACGCCAACCCGGCGTCGACCGAGGCGGCGCTGCGCTCGCTCGCCGCACTACCTCGTGGTCGGAAGCTCGCCCTGCTCGGGGTGATGGCCGAGCTGGGGCCCGAGACGGAGACGGAGCACCGGCGGGCCGCGCAATTGGCCGAGTCCCTCGGAATCGAGGTGGTCGGCTACCAGACCGCGCGCTACGGGCCGGCGCAGGTGGGGAGTGCCGACGAGGCGGTCACGCTCCTGCGCGGCCTCGGCCCCGGCGACGCCGCGCTGGTGAAGGGCAGCCGGGTGGCGCGCCTCGAAGAGGTCGTCCAGCGCTACGGGGATGCCACCCGCGGTTAGGTGGTATCCGCTCCGGCCTGCCGCGCTGCTCCATCCGGCCCGGCGACGACGAGCACCCGGCGGGACAGCTCCCCGTAGAGGGATTCGGTCCGGGCCGACGGGGAGCCGCCGGGGTCCAGGGCATCAATGCGGCGCTGGCAGTCGCGCCATTCCAGGCGCAGGCGGTCGGCGTCTCCCTCCGCAGCGGCCAACTGCATGGCGGAGCGGGAAAGCGCCTCGCTGTAGGGCTCCACAATGCGTGCCTGCTCGAGGCCCCAGCGGGCGAGGTCGAAGAAGCCTCCGTCACTGCACAACGGGGCCATGGCGCAGGCGGCGTCGACGAGCACGGCTGCGATGCGCCCACCGTGGCCCTCCGCCTCCCACCAGGCGTATCCGGAGAGAGCGTTGGCCAACGGCTCACCCTCCACCAGCGTCAGGGCGGCGCGGTAGAAGGCGATGGCTTTGGAAGGGTCCGTGTCGGCCTTGCCTGCGGCGGCGAACGCCACTGCTCTGTCCACGTCGACCGTGACCTGGGGCGAGACCTGGTAGAGACCGTGCCGGGTTCCGGTGGGAAAGAGCGGCTCGCCCTGCTCGTCGACGCCCATGGCGCGCCGGGCGGCGTAGGCCGTGTTGAACAGCGTCTTCGAGGCCGCATCGGCGTCGGACGACCCGAGCACGCGCGTGCGCAGCCGGTCGCTCGTGACGAGATCGGCCTGATGCAGAGCCAGGTAGGCGACGAGCTCGACGGCCCGGCGGGCTCTGTTGGGAGGGAGGGCTTCCTGCAGTCCGTCGAGCCGGGGTGTCATGGTCAGGAGACGCACGTCGACCACTCCGGGTGCCAGCGCATCGGACCCGCTCCGACGTCGGCCCGGCGCGGGCGACGGAGCCACAGCCACCGCGGCAGGAGGCGGCGCAGGCGCCGCCGGGTCATCGTCGACGGGCGCTGCCACGAGATCGTCGAGGCGCGCCGCCGTGTCCGTGGACTGGAGGTGCGGCCGGACGACCTGGCCCATGGGGTGCAGGGTGGCGCCGCGGCGATCGACGAGGATGCTGAGGTCGCTGGCGGCGACCGGATCCATCGTGACCACGGCGCAGCGGGCGGCGACTCCTGGCGGCAGCAGAGCCGGGTCTCCGCAATAGAGCAGATGGCGGGCGACCAGCGGGTCGGCCGCAGCCTCGATCTGGAGCCTGGGGTCGTCGGGATCCTCAGAGACCACGATCGCGTCGGACCACGCCCACGAGGTGACCGCCGCCCTCGCGGCCCGCCAGAGGCCCGGCGCCGCCTCGCCGAGCACCGGCAACACCTGGCCCCGTTGGAGCGGAACCAACCAGGTGCCCTCCGCGTCATCGCCGACCGGGAACACGACGGGCAGGTGCGGGAGGCACGGATCGAGGTCGTCGAGGGCGGAGTGCGGCACGTGCCAGGCATGGCCCTCGTGATGGCGCCCGAACCCCTCGGGGGGCTCCGCCGCGGGCGCCTGCGCGAGCCAGAAGGTGACGCCGGACGAGGAGACGCAGATGGCCCGGACGGCCGGACACTCGGACCACCCAGCCAGCGACTGGCCCAGGAGGCAGTTGGCCGTTTCGAAGGACTGCAGCGCCGGGACGCCGGTGAAGCGCTGCACCAGCGTGGCGGTGTCCAGCGTCGCTTCCGGCGCGGCCGGTCCGATGATCGCGTCCCCGTCGAACCGGGTCCCCATCCGACGCCGGGCCGCCGCCCGGCGCGCCAACGCGGCACAGGCCAACGACCCGAGGCCGAGGGCGAGCAGCTCGGGGAGGTGCCGACCGGGTTCCCCGCCGGCCCCCTGCTCGCGGCCGGGTGCGTGCGTCGTCGCCCGATCGCCCGCCCGGTGGGCCTCGTCGGGCAGGCGGAGGCGCCACCCCTCCCGGAGTTGATCCGGGTCGACGAAGCGCTCGCTCCCACCGACGTCGCGACCGAGGTTCAGCGCGGCGATGGAGGTCCAGTCGGCTCCATCCCCCAACCGATCCTCCGCGATGCGCCAGAGTGTGTCGCCGCGTTGCACGGCATACGTGGGGCCGGCCGTGGGTGCCGGCGCAGTCGTGGCGCCACCGGACGCTGCCGTGATGGCGGACGGCGCTCCGGCGCCGAGTGGCGTGCTGGCACCGGCGCCGCCGGCCACCACCAGGGGAGCGCCCAGCGCCGAGAGCGCGAGCACGCCGACAGCGATGCGCGCGGCCAGGCGGTCGAGCACCGACGACCCCGGGGAGGCACCGACCTCGCCGCTGCGCACGTGCGCCACGACTGCCCGGAGCAACTGCGCGCAGCAGGCGGCCCAGGCCACCCAGGCCGCCACGACGAGGAGGCAGAGCACATCGCGGGGGAGGGGCCGCCAGGCGTGCCCGAGCCCATCCGTCAGGGGATTGCCGACGACCACGACGAGCACGGCCGGCACGGCCGTGAAGGCCAGGACGGCGGCACAGGCGGCGCCGAGGACGTCGAGGATCCGCTGCGGCCGCCCGCGCCGGGACGGGCTATCCACCGGCTGGCCCGATGGTGATGGTGTAGGTCAGGGACGTGGTCTCCGAAGCGGGCTCGCTGACCGTGGCCACGCAGCTCCCGCTGGCGTCGGGCAGCGAGGCGGCCATGACGGACGTCCCACCCACGTTCTGGCTCCCGCTCGGGCAGCTGACCTGCATGGTCAGGTAGGTGTTCCCCGACCAGACGACCGAGACCTCCATGGCACCCGTCCCGGTGAACGCGAACTGGTTCGAGGTCTGGAGCGGGGGATTGAGATAGCCCTGCGTCTGCGTGCGGTCGGCCGGTAGCGAGCCGCCCGCCAGGGTGGTGGTCGTGACGGGTGCCAGCGTCGTCGTGGTCACGCTCGGGGCGGCCGGCGCCGATGTCGCTGCCGGCGCGCCGGCGGTGCCCGATGTCCCCGTCGTGTGGACTGACGAGGCGACGTTGGTCGAGGCACCCGGCGCCGGCGAGCTCGGCGCGGTCGTCGGCGCAGCCGCAGCAGTCGTCGTCGTGGTCGTCGCGTCGCCGCCGCCGGCATGGTGCGTGTCCCCTCGGGGCGAGAGCCGGGCCGCGGCCTCACTCGGGCCGTTGCCCCGGTGCGGCCCCGTCGCCGGGCCGCCCGCCGTGGCCACCAGCAGCGCCATCAGCCCGAGCGAGACGGCCAGAATGACCCACCAGTTGGGACGGCCGCGCACGACCCGGGAGCGCAGTCCTTCACCGGCTTCGTGCCCACCGCCAAACACGGGCCCACGATACGCACGCGTCACGCCGTCCGCACTTGGCGTTCTAGGCGCAGAGTCGACGCTGGCCGCGGTCACGCCGGGCGTACAGGGCGCGGCGATCGCGTCCGGTCAGGGTGGCGAGCTCGGCCATGGAATAGCCCAGGACGTGGTGGGCGTAGAGCACCTGGGCCTCCTCGGCCCCCATGCCGTCACGCCGCTGCTCAATGAGGATGCGGGCGAGCTCCTCCAGGTCGGTCTCCCAGCGGGCTGACCCGGACCCGGAACCGGAACCGGGTCCCGACCCCGTGTCGGCCAGGTCGGGGTCGAGCGGCTCGGACAGCCCGCCGAGATCCTTGGCCCGGAACAGCTGGCGCCGCAGGCGACAGCGGATGGCCGACAGGAGGTCGAGGACCGCGTAGGGACGGTCCTGCCCCGACCAGTCCAGGAGCACGACCCACGTCGTGGAGAGCAGCTCGCCGAAGAACTCCTCGCCGTCCTGCCACTCCCCGCCCCGTCCCCAGCGCAGCTTCCCCGCCACGGCGACCAGCCCGGGGAGCAGCGCCTGGACCAGCATGCGGCAGAGGAAGGGATCGGAGCCGGCCTCGCGCAACAGGATCCGGATGAGCTGCGCCGCCTCCTCGCGCTGGGCCCGGCCCCGGGCGTTGCGCATGTGGTCGAGGAGATCGCACGGCGTGGGGCAGGGCGGCGGGCACTCGGCGCTCCCGAGCACGAGGCGTGACAGGTCCGGATCGCGGCCGGCCACGTGGTGCAGGGCGCGGACGGCGGCCCGGGACCGGCCGATCGATCCCCATTCGGCGGCCATCTGGTCGATGAGGGCGACACGCGGTTTCGAGGTGGTGGTTGGCATGGCGGGAGCGTCGTCCCCGACGCTCCCCCGATCCCTCCCACCGGACCGTGGTGCGGCGGGGAATCTCGGGGCCGCTGCAATGGTCCTGGTCGGGGGTAGTGTGCCGCCGATGGACATCGACGAGTTCTACGAAGCAGACCCTCGCCGGCGGGCCTCGGCCGAGCTCGAGCTGGGCTCCGAATGGCTGGGCCAGGACGGCGTCCAGCACGAGCTGAACTATGTGGAGGACACCGGCGAGCTCTACGTGCTCCGGGAGCCCCAGCCCCACATCCGTGAGGACCCCTTCGGCGGCATCCATGTCACGGACCCTCCGGGCTACGAGAACAAGATCACCGTGCACGTCATCGCCAAGATCGCCACGGTCGACCAGCTGCACACGATCCTGCAGGGCTGGCCCGAGGCCATGCGCGAGGAGGGCGAGCAGGGGACGCACTGGCTCGGCCAGCGCCTCATGGCGGCCGGCGTCGCCGTGGGGCCGACGGGCGACCCCATTTCGGACAGCTAGGCCGGCGGCTGCAGGTCCAGCATCTTGGCCAGCAGCTGGGTGGCGATGTTGTTGGTCGCCATGTCGGCGTCGCCCTCCATGTCCTCCCGGTCGAAGACGAGGTCCGAGAGCCGGTACATCACCACGGCGAACCGGAAGCCCGAGAAGATCTCGTAGTAGAAGATGTCCCGCATGGGCCGGCCCATCATGTCCGAGTAGCGCGCAATGGTGTCCTCGTGCGTGCCGAAGCCGGCCGGGCGGGGCACGCCGAGGCCCTCGGAGAACTGCCGGTCGAAGTAGAGCCACCAGCCCAGGTCCATTTCGGGCTGGGCCAGTGAGGCCATCTCCCAGTCCACCACCGCTGCGGCCTGGAAGTCGTCCCAGATGATGTTGCCGATGCGGCTGTCGCCCCAGCTGATCACCACGTCGCCGTCCTCGGCGGGCTTGTGGTCGACCAGCCACTGCCAGGTCGCCTCGATGACGGGGACCTTCTCACCCTTGGTCGCCCAGCCGAGGAAGTCCCGGTAGTAGGACAGCTGCTGTTCCAGGCCCGGCTTGCCGCGGGCGGGCATGTTCAGCCACTCGAGGCCGGTGGCCTTCCAGTCGGTGCGGTGCACGGCGGCGAGGGCGTCGATGCCGCTCCACCACATGCGCTCCTGCTGCTCGGGCGCGGCCTCAATCACCCAGCCCTCCATGGTGTACGGGATGTTGTCCGAGGGGACGAGGCCCTCCACGTGGTCCATGGAGAAGAAGGGCACGCCGAAGTACTGCGGGTCCTCCTCGTACCAGCCGAGGCGGGGGAGGGGGACGCCCGAGCCGCCGTCGGCCAGGCCGCGCATGGCCCGGTACTGGGTGGAGAACTGGGCGTCGAGGAAGAGCAGGTGCTTGGTCGGCGCCACGCGGACGACCAGGCGCTTCTCCTCGCCGCCGGCGGAACGGGTGCGGCACAGGATCGTCTCGTTGGAGAAGCCGTTCGAACCGGGGGCCGAGACGTCGAAGACCTCGGGCCCCGTGCCGTCGGCCGCTTTCGTGGCCAACCAGCGCGAGAGGATGGAGGCCACCTGGTCGGGGTCACGCTGGCTGATGTCGGGCACGGAGCGGCACTCTACCGACCACCCGGCCCCGCCGTGGAGGACGCGGGTAGCGTCGCACGCCGTGCTCATCGTGATCGACCTGTCCGACGCCGTCGTCGAGCTCCGCCAGCCCGGCGAGTTCAACCGTTTCTCCGTGGCCCTCGAGGGCGAGGGCGACCTGGCCCGGGTGCTCGGGCAGGCCGGCCTGGGCCGCGTGACCGCCGACGGCGAGCACGTCGTGGTCGATCCGGTGGCCCTGCGGGCGCTGGCGGGGCCCGCGGCCGACGAGGCCTGGGACGAGGGCTTCGCCGGCATGTGCGCGTACGCCGCCGGGAAGGGCTGGGTGGAGCCCGACGGCGGCGTCCTGGCCCACATCGAGCGGAGCCAGTAAACGGGCTGAGGCCTGCGCCGGCGGGAGGCGCCGGCGGGGGTGGGACTGTCCCCTCCCCGGGGGGCGCCGCTACTGTTGGGTAACCGCCCGGCCGGACCGGCGGTTGGGGGGCACGACCCCCTCGAGATCCCTGGGAGGGACGCATGGCGATTCGGGACTACGACCGCTTGTTCATCGGCGGCGACTGGGTGGCCCCGGAGGGGACCGACACCATCTCGGTCATCTCACCGTCGACCGAGGAGGTCATCGGCCGGGTGCCCGACG
>DATBAO010000116.1:0-19218 GCA_036271495.1 Acidimicrobiales bacterium
GCGTTCGTCCCACTCGGAGGCTGCAGGGAGGTTGGGGCCCAGGACGGCATGGGCCTCATCGAGGATGAGGAGGGCGTCGTAGCGCCGGCACAGGCTGACGAGGTGGTCGAGGGGGGCGACGTCCCCATCCATGGAGAAGACGGAGTCGGTGACGACGATGGTGGCGGTGGCGCTGGCGTCGGCGTCGGCGTCGGTGCCGTCGTGTGCCAGCAATTCCTCCAGGTGGCCCATGTCGCAGTGGCGGTAGACGGCCAGCGCTGAGCGGGAGAGCCGGCAGCCGTCGATGATGCTGGCGTGGTTCAGCTCGTCCGAGAGGATGCGGACGCCCGGGCCACCGAGCGCAGTCAGCACGCCGAGGTTGGCGGCGAACCCGGTCGGGAAGGTGACGGCGGCCTCGGTCCCCTTCCAGTCGGCCAGCGCCCCCTCCAATTCGCGGTGGATGGGGCGGCTGCCGGTGACCAGGCGCGAGGCGCCGGAGCCGGCGCCCCAGCGGGTGAGCGCACCCTGGGCGGCCGCCACCACGGATGGATGGGCGCTCAACCCGAGATAATCGTTGGACGCGAAGGAGACGACCGGCCCGCCCTCGAGCAAGCCCGCTGGGCCGAGGGCGTCGAACTCCCTTGGGGCCCGCCAGCGGCCCTCGTCGACGACCTGATCCAGGGAGGCCCGGATGCGGGCGTCCCAGGACGTCGGGGTGTCGCTCATGCGCCATCCAGAGCCAGGTCGTCCAGCCCGCCCTCCAACGCATCGACGATGCGCACGATCTCCTCTGCCGTGATCGTCAGCGGCGGCATGATCACCACGACGTCACCGAGCGGACGCAGCAGCACGCCCCGGGCCACGGCACCGGCGCAGGCCCGCCGCCCCCAGCGCAGCCCGGACGAGGGCGGCGCCAGCTCGACACCGACCATGAGGCCACGCTGACGGACTTCGCGCACGCCGGCACGGCCGGCCAACCGTTCTGTCAACAGCGACGACAACTGACTCGCGCGCGCCCGCACGTTCCCCAACACATCCCAGGCATCGATCAGCCGCAGGTGCTCGAGCGCAACCGCCGCCGCCAACGCATTCCCGCCGTAGGAATGGCCGTGGTAGAAGGTCTCCGGCCCGAGATCGGCGCCGAGAAACGCCCCGAACACCTCGCCCGACGCCACCGTGGCCGACATGGCCAGGTACCCGCCGGTGATCCCCTTGCCGACGCACATGAGGTCGGGCCGCACGTTGCACTGCTCGGAGGCGAACAGCGTCCCGGTGCGGCCGAATCCGGTCGCCACCTCGTCGCAGATGAGGAGGGTGCCGGCCTGGCGGCAGGCCTCGCCGACCCGCTGCACATCGGACGCGGAGGCGCACAACATGCCCGACGCACCCTGCACCAACGGCTCGATCACCACGGCCGCCAGTTCCCCGGCGTGTGACTCGATGGTCGCGCACGCCTTGTCGGCCCAACCCGGGTCGGCATAGCCGGGCGTCCGCACCACCGGGAAGCACAGTGGCTCGAACACAGCGCTGAACACACCACCGTCACCCACGGAGAGCGAGCCGAGCGTGTCGCCGTGATACGCATCGCCGAGCGCGAGGAAGCGTGTCCGGCCCTCGACGCCGCGGTTGACCCAGTACTGGAACGCGATCTTGAGCGCCTGCTCGACCGCCACCGCCCCATCCGCGGCGAACAGGAAGTGCGGGTCGTCGACCGGCACCACGGGGGCGAGCGCCTCGGCCAGCTCGATCACCACGGTGTTGCCGTTGCCCAACATGGTGGAGTGCGCCACCTTGCCGGCCTGGGCGGCGAGGGCGGCATCGAGCTCGGGCACGCGGTGACCGAGGGTATTGACCCAGAGGGACGAGATCGCATCGAGGTAGCGGTTGCCGTCGGCGTCGATCAGCTCCCTGCCCTCGGCCCGGTCGATGACGAGGGGGGCGTTGCCGGTGTAGGCCGCCATCTGGGTGAACCCGTGCCAGACCACGGCCGCATCACGCTCGACCCAGGTCCGGGACTCGACGGCTGGGGCGGCGGCTGAGGCCGCGGCTGGGGCTACATCGGGATGCTGGCGCTGCTCGCTGGGGGGGCTCACGGGGCAATTGTGGACCAGGGGCGCCGGCCGGACCAGGCGACGCTCTGCGCGAGAATGGGTCATGGACCTGATCGGCGTGGTTGACACCATGTTCGCCCGCTACGACATGGGCGGAGAAGCGCTCGACGAGCTCTCCGAATGCCCTGGATACGGCACGCAATTCACCACGCTGCGCCGCACCGTCCCCGGCTTCAAGGACCTGGCCGTGGCGGCCAAGAAGATGATCGAGGAGGACGGCTGCCGCATTGTGGTGGCCCTGGGCATGCCCGGAAAAGAGCAGGTCGACAAGGTCTGCGCCCACGAGGCCTCGACCGGGATCATGACGGCCCAGCTCATGACCAACACGCCGATCCTGGAGGTCTTCGTCCACGAGGATGAGTCCGACGACCCGGCCGAGCTGGCGATGGTCTTCCGGAACCGATCACGGGACCACGCCCGCAACGCCTACCTGATGCTCTACGAGCCCGAGGCGCTCACCGCCCGGGCCGGCCAGGGCGTCCGGCAGGGGTTCGCCAACGCCGGGCCGCTCGAGCCGTAATCGGACAAAGGGCCGAGGCGGCGACCACGCCACCCCGGCCCCGAGCCCTCTATCGGGGTCCCGACCCCACTGCAGTTACCGCACGACGAGCGCATGACGCACGACGAGCGCACGACGCATTACGAGGCGTTCCACGCCACCGAGAACGACGACCCGTCGGCGCTCAGGCTGCTGGGCGTGGCCAGCGTCGTCCCGTTGTCCACCATGGTGATCTCGTTGGCGTTGAAGGACGCCAACGAGCCCTTGGTCCCCGCCGAGTTGATCACCGACGAGCCCGAGAACGGGATCGATCCGAAGTCGGCCAGCGGCACCTCGCTGCAGAAGAGCAGGCTGCACGACGAGGGCGCCTCGGCGATGACCTCGGCCGACGAGCGGGCGAAGCCGCTGCCGGTCTGCGTCGTCGAGAACGACCAGCCGGCCGTGGCGTCCTTGATCATCAGCGTGAACGACGTGCCGGCGGAGTTCGCGGCCACCAGGGCCGTCATCTGGTCGCCCGGCTTCACTGGATACTGGCTCGGCAGCGTCACGGATGGGTTCGGGTACATCTCGTACCAGGCGTAGTACGACGGTGAGCCCGAGTCACAGTCCGAGTCCGTCCCGAGCTGCTCGACGCTCGTCGAGTTGTAGCCGTCGAGGCCGACCCAGAAGGCCGACGCCGCGCCGGGCCCGCCCAGCAGGCTGGTCAAGCTGAGAAGCCCGTTCAACCCGCTGTTGCTGTTGGCGCAGTTGACCGTCGGCTCCGTCCACGAGGACGACACCGAGTTGAAGGTGGCATTGGTGTCGGCGTACCCGCCCCAGTTGGAGGACTGCACCGCCGTGGCGTGGCGCAGGCCGTTCCGGCCGCCGTTGCCGAGGACCGATCCCAGCACGCCGGGCAGCGAGACCTTGCCGATGATCGGCACGTGATAGAGCCCCGGCACCGCCGGTCCGGCGGACGTGGTCGACACCGCCTTCGTGGCCGCCGCCGCCGGCGAGGCGGCGGCGGGGCCCAGGACCAGGGCGGTCGGCGCCGCCAGGCCGATCAACGCCAGCGCACCGGACAGAAAGACCTTCCGCATTGCAACCTCCCGCTTTTGGGCTCACCGAGCCGCTCTCCCACCACACAGCCGGCACGGGTGACGACGGCCGTTGCAACCGTGCGGCGCTCCGAAGAGACGGTCGCTCGGCGCGGGCCGGCGCACCCCCGTACCGTGTGGGTAACGGTCGGGAGTCAGGGATCTCGCGGCAGACCGAGAACCTTTTCGGCCACGATGTTGCGCTGGACCTCGGCGGTGCCCCCGCCGATGGTCAAGGCGGGCGAGAAGAGGAAGCCCCGGGACCACGTGGGGTCGGCGGCAGCGCCGGCACCAGGGCCCGTGCCAGGGCCGGCACCGAGGCCGCCCACCGGCCCCGTCCCATCCAGCATGCCGAACGGCCCCGCCAGGTCACGGGCCACGCCCATGATGTGCTGCCCGTGGGCGTCGGCGATGGCCTTGCGGACCGAGGCCTCCGCCCCCGGCGCCCGTCCCGCCAGGACAGCCGAGACCATCCGCAGGCGCAGCACCCGGAGGATCTGGGCCTCGATGAAGACGTCGACCAACCGGTCCCGCACGGATGGGTCGAGCGCACTGCCGCCGGCACCGCCGCCGGCACCATCCGCAACACCCCCACGCACCAGCGCCACCAGATCCTCCGCCGTGGGGCCCATCCCCCACAGCGCCCCCTCCCCCGACAGCGAGACACGCTCGTTGCCGAGGGTGACCTTGGCCAGCTCCCATCCCCCGTGCTCGGGCCCGACGAGATGATCAGCCGGGATCCGCACATCGCTCAGGAACACCTCGTTGAAGGCGTGCTCCCCCGTCATGTCGATGAGCGGCCGGATGTCGATCCCCGGCGCATCCATGGGGCACACGAAATAGCTGATCCCCATGTGCTTGGTGGCGGTCGGATCGGTGCGCGCCAGGAGGATCCCCCACTTGGCGATGTGCGCGTAGCTGGTCCACACCTTCTGCCCATTGACGACCCAGTGGTCGCCTTCCCGCTCGGCCCGGGTGCTCAGCGCGGCGAGGTCCGAGCCGGCACCGGGCTCGGAGAACAGCTGGCACCAGAACTCCTCCCCGCTGAGGAGGGGCCAGAGCCAGCGGTCCTTCTGCTCCTCGCTGCCGGCGTACATGAGGGTTGGCCCCGCCCATCCGATGCCGATCGGGTTGATCGGGCGCCTGACGCCTTTCCGCCGCAGCTCCTCGTCGATCATGAGTTGGGTCAGCGGATCGGCATTCAGCCCGTACGGCGCGGCCCAGTGCGGTGCGACGTAGCCGGCCTCGGCCAGCTGCCGGCCCGTGGGGTGCGGGTGCTCCGCGAGCCAGTCCCGCACCGTCCGGCGGCGAGGGTCGTCGTCGCCGGGCAGGCCGAGGTCCACGCGCGGAGCGTAGGCTCATCGCCTCGCTTCGTGCATGTCTGCGGGGGCGGGGGGCCGACATGGGAGTAGAGACATGAGCAACTGGAACTACGCGGATGTCTGGGAGATCGTGGCCGACGTCCAGCCCGACGCCGTCGCCGTGACGCAGGGCGACCGCAACGTGGCGTGGAGCGAGTTCGACCGCGGCGCAGACGGCGTGGCGCAGTTCCTGCTCGACCTCGGTGCGGTGCAGCAGGACAAGGTGGCGATCTACCTCTACAACGCGCCCGAGTACCTGCAGACCACGTTCGCCGCGGTGAAGGTCGGCCTCGTGCCCGTCAACACCAACTACCGCTACGGCGACGACGAGCTGAGCTACCTGTGGGAGAACGCCGACGCCATCGCCGTGGTCTTCCACGGGGCGTTCACCGACCGCATCGAGGGCATCCTCGACCGGGTGCCCGGCGTCAAGGGATGGCTGTGGGTCGACGACGGCTCGGGCCCCTGCCCCGATTGGGCCACGCCCTACGAGGACGCCGCCAAGTCCGCCATCGGGCGGGTCAGCGCGCCATGGGGCCGCAGCGGTGACGACCTCTACATGCTCTACACGGGCGGCACCACCGGCATGCCCAAGGGCGTCATGTGGCGCCAGGACGACCTCTTCGCCCGGCTGATCGACGGCGGCACGCGCCACTACGCGGTGGACGGCGGGCTCGAGGCGGTGCGCACCGCGCTGGAGGCCAGCCCGAACAGCGTCACGCTCATGCCGGCCTGCCCGCTCATGCACGGGACCGGTGCCTTCACCGCCAACACGGTGCTGGCCGAGGGCGGGCGCATCTGCCTGCTCGAGTCGCGCAAGTACGACCCGACCGAGATGCTCGACACCATCCAACGGGAAAAGGTCAACGGCCTCGTCATCGTCGGCGATCCCTTCTCCATCCCGCTGCTGACCGTGCTCGACGAGCATCCCGGGAAGTGGGACCTGAGCTCGCTGGTCATGGTGATCTCGTCGGGCGCCATGTGGAGCGAGCCGATCAAGCAGCGCCTGCTGGCCCACCATCCGGGCATGCTGCTGGCCGACGCCTTCAGCTCGTCCGAGGCGCTCGGCATGGGGATGTCGGTCTCGGGCGGCGGCGCGGCGGCCAAGACGGCGTCGTTCACGCTCGGCCCCGACGTCAAGGTGCTCGCCGAGGACGGCCACACGGTGGAGCCCGGCTCCGACGAGGTCGGCGTCCTGGCCCTGGGCGGGCGCAACCCGCTCGGCTACTACAAGGACGAGGAGAAGTCGGACCGCACCTTCAAGGAGATCGACGGGGTGCGGTACTCCATCCCGGGCGACTTCGCCCAGGTCGGGGTGGACGGCACCATCCACCTGCTGGGCCGGGGCTCGGTCTGCATCAACTCGGGCGGCGAGAAGATCTTCCCCGAGGAGGTCGAGGAGGCGCTCAAGACGCACGGCGCCGTGCGCGACGCCGTCGTCGTGGGCGTGCCCCACCCGACCTACGGCGAGCAGATCGTGGCCGTGGTCGAGCTGCACCCCGGCGTGCCCGGCCCGGCCGAGCCCGAGCTGATTGAGCACGTGAAGGCACAGCTGTCCTCGTACAAGGCACCCCGCCGCGTGCGGGTCGTCACCACCATCGGGCGGGCGCCCAACGGCAAGGTGGACTACAAGCGCCACCGGGCCGAGTCCATGGACGAGCTCGGGGTGCCGGCCGGCTGAACGCCGGGCCGGCCCGGGACCGACGGGGCCTGGGTCAGACTGGGCGCATGTTCATCGCGCCCGTCGACGCCACCTTGGGCGAGGACGAATGGCGGCCCTTCGTGGAGTCGCATCCCTTCGGCCACCTGGTGGCACCGGGCGGCCCGATGCGTGACCTCCCGGTCGTCGTGCCGACGCAGTTCGTGCTCGAGGGCGACACCGTGTGGCTGCATCTCGTGCGGGCCAACCCCGTGTTCGCCGCGCTGGCCGAGAACCCGCGGGTGCTCCTGAGCGTGGCGGACGACTGGGCCTTCATCCCGTCGTCGTGGAAGGCGGTGGGTGGCGAGGACCCCGCCCTCGGCATTCCGACGACCTACTACGGCGCCGTACAGCTGACCGGCACGGCGACGGTGTACGACGAGCGGACGGACCCGGGCCGCGTGGCCGCCATCCTGCGGCGCCAGCTGGCCACGTTCCAGCCGGACGTCGAGGTGGCCGATCCCGGCGAGTCCCACGCCGCCAAGCTGCTGGGCATCCTCGGGATCACCATCGCCGTCGAGGAGGTGTCGGCCAAGTTCAAATACGGCGGCAACGTCGATGTCGCGCACCGCCGGGCCGTGGTGGAGCGCCTGCACGAACGGGGTGCGCCCGGCGATGACGCTGCCGCGGCCCACGTGGTGCGGCGCGTGGGCGGCCCGCCGGCCTGACCTCGGCGTCCCCCCAACCCGAAATCCTTGCTCTGGCCACCGGGCCGCGTAAGGCTGCATCGTGCGATTGCGCCTGCAATCGCGACAAGGAACGGGGTTTCTTCATGCGGTGGTCAGTACGACGAGGCTTTGTCGCGCTCCTCTTCGGCACGTTGGCCGCCCTCGGCGCGGCCGGATTGACCGGGACGACCGGGGTGGCCGGAGCGGCGACGGGTTTCGGGTCACAGGTGGCCGCGACCCAGTGGACGGCGACGAATCCGCCCGCGCTCCCCTCCGGCGAGTCCTATGACGACAGTGTCTCGTGTGTGTCCTCCAGCTTCTGCGTGGCGACGGTGCTCGACGAGGGTGGGAGTGTCGCGACCGCGGCGGTCCAGGTCTGGAACGGCGCCACCTGGACCACGGCGGGGATCCCGGTGCCGGCCGGCGCCACGGAAGTGGAATTGATCTCGGTGTCGTGCACCTCGGCCGTGTTCTGTGTCGTCGTGGGCACCGACGGGACGAGCTCCAGCTTCTTGCCCTTTGCGGTGCAATGGGATGGAAGCAGCTGGTCGATCAGCCCCGGGGTGACCGCACCCAGCGGCGCCACGAACGCGGAGCTCACGGGCGTCTCGTGCACGGGGCCGACCTGGTGCATGGCAACGGGTATCGCAGCAGACAACATGTTCGACGTCACCAACGCCTTCGCCCTGCAGTGGAACGGGAGCGGCTGGGTGCCCTCTCCCTCCATCGTCGCCCCCGGCGGGAGCGATGCCGAGCTGACGAGCATCAGCTGTACCGCACCGACGAGCTGCATGGCCGTGGGCGCCAGCGCAGTGGGCACCGCGCCCCTCTTCGTGCCCCACGCGCAATCGTCGTCGGGCCCGGGCGGTGCGCCGGCGCCCTTCGGCTTCCCGATGCCAGGCCTGCACGCCAACGCCGTCCCCCATGCGCCACCGGTGGACCAGCTTCTGGCCGAACAGTGGAACGGGTCCTCGTGGAGCAACAGCCCGGTGCCGCCGCCGCCGGGCGTCACCGATCCGGTGTTCGAGTCCGTGTCGTGCGCCGGCGCCGGTTTCTGCATGGCCACGGGCGGATTCGAGGAGGCGTCGTCCACGGCCTTCGCCGAAGATTGGAGCGGCGGCACCTGGTCCTCGACGCCGATCCCCGCGTCACCGACCGCCGGGCCCGCCTCCATCAGCGCGGTGAACTGCATCAGCCCGACCTCGTGCACGGCCGTCGGGGAGACCGCCCTCGGGACCGATCCCGACAGTGACGGCACCTACCTCGCGGGCTCCTGGAACGGCGAGGGGTGGTCCCTGCAAGCGGTGGGAGCGCCCGCCGGCACCGAGGGGGCCGCCTGGTTCGGCATCTCCTGCCTCACTGGTGGCTTCTGCGTCACGGCGGGTGGCCTCGCCACCGCCACTTCCACCGTGGCCTCAAACGCCCGGGCCCCGATCGGGCGCACGGGATACCGGCTGGCCGCCGCCGACGGCGGCATCTTCAGCTACGGGCCCGCGGCGCCGAACCTCGGCGCGCCCTTCGCCGGCTCCATGGGCGGCATGCACCTCAACGCACCGATCGTGGGCACGGCCATCGTGCCGTCAGGCGACGGCTACTACCTCGTGGCCTCGGACGGCGGGGTCTTCACCTTCGGCTCGGCGTCCTTCTACGGGTCGGCCGGCGGCACGCACCTCAACAAGCCGATCGTGGGCATGGCGGCCACGCCGAACGGGCGCGGCTATTACCTCGTCGCCTCCGACGGGGGCGTCTTCACCTACGGCAATGCCGTCTTCGCGGGCTCCACTGCCGGCACCGCGCTCAACCAGCCGATCGTCGGCATGGCCGTCACGCCTGCCGGCGGCTACTACCTGGTCGGCGCCGACGGGGGTGTCTTCAACTACGGCGGTGCGCCGCTGCTCGGCTCTGCCGGCAGCCTCCACCTCAACAAGCCGGTCGTGGGCATGGGCGTGGCCCCGGGCGGGTACTACCTCGTCGCCTCCGACGGCGGCATCTTCACCTACTCCGGAGGCGGGGCGCGGCCGCTGTTCTTCGGCTCAACGGGTGGCACACCGCTGAACGCCCCGATCGTCGGGATCGGCGTCTGACCCGACGGCAGGACCCGCCGCACACACCGCCCAGTCGGCACAGCGCCGGCTGGGCGGTGTCCTGCTACTCGACCGCTGCCGCCAGATTGCCCAGCGTGGCCACCATCTCCTGCGCCGCGTGCTCGGCGCTGTGGTCGCCCATGACGCGGCCCAGGCTGGCGAACCACGGCTTGCGCTGATCGATCCACGATTCGGTCACCCGGCAGCCGTCGTCGGTCTCCTCGAAGTCGTAGCGCCACGTGGCGACCGCCAGCGGCCCGGACGTCACCGCGAACTCGAACACCTTGTTCGGCTCGCAGGCCACGACGGTGACGGTGGTCGACCAGCGGCGAACCCCGTTCTTGTTGGTGCCCTTGAAGACGGCACCGAGGGACGGCCCGGTCGTGCCCTTCACCCATTTCCCGCCCGCGTTCTCGGGCGACCACTCCCCCATGCGGGGCAGATCGGCCACCAGGGCCCAGACCTTCTCGACGGGGGCGGCGATGTCGCGCGTGGCGGCGGTGGAGTGGGCCATCGGCCAGACGATAGTTTCTCAGCATGGACCAGGCCCTTTTCGACGCCCGCGCCGACGCTGATGCAGCCGTGGCTGCAGCCACCAGCATGCTGCCCGTGCCGAGCCCGCCGAAGTTCGACACCGTGGAGGAGGAGCGCCTGCACCGCAAGCAGCGGCTGGCCGGCGCCCTGCGCCTGTTCGGCCGCTTCGGCTTCTCGGAGGGCGTCGCCGGCCACATCACCGCACGCGACCCCGAGCTGACCGACCACTTCTGGGTCAACCCCTTCGCCATGAGCTTCCGCCACGTCCGGGTCTCCGACCTCATTCTGGTGAGCCACACCGGTGAGGTGGTCGAGGGGAACCGCCCGGTCAACCCCGCCGCCTTCGCCATCCATTCCGCCGTGCACGCGGCGCGGCCTGACGTCGTCGGCGCCGCCCACGCCCACTCGGTCTACGGCAAGGCGTGGTCGGCCCTCGGGCGCCCGCTCAGTCCGATCACTCAGGACGCCTGTGTCTTCTACGAGGACCACACGGTGTGCGAGGAAGGTGGCGGTGCCATCGTGCTCGAGGAGGCCGCCGCCAAGGCGCTGGCCGCAGCGCTCGGCCCGCACAAGGCGACGATCCACCGCAACCACGGGCTCTTCACGGTCGGGCACTCGGTCGACGAGGCGGCGTGGTGGTTCATCACCATGGAGCGCACGTGCCAGGCCCAGCTGCTGGCCGAGGCGGCGGGGACGCCGCTGCTGATCGACGACGAGGGCGCCCGCTACACGCGCGACTTTTCCGCCTCGCACTACGCCGGGTGGCTCTCGTTCCAGCCGTTGTGGGACGAGATCTCGCGCAGCGAGCCCGACCTCTTCGACTGAACGGACGGCGGCGGGTTCAAGCGTACGGCGCGTCCCCGCGGCGACCGGCTCGCACGAGCACCGTCAACACACGCCCAATCGGGGCGCCCAACACGCGCCCAATCAACGTGGGTATCGCAGATTTTCGAAGTCCCGCAAACTACCTTTGACGGAGCGAAGCCAACCGGGTGGCTTCCATCTCAAAGGGGAACCGTGTCGACTTTGTCGCGTCGTGCCATACCTGTCCTGACCGCCGCGCTCATGAGCAGCGTGATTCTCCTCGGCGCGCTCGGCGCCGCGCCCGTGACCGCGGGGGCCGCAACCCCGACGTCAGCGGCGACGGTCAGCGCGTCCAACTGGACCGTGCAGACAACGCCGACCGTGAGTCAAGGGACCCTCTTCGGTGATTCCTGCGTAAGCGCGTCATTCTGCGTCGCTGTCGGGCAATCGACCGGAGGGCCCTCGCCGCTCATCGAGCAGTGGAACGGTTCCGCCTGGACGGTGATGACCGGTGCGACGGTACCCGGATCAGCCGGGCTCTTCTCGGTCAGCTGCACCTCGGCGACCAACTGCGTGGCCGTCGGTGCAGCGACGAACGGCGGCATCATCGAACAGTGGGACGGCACCGCCTGGACACTGATGGGCACTCCGGCCGTTCCAGCGGGGTCCACGAGCTCGTACTTCACCGCGGTCTCGTGCCCGAGCACGACCTTCTGCAAAGCAGTGGGACAGGCCTACTTCGGCAGCAGCGTCTACACGCCCATCGGCATCACCTTCAACGGCGCCACATGGAGCGCCGACACGGTGCCCGATCCGACGGGCGGCGGCTACTTCAACGGCGTCTCGTGCACCTCGTCCTCCATGTGTATGGCCGTGGGCGTCGGCAATGACGGCGACCTCAGCTTGGCCGAGCAGTGGAACGGTTCCGCCTGGACAGCCCTTGTCACCCAGACTCCTGCCGGGCAGACCAGCGTCTCGTTCCTCGGTGTTTCGTGCGTCGGCTCTTCATTCTGCATGGCCACCGGCCAGGGCTACAACGGCACCGTTTACCAGACCCTCAGCGAGCGGTGGAACGGGTCGGCGTGGAGCATCCTCCCGAGCCCCAATGTCGGGACGGCAAGCAATGGCTTGCAGGCGATCAACTGCTTCAGTACGACGTCGTGCTCGGCGGTCGGTGTGTCGTCGGCGTCATCGGACGCGGCTGCCGAAACCCAGACGTGGAACGGTGTCGCCTGGGCGGTGGCGACGCCACCTGCTCAGCCCGGGGCAACCCAGACAGAGCTCTACAGCGTGTCCTGCGTCACGAACTGGCAGTGCGTCGCCACGGGCGTCGCCGACACCGGCGTACCCAACCCCTTCGTCATTACGGCTCCGATCTCCCGTTCGGGTTACCGCTTCGTCGCCTCGGACGGGGGCGTCTTCAACTACGGCAACGGCGCGCCCTTCCTCGGCTCCATGGGTGGGACACCGCTCAACCAGCCGATCGTCGGCATGGCCGTGATGCCCGCCGGCGACGGCTATTACCTGGTGGCGTCCGACGGTGGCGTCTTCAACTTCGGCTCGGCCCAGTTCTACGGCTCGACCGGTGGCATGCACCTGAACGCGCCGATCGTCGGCATGGCCGTGACGGCCGACGGGGGCGGCTACTGGCTGGTGGCCTCCGACGGTGGCATCTTCACCTACGGCGACGCCCAGTTCTACGGCTCGACCGGGTCGCTCCACCTGAACAAGCCCGTCGTCGGCATGGCGGCCACGCCGAACGGGTTGGGCTACTTCCTCGTGGCCTCCGACGGCGGCATCTTCAACTACGGGAACGCCACGTTCAGCGGCTCCACGGGCTCCATCAGGCTGAACCAGCCGATCGTCGGCATGTCGGTCCCGGTGGGCGGCGGCTACTACCTGGTGGCCTCCGACGGTGGCATCTTCAGCTTCCCGACGACCGGTGGCCCGCCCTTCCACGGCTCGACGGGCTCCCTCAAGCTCAACAAGCCGATCGTGGGCATGACCACCGTTGCCGGCGGCTACTACCTGAGCGGATCGGACGGCGGGGTCTTCACCTTCCCGACGACCGGCGGGCCGCCCTTCTTGGGCTCGACCGGATCGATCGTCCTCAACAAGCCGATCGTGGGGATCTCCGGCTGACCCAGGGCCAACGCCGAGCCGGCGGGGCCGATTGCCCGCAGAACGAGAACCTGTTCTAATCTCGGTCCGATGGAGTTCAACCTCGCCGACCTGTTCGAGGCGGCCGTCGACGCCTACCCGGAGCGGGAGTACCTGGTCGCCGACGGCAAGCGGCGTACCTACGCCGAGATGGAGGCGCGGGCGAACCAGCTGGCGCACCATCTCGCGGCGCAGGGCATCGGGCCGGGCGACCATGTCGGGATCTACGCCTACAACTCGGTCGAATGGGTCGAGACGGCCTGGGCCGTCTTCAAGTTGCGGGCCATCTGGATCAACATCAACTACCGCTACGTCAAGGACGAGCTCCGCTACCTCCTGACCAACGCCAACCTGCAGGCCCTCGTCTACCAGCGTGAGTTCTCTCCCCTGGTGGCGTCGTTGCTGCCCGAGCTGCCGCAGCTGAAGCACGTGATCGTGATTGAGGACGGGACCGACGTCGATCCCGCCCCGGGCGCCGTCGCCTACGAGGACGTGCTGGTCGGCCAGTCACCCGCCCGCGACTTCGGGCCCCGCTCCGGCGACGACCTCTACATCCTCTACACCGGCGGCACGACCGGGATGCCCAAGGGTGTGGTCTGGCGTCACGAGGACGTCTTCTACGCCCTCGGCGGCGGCACCGACCCCGTCACCAACGAGCGCATGACCGACCCGGCGTCCATGGTGGCCAAGGGCGCCAACGGCGGGCTGGTGCACCTGCCGGTCGCGCCGCTCATGCACGGCGCCACCCAGTGGTGCGTCATGGGCCAGAGCTTCGTGGGCTCCAAGATCGTCCTCATGGCCAAGTTCGACCCGCACGAGGTCTGGCGCCTGGTGGGCGACGAGAAGGTCAACTCCGTGATGATCACGGGCGACGCCATGGGCAAGCCGCTCATTGAGTCGCTCGACGACGAGGGGACGGACCACGACCTGTCGACGCTCCTCGCCGTGGTGTCGTCGGCCGCGTTGTTCTCCGCCCCGGTCAAGGACCAGTTCTTCGCCCACCTGCCCACGCTGGTCATCACCGACGCCATCGGCTCCTCGGAGGGCGGCAACAACGGCATGACCGTGGTCACGGCCGGCAACACGGCCATGAAGAGCGGGCCGACCGTGCACCTCCTCGGCGAGACCGTCGTGTTCGACGAGAACCTCGACCCGGTCGAGCCGGGCTCGGGCGTCATCGGCAAAATCGCCCGCTCGGGCGACATCCCGCTCGGGTACTACAACGACCCCAAGAAGACGGCCGAGGTGTTCATTCAGGTGCGGGGCACCCGCTTCGTCATGCCCGGCGACTACGCCACCGTGGAAGCCGACGGCTCCATCACCCTGCTCGGCCGGGGCTCCATCGTCATCAACTCCGGCGGCGAGAAGATCTTCCCCGAGGAGGTCGAGTCCGCCGTGCGCTCCCACCCCGACGTCATGGACGCCATCGTCTGCGGGGCACCCGACGAGCGCTGGGGCCAGACCGTGGCGGCCATCATTCAGCCGCGGGTCGGGCACGAGGCGCCGTCGCTCGAGTCGATTCAGGAGCACTGCCGGGAGTCGATCGCCGGCTACAAGCTGCCCCGCCGCCTCTACGTCGTCGACGCCGTGGAGCGCTCACCCTCGGGGAAGCCCGACTACACCTGGGCCGGCAACATCGTGAATGCGGGGGCAGAAGCCGGAGCAGAAGCCGGGGCAGGGGCAGGGACGTAGCTCTCGATCGGAGCCGCGTCGGGGCTCCCGTCACAACTCCCGTTGTGCGATCGTGGACCATCCAGCACGCCACGGCGGCCCCGAAGGCTCGCCCAACGGGGCTGAAGCGACCGGTTACGGTTCTTCGATCGACCCGCGCACGAACACCCCATGCCCACGCCCACGCCGTCGGATGAACGGGATGGTGGCCGCCGGCCTGCGCCGGATCGCCACGACGTGCGGAGCCATCACCCTGTTGCTGCTGGGCGTCGGCACGGCCGGCGCGTTCAGTGCGAATGGCGCCGCGGCCGGCTCACCCACACCGCACGTCGACGCCACCTCGTCGTGGACCGTGTACCACGGCAATGCACTCGGCTCGGGGGTGGACACGTCGGGGGTCTCCTTCTCCCCCGCAACCAACGCCTGGACCTCACCGATGCTCGACGCGCAGGTCTACGGGGAGCCGCTCCAAGCCACCGGTCGCGTCTACGTGGCGACGCAGAACGACACGATCTACGCGTTGGCAGCCAACACCGGAGCCGTTCTCTGGTCGAGTCACGTCGGGACACCTGTGCCCTCGAGCGACTTGCCGTGCGGCGACATCAGCCCACAGGTCGGCATCACCGGGACGCCTGTCGTCGACGTCGCCCGCGGCGAGATCTTCGTCATCGCCGACGAACTGAACGGGAGCACTCCGGCCCACGTCCTGATCGGCCTGAACATGTACACCGGCACCACGTTGCTGGCCGAGGACGTGGACCCTCCCGGTCAGCCCACCTCGGCGATCCTGCAACGGACCGGCTTGAACCTCAGCAACGGGAACGTGATCTTCGGGTACGGCGGCAATGACGGGGACTGCTCGACGTACAGCGGCTGGGTCGGCTCGGTGCCCGAGGGCGGCGGGACACCCGGGTTCTACCAGGCGGTGCCGATCGGGAACGACGGGGCCGTGTGGATGGGCGGTGCCGCGCCCGAGGTCGACGCGGCGGGCAACATCTGGGTCGCCACGGGGAACGGATCGTCGTCGACTCCGTATGACTTCAGCGATTCGGTGCTGCAGCTGTCGCCGGCTTTGGCTCGCACCCAGTACTTCGCCCCGAGCAACTGGTCCTTCATGAACTCGCACGACCAGGATCTCGGGTCGACCGCACCGGCGCTCCTCTCGAACGGGACCGCGCTCCAGGTCGGCAAGAACCAGCTGGCCTATCTCGTCAACCAATCCAACCTCGGTGCCAACAGCGGCACGGGCATCGCCACGACCGCCGTGTGCCCCGGGGCCATCGCCGGTGGCGGCGATGCCGTCGTCGGCAATGTGGTCTACGTCCCGTGCGGCGGAGGGCTCCAAGCGGTGCAGACCAGCGCATCGCCTCCGTCCGTCTCGGTGCTCTGGACTGCCAGTGGACCCCATGGACCGCCGATCAGTGCCGGCGGGCTGGTGTGGTCGATCGGAGGGAATTCGCTCTACGGCGTCAATCCCTCGACCGGTGCGACAGTCCAGCAGCTCAACGTCGGCGGCCAGGCGAACAGCTTCCCGACCCCGTCGGTCGGCGACGGCCTCCTGCTCGCACCGGCCAGCGACCATGTCGTCGCCTTCACGGGCTCTGCCGGCCTCCCCGGCCCGCCGTCTCCCCCGCCGACGGCTCCATCGAACTCGTCGTATTGGCTCGTCGCCTCCGATGGCGGCATCTTCACCTTCGGGAACGCCGGCTTCCATGGTTCGACCGGTGGGATGAGGCTGAACCAACCCGTCGTCGGCATGGCGCCGACTCCATCCAAGGGCGGCTACTGGCTCGTCGCCACGGACGGGGGCATCTTCACGTTCGGCGATGCCGGATTCTTCGGGTCACAGGGCGGCAAGCCTCTGAACGCGCCCATCGTCGGCATGGCCGCCACCCCCGATGGCGGGGGCTACTGGCTGGTGGCATCGGACGGGGGCATCTTCAGCTTCGGCGACGCCGCCTTCCACGGGTCAATGGGTGGCAAGCCACTCAACAAGCCGATCGTCGGCATGGCCTCGACCCACGACGGGCTCGGCTACTGGCTGGTGGCATCGGACGGGGGCATCTTCAGCTTCGGCGACGCCGCCTTCCACGGGTCAATGGGTGGCAAGCCACTCAACAAGCCGATCGTCGGCATGGCCTCGACCCCCGACGGGCTGGGCTACTGGCTCGTGGCATCGGACGCCGGCATCTTCAACTTCGGCGACGCCGCTTTCTTCGGCTCCGCCGGTGCGGTGCCCCTGCGCAAGCCGGCGGTCGGCATGGCGCCGACGGCGGATGGTCATGGGTACTGGATCACCGCCTCGGACGGCGGCATCTTCAACTACGGGGACGCCAACTTCAGCGGATCCGAAGGCAGCGTCGTGCTGAACAGACCGGTGGTGGGGATCGCAGCGGAAGGTTGAGGAGGGACCCACGAACGGCGCTCACCCCGCCGGAACGTTCCCGAGGCGTCTGCGCCGACAGGGGCACGCGATGATGCAGCGATGCCGCCGGCGCCCCTCCTCCTGCTGACCGGCTCACCCGGGACGGGCAAGACGACGGTGGCGCCCCTCGTGGCCGACCGGCACGAGCCCTCGGTCTGCCTCGACCTCGATTGGTTCTTCGCCAAGCTGCGGCGCGGGGCGATCGACCCCTGGCGCAGCGAGGCGCACAGCCAGAACCGGATCGTGCTGCAGGCCGCGGCGGAGGCGGCGGCCGGCTTCGCCGCCGGGGGCTACGTCACCGTCGCCGAGGGCATCCTCTACCCGTTCATGCTCGACCTCTTCGAGGCGGCGGGCGCACGGAACGGCGTCGTGCTGCACTACGCGGTGCTCCGCGCTCCCATCGACGTCGTGCAACAGCGCGTCCAAGAACGCCGGGTGGAGCCCCAGCACGCCGGCGCGCTGGCCGACGCTGCGGTCGTCGACGACCTGTGGAGCCAGTTCGAGCAGCAGGGCGTGGACGAACGCCACCGGGTCGACGTCGGGACGCGTCAGCCCGACGACATCGCAGGGGAGATCGACCGCCGGCTCAGGGCCGGCGAGTTCAGGCTGAAGGAGGGTTAGGAACCGCCGGCAGCGAGCCGCTGCTTGGTCGTGCGGTGGATCGGGTCCTTGTCGAAGCTCGGCAGCAGGTGCTTGCCGAACGTCTCGACCGCTTCCTCGCAGGTCTCAATCGACATGGAGCTCGACAGCATGCCGAAGGACAGCTGGTCGGCACCCGTGGCGACGTAGCGCTGCATGGCCTTTTCGACCTCTTCGGGCGTGCCCACGGCGACATCGCCCGAGGCGATGACCGAGTCGAGCGAGGCGGCGTCCATGGCGGGCACGATCTCGGGCCACTCCGGCACGCCAGGGGGCTTCGGGAAGGTGTCGAGGTAGCGGAAGACGAGGCTGAGGTGGTAGTTCGAGTCGGCCTCAAGGAAGGTCTTGCGGGCCTTGGCCCCGTCCTCCATGCAGATCATCGTCGTGGTGATCATCACGTTGTCGTTGACGAAGCCACCGACCGGGTTCTTGCAGTCCCCGATCTTCTCCTTGTAGCGGGCGACCAGCGGCGTCAGCTGGTCGGGGGTCGAGAAGCCGAAGCAGAGGACGCCCACGCCGAGCTCGGCGGCCAGGTCGAAGGTCGACGGGCTGCCGGCGGCCATCCAGATGGCGGGGTGGGGCTTGGAGTAGGGCTTGGGCAGCACGTTGCGCGAGGGCATGGAGAAGAACTTGCCGTCGTAGCTGTACTCCTCGTCCTTCCACATGCGGACGATCTGCGGCAGGGTCTCGGCCACCATCTCGCGGGTCAGCTCGGAGTCCTGAATGCCGAAGCCCTTCTGCTCGGTCGTCGACGAGCCGCGGCCGGTGCCGAACTCGAAGCGCCCTTCGGACAGGTGGTCCAGCATGGCCACGCGCTCGGCAATGCGGGCGGGGTGGTTCACCGGCGGCGTGATGTTGAAGATGCCCGAGCCGATGTGGATGTTGCTCGTCTTGGCGGCGCAGAAGGCCAGGAAGGACTCGGACGCGGACAGGTGCGAGTACTCGGTGAGGAAGTGGTGCTCCGAGGCCCAGGTGTACTTGAAACCGGCCTTGTCAGCCGCCACGATGAACGCGACCTCGTCCATGATGCGGTCGTGCTCAGCCGATGCTCCATGCTGCTCGACGTACCGGGGCAGCAGGCATGCGGCGTTAAAGATGCCGAATTCCATGGGGTTGCACGTCCTCGTCTACGGTGCCGCGGTCCGTTCCGCCGGCGCTCCAGCGACGGTAACACGGGTCTGATTAAAATGCAACGTGTTCCAATAATGGCACTTCCACCCCAGGTCAGAGATGTTTGGAGATGCAGTGACCCCTGCTGAGGCACACCCTCCCGCCGCCGGGACACATCCGGCGCATCCGGCGCTGCCGGCCCTGCCGGCGGACACCATCACCGGCGCCGTCCTGGCCCTGGCCGATGTCGACCGGCCGGGTCTGGTCGCCAACGACCTGCGGCTCAGCCATGCCGAGGTGGTGGCGCGGGCCGCCACGAGGGCGGCCTGGCTCCAGGCCACGCGCCGGGACGGCCCCTTCCACGTCGCCCTCATGCTCGACAACGTCCCCGAGTTCGT
>DATBAO010000117.1:0-10558 GCA_036271495.1 Acidimicrobiales bacterium
CGCGCTGAGCCTCGTCGGATCGGCTCCCCGCGTTCGCGCCGGCACTACCCCGGTCGTCACCGCGACGTAGGGACCTGGCCGGACCGGGTCCTGCGTCTCTTCTCTCCCGGTGGGGCGCAGACCCGGCTCGGGATCTCTTTCAGCGGAGCCCGGCGAACAGGTCGTCCTCGGGCACCGGCGCGCCGGTCGAGTCCTGCACCCGGATGAAGCTCTCCGACCCCATGAGGGTGGAGAACAGCTCCTCCCCCATCTGCAGGAAGAAGATGTTGTCGCTCTGGCTGGCGTGCGCGCCGAGCGACGCGTACTTGCGCCCGGCGACGGCACTGCAGTCGACCGTCGTCGTGATCAACTCGTCGGGCGTCCCGAAGTCGGGGTTCTCCGCCACTTCCGCCGGCCGCTCGATGCCGGCCTCGGCCAGCACGTCGCCGAAGCCGCGGATGAGCGAGCGCGCCACGGCGGTGTAGTACAGCTTCGCTGGGATGCCGCATTCGGCAATGGCGGCCAGCGTGATGCGGTTGGCCTGAATGTGGTCGGGGTGACCGTAGAAACCGTTCTCGTCGTAGGTGACGACGACCTGCGGCTCGTAGGTGCGCATGAGCGCCGCCAGCCGGCTCGCCGCCTCGGGCACCGGCGTCTGCCAGAAGGAGTCGGGCGCGTCGTTCTGCGGCCAGCCGTCCATCCCTGAGTCGTGGTAGCCGAGCATCTCCAGGTGGGACACGCCCAACACGTCACAGCTGGCCTCGAGCTCCTTGCGGCGCAGCGGGACCACGACACTCTCGTCGTGCTCGGGTTGGTCCGGCTTGATGCCACCGGGCGCATCGCCGAGCTCGCCGTTGGTGCACGTGACGAGCACGGTCCGCACGCCCTCGGCGCTGTAGCGGGCGAGGATGCCGCCCGTCCCTATCGCTTCGTCGTCCGGGTGGGCATGGACGGCCATGAGGGTGAGGGGGCGCTCGGGCATGGTGGCAGCGTACGGGTCGGCGCCGACGCCCCGGTCACGTCTGCAGATCGCCCACCGCGTCCGCCAGCTGCTCCAGCTCGGCCTGCCACTCCCCCGGCGGCGCCATCGGGCGCACGATGAACTTGGAGAACCCGACGTCGAGGAACCGCTCGAGCATGGTGCGCAGGCCGCCGCGCCCGACCGGGACGATCTCCTCCAGCGGGCGACCGCGGGCCCGCCGGGCCAGAGGCGACGACGCCAGCGCGCCGACATCGGTGCCCTCCGGCGCGTAGGCCAGGCTGACCCCGAAGTGCTCGGGGCTGATGGCGCGCCCGTGGGCCGCCGCCACCCGGTCGATCTCCGCCTTGCCCTCGGCGGCGTCGGCCGGCGTGCAGAAGGCCGGGATCCACCCGTCGGCCAGCCGCCCACAGCGATCGAGCGCGGCCGGGACGTTCCCGCCCAGCCAGACGTCGAAGGGATCCTGCGCCGGCCGCGGCGAGACCGAGACGTCGGCGAAGGATCCCGCCGGACCGTCGTGGCTCACCACCTCACCTGCCCACAGACGCCGCAGCACCGGCAGGGCGTCCTCCATCAGCTGGCCGCGCGTCGCGGTGGGGATGCCGATGGCGCTGGACTCGCCGTCGATGGCGAGGCCGGGCACGAAGGTCAGCAGGAAGTGCCCGCCCGACAACTGGTCCAGTGTGGCGACCGCCTTGGCCAGCCAGACCAGGTTGCGGCCCGGCAGGAGCATCGTCGTCCCGATCTTCAGGCCCGGGCAGGCGCCGGAGGCCCAGGCCAATCCGACCAGCGGATCGGGTCCGGGCCGCGTCAGCACCTCGGGCAGCCACAGCGAGTCGAAGCTGCAGCCCGTGATCCCCCGGGCCAATGCGACCATGGCCTCGGGGCCGAGGCTCTCGCCTCCCGCGCTGATGCCGATGCGCACCTTCACGGCGCGTCGCTCAGGGCGGCGATGGCGCGCGTGACGCCCGCGTCGTCCACGTCGTGATGCGTGACGAAGCGGACCGTCTCGGGCGCGATGGCGTGCGCCAGCACGCCGTGACTCTCCAGATGGGCCAGGAGCTTCTCCGGCGCCGCGTGGGCGAACACCACGATGTTGGTGCGCACCGTGCCCGGATCGAGCCCGCACTCGGGCCAGCGCTGCGCCACGGCCTCGGCCAGGCGCGCCGCCCGGGCGTGGTCCTCGGGCAGGCGGTCGACCATGGCGCGCAGTGCCACCAGGCCCGGTGCGGCCAGGACGCCGGCCTGGCGCATGCCTCCACCCAGGCGCTTGCGGGCCAGCCGCGCCGCCCCGATCACGTCCTCGCCGCCGGCCAGCAGCGAGCCCACCGGGGCGCAGAGCCCCTTCGACAGGCAGCACATGACGGTCGTGACCGGCGCGGCCCACTCGGCCGCCGCGACGCCGCTGGCCGCTTCGGCGTTGAAGAGGCGGGCCCCGTCCATGTGGATGGGGACCGGCCCCGCCGCGTCGACGAGGGCCTGCAGGCCGGCCGTCGTCCACGGTGCACCCGAGGCCGCCATGTGCGTGTTCTCCAGGCTGACGAGCGACACGACAGGCTGATGGTCGTCGGCGGCCTGGCGGGCCCAGCGCACGTCGTCGGCGTCGATCATGCCGCCCTTGTCGTCGACCGCCACGAACTGAATCCCGGCGTTCAACGCCGCCGCGCCGAACTCGTAGGCCACGAGGTGCTGGCGCCGTCCCGCCACGACGGCTGTCCCCGGTGTCGTCAGGACGCGCACCGCGATCTGGTTGGCCATGACGCCCGACGGCACGAAGAGCGCGGCCGCCTTGCCCAGGCGCGCCGCGAAGGTCTCCTCCAGCGCACGCACCGTCGGGTCCTCGCCGTAGTCGTCGTCGCCGACCTCGGCGTCGGCCATGGCGCGCCGCATGGCGGGCGTCGGGCGGGTGACGGTGTCGCTGCGCAGGTCGACCACATCGGGCACGCGCTCAGGCTAACGGTGCGCCGTTAATCTTCCGCGATGACCACTCCCCCCTCGACCCCCGGCGACCGTCCGGTGCTGCCCGACGGCAGCGCGAGCATCCACGAGCTCCTCGACGTCGAGATCATCGAGGCGGGGCCCGAACGGGTCGTCATGCGCCTGCCGGTCACCTGGAAGGTGCACCAGCCCTACGGCATCCTCCACGGCGGCGTGTCCGCCCTCCTCGCCGAGTCGGCGGCCAGCTTCGGGGCCGCTCTGGCGGCCGAGCCCGGGCGCAGCGTGGTCGGGATCGAGCTCAACGCCAGCCACCTGCGCTCGGTGCGCGATGGCCATCTGACCGCCGACGCGACGCCGGTCCGGGTCGGGCGCACCATTCAGGTCTGGCGCATCTCGCTCACCGACGACGAGGGGCGGGCCATCTGCGAGGCCCGCTGCACGCTCTCTGTCCTGGGTGCCCCCGGCGGTGCCTCGGGCGCCGTCCACCCCCTGCCGACCGCTCCGGCGTCTGAATAGTCACGCCTGCGGCCTCCGGCGTACTATGTCGGTGTGACCCCGGTAGGAAGTGGAGCACCGCGTCCCTCCCTCGGATTCATCCTCCCCGCCACCACGCAGGGAGAACTCTCCGCCGGCGCCGGTAGTACCCAGAGTACTACCGGAAGCGCCGCCGACGTCGCCGAGCTGTGCCGCCGGGCCGAGGCGACCGGGGCCGACTCCCTGTGGGCCGTGGACCACCTCTACTGGCCCCACCCCATTGCCGAGGCCTTCACCACCCTGGCCATCGCCGCCGCCACGACCAGCCGCCCCCAGCTCGGCACCTGCGTCCTGCAGCTGCCCCTCCGGCCGTCGTCCGTCGTGGCCAAGCAGGCCACCGCGCTCCAGCTCCTCTCCGGCGGCCGCTTCGTCCTCGGCATGGGCGTGGGGATCCACGAGTCCGAGTACGTCCGGGCCGGCGTCGACTACCACCGGCGCGGCCAGCTGATGGACGAGGGTGTCGCCGGGCTCCGGCGGGCCTGGGCCGGCCCCGAGGCGGACGGCGCCGACTACGTGCAGGAGCCGGCCTCGGCGCCGGTCCCCCTCTGGTTCGGGGGCGCCAGTGCGGCCGCCCGGCGGCGTGCCGCCGCCGTCGGCGACGGCTGGGTGCCCCTCTTCCTCGCCCCGGACGAGTACGGGACCGCTCTGGCGGCCCTGCGGCGCGAGACGGCCGAGGCCGGCCGAGATCCCGAGGCCGTGCAGGCCGGGGTCGTCGTCTTTGCGTGTGTCGGAGACGACGACCAGGCGCCCGTCCGGGGCGCCCAGTGGCTCTCGGAGCTCTATCGCCTGCCGCCCAAGGCCTTCCAGCGTCACCTGGTGGCCGGCGCACCGGAGACCTGCGCCGCCGCCCTGGGACGGTACGCCGAGGCCGGCGCCCGCCACATCCTCGTGATGGTGGCCGGCTCCCCTGCAGTCGAGCACTTCGGACAACTTCGAGCGGCGTTCGTGGGCGAGCAGCTCCCGGCGCTGGCGGGGGTATCGGCATGAGAGAAACCGACATCGCCATCCTGGGCACCGGCATGACCGACATGAGCCGGCGTGACCTCGAGCCGGACACCATGGCCTATGAGGTGGTGCACGAGGCCCTGGGCGACGCCGGTGTCTCGGCCCACGAGCTCGGGCTGGTCATCGTGGGCAACGCGATGGCCGGGCGCCTGAGCGATCAGGGGTGCATGAAGGGGCAGACCTGGCTCAGCAAAGCCGGCCTGAGCGAGGTCGCCATCGTCAACGTGGACAACTCGTGCGCCGGGGGCAGCTCCTCGCTCCACCTGGCCACCCTGGCCGCCGTCGCCCAGGACCGCCCCGTGCTCGCCCTCGGCGTCGAGAAGATGTGGACCGGCGACCGGGCGGGGACGATCGCCGGCATCGAGGACGGCCTCCCGGCCGAGTACCGCCACGACCTGCACGACCGCCGCCATGCCGACGACAACCCGGCCGGCAGCATCCTGATGGGCCTCAACAACGGCTGGGCCCACCGGCTCATGGCCGACGTCGGCGCCACGGTGCGACAGATCGCCGCCGCCGCCGTGAAGGCCTTCGACCACGCCGCACGCAACCCGCTGGCCCAGTTCCAGCGGCGCGTGACCATCGAGGAGGTCCTCGCCTCGCCGCAGGTGGCGGGCGTCCTCACCCGGCTGATGTGCAGTTCGTTCACCGACGGCGCCGCCGCCGTGGTGCTGGGCGGGCCGTCGGTCCCGGCGCCCGCCTCGGCGCCCCGTATCATCGGCTCGGTGGCGCGTTCAGGAAACGGATCGATCGATTACCACGACCGCTTGACCCAGGCCGCCGAGGCGGCGTGGGAGGCGTTCGGGTTCGGTCCGGGCGACGCCGACATGGTGGAGCTGCACGACGCCACGGCGGCCGAGGAGCTCTACGCCCTCGAGTCGCTGGGCTTCTTCGCTCCCGGCGAGGCGGGGCCCGCCACCGAGTCGGGTGGCACCGGCATCGACTCCCCCGGGCTTGTCGTGAACCCGAGCGGCGGCCTGGTCGGCCGCGGCCATCCGCTGGGCGCCACCGGACTGGCCCAGGTGGTCGAGCTGGCCACGCAGTTCCGGGGCAGGGCGGGCGACCGCCAGGTCGCCGGGGCCCGTCTCGGGGTGGCGATCAACACGGGGGGCATCATCTACGGGGACGCAGGGTTCGTGGGCATCCACGCCGTACGCTCCGGATCCGCCGCGTGACGGGCATCAAGATCACAGGTTGGGGCATCGCCGTTCCCGACAAGATCGTCACCAACGACGACATGGCGGCCAACCTCGACACCAGCGACGCCTGGATCACGGAGCGCACCGGCATCCGTGAACGCCACATCGGTGGCACGACGTCGGGCCTCGCCATCGAGGCGGCCGTCGCCGCCATGGCCAAGGCCGGCCGGACCGCCGAGGAGATCGAGAACCTCGTCCTCGCCACCACCACGCCCGACGGCATCGTGCCGGGCACCGCACCCAGCGTGCAGCACGGCATCGGCATGAAGGGCGGCGCGTTCGACCTCAACGCCGCCTGCTCGGGCTTCGTCTACGGCCTCGTCACCGCGGCCGGGCTCATCTCCATCGGATCGGGGCCCGTCCTGCTCATCGGCTCCGAGACGCTCTCGCGCATCACCGACATGGACGACCGCAAAATCGCCATCATCGTGGGTGACGGTGCGGGCGCCGTGGTGGTCGAGCCGGTGGACGGCCCCGGCAGCCTCGTCAGCTGGAACATGAACTCCGACGGGTCGCTCAAGCACCTCCTCAAGTGCGAGCACGGCGGGACGCTGTTCATGGACGGCAAGGAGGTCTTCCGGCGCGCGGTCCGCGTCGTCGTCGAGTCGGCCGAGCGGGCCATGGCCGACGCCGGCCTCGGCCCGGACGACATCACGCTGATGGTGCCGCACCAGGCCAACCTGCGCATCATCCAGGCGGCCTGCCAGCGCCTCGGCATCCCCGAGGACCGCACTGCCGTCGTCATCGACCGCTACGGCAACACCTCCTCGGCCTCCATCCCCCTGGCTCTCTACGACTCCATCGAGAACGGGCGCGTCCATGACGGCGACCACCTCCTGCTGACGGGATTCGGTGGCGGCATGACCTGGGCCAGCGCCGTCTTCCGCTGGAGCGCGTGACCGAGGAGGGCGCCGGGGCGGATCCGGCGTTGGTGATCCTGGCGGCCGGACGGGCGCGCCGGTACGGCGGCTGCAAGCCGCTGGCGCCCGTGGGCCCCCACGGCGAGGCCGTCATCGACCTGGTGGCCTCCGACGCCACCGCCGCGGGCTTCGGCACCGTCGTCTTGGTCCTGGGTCCGAGCACCGGTCCGGCCATCCGCTACCACGTGGAGCACACCTGGCCCCGTGCGGTCGACGTGCGCTACGCCATGCAGCCGGCGCCGCTGGGCACCGTGCACGCCGTCCTCAGCGCGTCCGACCATGTCGGCACCAGCCCCTACGGCGTGGGCAACGCCGACGACATCTACGGCCAGGACGCCTGCGCCCAGCTGGTGACCCATCTGCGCAGCCAGGCCGACACCAACGCGTTGGTGGGCTACCGCCTCTCCGACGCCGTGGTCGGCTCCTCGCCGGTCACCCGCGGCATCTGCAGCGTGGCCGACGACGGCACCCTGCTCGGCGTGGACGAGCGGCGCCAGGTGACGCGGACCCCCGAGGGCGGCTTCGTCTCGGGCGACGGCCGGGAGCCTGTCGCCCTCTCCCCCGACGCCCGGGTCTCCATGAACCTCTGGGGCTTCACCCCGACCTTCCACAAGACCCTGCAGGCCGCCATGGATGCTGCGCACGACGCCTCCGAGGAGGCCGAGGTGCTCCTGCCCGAGGTGGTCGCCGCCTCACTGGCCACGAGCTCGTTCCGCGTCCTGCCCGCCCAGGGCCGCTGCATCGGCGTGACCCACCCCGATGACCTCCTGCTGGTCCAGGCCGAGCTGAACCGCCAGGTGGCGGCGGGCGAGCGTCCGGCCCGCCTCTGGGCCTCCCTGCACTGAGCAGGAAGGCCACCGGAGCCCGAAAAGATCTTCGGCTGCGACCGGGGGTCGGGCCCCGCCAGGCCGTTACCCCTGTGTGGGGATGGGGAGCGGGACACCGGAGCAGAACCCGGGTCGGCACGCGCGGAACATGGGCCCGGACGCGACGCAACCCCGAGTAACCGTTCGGCCGAAGCCTCCCGTGCTCCTCGGGGCTACGTCTGCGATGGGCCGCTGGCACCGTGCCGGGGTCGTGTCGGACAACCCCCGCCCGGGCCGGTCCCGGCGACTCCAGGGAAGTCACCGTGACGCACCACGGACCATCTTCAGTCGGATCCTCGTGCCCACTCCAGTCACGCTCCCCTCGCGGGGCTCGCTCCCTTTCCTCGATCCCGCCTTGCAGCGTTCTCTCGGCTTCCCCCCGTTCCGCCTTGCGGCTTCCCTTCGGGCTTCCCTCGCTCCCACCTTGCGGTGCTCGCTTGAGGTTCGGCGGGCTCTCGTTTCCGAACTGGGGACAGATTGCGCCACTCCAAACACGGGGTCAATGCCGTATCGCGAAATCCAGATGTTCTCCCCACCTTTCTCCGCCTCGTCCCCAGAGTCCACCTCGTCCGTCCCCAGTTCTTCCCCATGGTGAGCACCCCGCGCCGGCGTCGTCGGGGCCTCGTGATCGGCCTGGTCGCCGCCGGAGCGCTGGCCGGCATCTTCGGACTGGGCGTCCTGAACGCCGGCGCCCGCACCGACGATGTCGCCACGGTCTCGCCGGCGCAGTACCTCTCGACCGGAGCCCTCGGCGCGGCCGCCGCCGACAGCGCGCTGGGCCTGCGCACGCCCTACTTCGACCCGCCGGCGCTGTCGGACCCGTCGTCGCCGGGCTTCACCATCAACTCGGGCGCCGATCAGCCCGACCCGTTCATCTTCCAGGACGGCGGCCGCTACTACCTCTTCACGTCGCAGGACAACGTGCCCCAGAACGTCCCCGTGCGCTCCGGGACCACCGTGGGCCAGTGGGGCGGGCCGACCGACGCCCTGCCCGATCCGCCCGCCTGGGCCGCCCCCGGCGTCATGTGGGCGCCCGACGTGGCCCGGTTCGGCAACCACTTCCTCTTGTACTTCACCGCACAGCTCCAGGGTGCCTCGTCCGCCACCATGTGCATCGGCGACGCCATCAGCACGGCAGTCGCCGGTCCCTACATCGCCGCACCGGTCCCCTTCATCTGCCAGCAGTCACTGGGCGGCTCCATCGACCCCCGTGTCTTCACGGACGCCGGCGGCCAGCCGTACATGATCTGGAAGTCGGACCAGAACGCCCACTCGAGCACCGCCGACACGCAGATCTACAGCGAACCGCTGAGCGCCGACGGGCTCCACCTCGTGGGGCAGCCGACTGCGATCTTCGGCCCGGACGAATCCTGGCAGGGACACATCGTGGAGGCGCCGCAGCTCGTGCTGGTCCGCGGCAGTTACTACCTCTTCTACTCCGGCGGGTGGTTCAACCAGCCGGGCTACTCCATCGGGGCGGCACGCTGCAGCGGGCCGCTCGGACCGTGCCGCGACCTGTCCTCCGCGCCGCTGCTGGGCTCCAACGCACAGGGGCAGGGCCCCGGTGAGGAGTCGGTCTTCGCCAACGCCGCCGGCTACTGGCTCCTCTACACGCCATTCAGTTCCACCCTGCCGTTGCCGGGGCCACCGCGGCCGGTCTCCCTGGCCCACCTCGGCTTCGGCCCGTCCGGCCCCTACCTGGCCGCCCCGCTGCAGGTCTCCGGCCCGAGTTAGTCAGTCCGAGGCGCCGAAGCGGGGCCGGCCCAGCCACACCGCCAGCACGCTGAGCACGATGGCGAGTCCGGCCAGAATCAGCGCGGCGATCTCCCACGCGTTCGAGCCCGAGGACGCGGTCACCGTCGCCGTGGCGGTCACCGTGGTGGCGGTCGACGACGCCGCACCCGCGCCTCCCTTCCCACCCGGCGCCGTGAGCGTGATCGTCGGCGCCGGGTGCTCGGGGTCGGGCACCGCCTTGTCCGGCACCTCGATCCACGACACCACGGTGCCGTCGCTGTAGGTCTGAATCGCCTTGAAGACGAGCTGCGACGTGCCCGTCGGGATGCCCTGGGCCAGCACGTTGAACTCGCCGAACTGGCCGACGGGAATGCTGCTCCCCGACCAGTCGACCTCGCTCGTCGTCGACGTGAACGTGCCGTCGTCGGTGGTGATCGGCTTGGGCAGCGCGGTCTTGACCGCCTTGACCTGCCAGCCCGATCCCGCCTCGGGATTGACCAGGACGATGGGATGCGCCAGCGGGAACTGAATGCGCAGGCCCGTCACCGCAGCGGTGGTCGACTCGTTCGGGACGCGGAAGGTGAGGATGGCGTCGTCGGTGCCCTGGGGCAGGCTCGACGGGCTGACGGTGACGTGCGCGGCCGCCAGGCCGGCGTCGAGCACCACGAGGGCCAGCGCGCACGCGGCGACCAGCCCGAGCTTCCGAATCATCTGTAAACCCTCCTCTGCCGTCGCGACGGCGTTACTGCACGGTGTCCACGAAGCTGACGTCAGGCTGGCTGAACTCCGAGACCTGCACCTGCAGGACGATCTGCCACTTCCCGACGATGGGCGGGTTCGGGCTGTTGGTCAACACGAAACGCCCGACGCCGTGCTTGTGCATGTCGGTCTCAATCGGGCCCACGTTCTGCGAGGGAAGGACGAGATACACCGACACGCTCTCGGCCAGGTTGGCCGGCGCGCCGTCCGGGCCGGTGAACTGCACGGTCCAGTCGTTCACCAGGGCGGCGTTGGGCGTGATGTGCAGCATGACGTGCCCGCCGTCGAACGCCTGCGTCTGGGTGAACGGGACGGGTGGCGGCTCGCTGGCGCCGTTGCTCGGCGTCCCGTTGGCCAGCACGGCGGTCACGCCGAGCACCGCCACCATGCCGAGCGCCTCGAGCCGCACCGTCGAGACCAGGCGCTGCCACCCCCGGGCCAGCGCGCCCGGGTGGGCCGTCGCGGCCGCCGAGAACAGCCCGGGCAAGAGCAGATAGCGGTTGTAGGCGGCGAGGAAGAGCAGCAGGCCGACGATGGCGATCTTCAGCAGCAGGAGCTGGCCGTAGCCCGTCTCGAAGAGGTTGGCCACGGACCCCACCTCGACGATGGCCAGCAGCGTGCCGGCGACGAGGATGCCGGCAAAGG
>DATBAO010000118.1:0-19333 GCA_036271495.1 Acidimicrobiales bacterium
GAGACGATTGCCCAAGACCTCGGTTACGAGGTGCGGCACGAGCCGATTATTCGGACTGACCTCTACCTGGCCGATGAGGCCTTCCTCACCGGACCCGCGGCCGAGGTGGTGCCGATCCGCGCCGTCGACGACCGTCCCGTCGGCGCCGGGCGCCCGGGAAAGATCACCAAGGAGATTCAGCAGACCTACTTCGCCACCGTGCGGGGCGAGGTCGACCAGTACAAGGAATGGCTCGACCATGTCGACTGACAGCGCCACCGCCACCGGCGACACCGACACCGACGACGAGGCTGACGGCGAGGGCGCCCACGGCCACAGCACCCACGCCCACGACTTCGCCGTCCCCGACCTGCCCGAGGCCGTCGACATCTTCGACACCATCCTGCGTGACGGCAGCCAGCAGGAGGGCCTCTCGCTCACGGTCGACGACAAGCTGCGGGTGGCCGAGCAGCTCGACCACCTCGGCGTCACCTTCATCGAAGGCGGCTGGCCGGGAGCCAACCCCAAGGACATCGAGTTCTTCGCCCGGGCCAAGAAGGAGCTGACGCTCACCAGCGCCACGCTGGTGGCCTTCGGCTCCACCCGGCGGGCCGGCGTGAAGCCGGAGACCGATGCCGTGCTGGCCAACCTGGTGGAGGCCGGCGCGCCGGTGGCCTGCATCGTGGCCAAGTCGTGGGATCGCCACGTCGCCGAGGCCCTGCGGACGTCGCTCGACGAGGCGGTGGCCATGGTGGCCGACTCCGTGCGGTTCCTGCGTGAGCACGACCTGCGCGTCTTCCTCGATGCCGAGCACTTCTTCGACGGCTACCGCCGCAACCCCGACTTCGCGCTGTCGGTCCTGGCCGCCGCCGAGGAGGCGGGCGCCGAGGCACTGGTCCTGTGCGACACGAACGGCGGGTCGCTGCCCGACGACGTCGGGCAGGCGGTGGCCGACGTGCGTGAGCGCACGAGCGCACAGCTCGGGATCCACTGCCACAACGACGCCGGCTGCGCGGTGGCCAACTCGCTCGTCGCGGTACAGGCCGGGGTCACCCAGGTCCAGGGCTGCATCAACGGCTACGGCGAGCGGGCGGGCAACACCGACCTCTCGGCCGCCATCCCCAACCTGTCGCTGAAGCTCAACATCCGTACCATCCCGGCGGACCGCCTGGAGCTCCTGACGCCCGTGGCGCACCACATCGCCGAACTGGTCAACATCGCGCCCAACCCCCAGCAGCCCTACGTCGGGAACTCGGTCTTCGCCCACAAGGGCGGCCTGCACGCCAGCGCCGTGGCCCGCAGCGCCGACCTCTACGAGCACGTCCAGCCCAATCTGGTGGGCAACGGGACCCGGGTCGTGGTGTCGGAGATGGCGGGCCGGTCGACGCTGGCCATGAAGGCGGACGAGCTCGGGCTCGAACTCGACGGTGAGGTCATCGGTCGCGTGCTCGACGAGCTCAAGCGCCTGGAGCACCAGGGCTACCACTTCGAGGTGGCCGACGGCTCGTTGGAGCTCTTGCTGCGCCGGGCCACCGGGTGGGTGGCCGACTTCTTCACCGTGGAGTCGTTCCGTGTCATCACGGACCACGATCAGCGCCACGAGGCAGACGGTCCGGAGACATCGGACGCCGACGACGTGGCGGGTGTCATGACCGAGGCCACGGTGAAGGTCCACGTGGGGCCGGAGCGGATCGTCGCGGTCGCCGAGGGCAACGGCCCGGTCAACGCACTCGACGGTGCGCTGCGCGCCGCCATCGGTTCCAAGTTCCCCGCCCTCGACCACATCCACCTCACCGACTACCGGGTGCGCGTGCTCGATACCGGCCGGGGCACCGGCGCCGTCACGCGGGTCCTGGTGGACACCACCGACGGCCAGCGGACCTGGACCACCATCGGGGTCTCGGAGAACATAATTGAGGCCAGCTGGCAGGCCCTCTACGATTCGATCGTCTTCGGGTTGCTCCACGCCTCCTGAGGCGGGGACCGGGCAACCCACCGCAGCAGTCGCGGAAGTGCAGGGGGGTCGCGTATGACCGTGTTCAGCCGGATCGCAGGAGCGGCGGTCAAGCTCCCCCCGGCGCAGACGACGGATGTGGCGGTCGAGCGCGGCCTGACCGCCAAGATGCCCGACGGTGTCGAGTTGATCGCCGACCGCTGGTACCCGGCGCACCCCGGCAGCGCGCCGGCGACCGTGCTCATTCGCACGCCGTACGGGCGCACGATCATGGGCCCGCTCGGCCGGCTGTACGCCGAGCGCGGCTACCAGGTCATCATCCAGAGTTGCCGGGGCACCTTCGGGTCCGGAGGCGAGTTCGTCCCCGTGCGCAACGAGCAGGCCGATGGTCGGGCCACGCTCGAATGGGTGGCGGCGCAGCCCTGGTTCGACGGCCGCCTCGTCATGTGGGGTGGGAGCTATCTCGGCATGACGCAGTGGGCGGTGGCGGAGGACGCCCCGGACTTCCTGCGCGCCCTGAGCTTCCAGGTCACCGCGTCCAACTTCCGCGACTCGGTCGTCTACCCGGGCGGTGCCTTCGCTCTCGAGACGGGTTTGGCCTGGCTGCACGAGATCAAGCACCAGGAGCTCGGCTGGCGTGGCGTCCTGCGCGCCCGGCTGCGCGCCGCCCGCTTGGTGGCGACGTCGACCGGGGTGCTGCCCATCGGGAAGAGCGACAGCGCCGTCATCGGCGAGCCGATGGCCTTCTATCAGGACTGGCTCGAGCACAGCACGCCGGCTGACCCGTGGTGGGACGGCGTCAACTTCGGGCGCCGGCTGGACAACGTGCCGCCCGCCAGCTTCATCGGTGGTTGGTACGACCTCTTCCTCAAGGCGCAGGTCGACGACTACGAGTCGCTCCGCCGGGCCGGGCGGACCGCCCGCCTGACCATCGGTCCCTGGACCCACGCCAGTCCCGCCCTGTTCGCCGAGACCATCCGCGATGGGCCGCGCTGGTTCGACAGCCAGCTCGGACTGGGCCGGACCGAGCGCCAGGACGCGCCCGTGCGCGTCTTCGTCATGGGGTCGCGGACATGGGAGGACTTCTCCCTGTGGCCGCCGGCGGGGGAGACCGAGCGCTGGTACCTCGGGCGTGGCGGGACGCTCACCTTGGCGCCGCCGGTCGACGACAGCGCACCGGACCGCTACCACTACAACCCCCACGATCCGACGCCCTCGGTGGGCGGTCCCTCGCTCAACATGAGCACGGCGGGGCGCAAGGAGCAGTCCCGGCGTGAGCGCAGGCGAGACGTGCTCACCTACACGAGCCCGGTGCTCACCGACGACCTCACCGTCATCGGCCCGGTGACGGCCACGATTGCCGTGCGCTCATCGCTCGAGCACACCGACTTCTTCGTACGCCTCTGCGACGTGACGGAGAAGGGCAAGTCGTTCAACCTGAGCGACGGCATCGTGCGGCTGGCACCCGGCCCGGCGGCGGAGGGGAGCAAGGACGAGGACGGCATCCGCACGCTCGAGATCGCCCTGTGGCCCACCGCCAACACGTTCCGGGCCGGCCACCGCATCCGCCTGCAGGTCTCCAGCGGGGCCCACCCGCTCTTCGGCCGCAACGCCGGTACCGGCGAGCCGCTGACGACGGGGTCCAACCTGCGCTCGGCGGACCAGGAGGTGTTCCACGATGCGGCGCACCCGTCGTCCCTCGCGCTGCACGTGGTGCCGCTGCTGCAGGAGGCCTCACTGGGCGAGCGTCGAATGGGGTCACCCGACCCCCTCGGCTAGTCTCCGCGCATGACGCAGCCCACCTTCGTGCCGATCGCCGAGGCGGATCAGGTCCGGCCGGCCATGCACATGGACGTCCCGGGAATCTGGATCACCGACCGTCCGGCCGAGCTGGTGGGGCCGACCATGCGCCGGGGCGCCAGCATCGGGACGCCGGGGCCGGACTCGGGCTTCGCGCTGCGCCTGGCCCACCGCTTCAACGACGAGCTCAAGCTGGGCTCGGGCGAGTCCGCCCACGATGTGACGCTCGGCGTCGCCCTCGTCGCCGCCCGCCGCGCCGCGCTCTTCGGCCGAGCCCCGTGCGTGTACGACGTCCGCCTCGCCCTCAACCTGTGGGGCTTCCTCGATGACGTGCCGGCCGATGTCCAGGCCACGCGCCGGGCACTGTTCTCCTCCATTGCGCACGACTACGTCGCGCAGCGCGCGCTCGTCGACTCCGTGCCCGAGGAGACGCTCCGGCTGCAGCCCGAGGCGGTCCGCGCCGGAGGCGGTCCCGCCGCCTAGGCGGCACGCCAGGCCGTGGACGCAATCGGGGCGATTGACCGGCTCGAGATAGAGGCCGGCGGCTTCACCTTCACCGGCCGGGCCTGTGGCCCGCACGAGGGCCGCACGATCCTGTTGCTGCACGGCTTCCCGCAGACCTCGTGGGCCTGGCGCGACGAGCTGTGGGCGCTGGGCCGGGCCGGCTACCGCGCCATCGCCCCTGACCAGCGCGGCTACTGCACGGGCGCCCGCCCGGCCGACGTCAGCGCGTACGCCACCGAGCACCTGCTGCAGGACGTCATCGACCTGGCTGACTCCATGCACATGGAGACGTTCGATCTCGTCGGCCATGACTGGGGCGGCATGCTGGCCTGGGTCCTGGCCTCCCGGTACCCCGGTCGCGTGCGCACCCTCAGCGTCGTGTCGACGCCGCACCCGCTGGCGCTGCACGAGGCGCTGCGCGGCGCCGATCCGCGTCAGGCCGCCTACGGCGCGTCGATGGAGGCGTTCCGAGCCCCCGAGGTCCCGGAGCGCCTGCTGCTCGGAGCGGACGGCGCCGGAGGCGGCCTGGCCACGCTGTTGGCCGAGACCGGTCTCGATGACGAGGATGCCCGGATGTATGTCGCCGCCCTGACCGAGCCGGGCGCCCTCACGGCGGCCCTCAACTGGTACCGGGCCATGGACGGCAGCACCCTCACCGGACTGAACCCGGTGTGCGTGCCCACGCTCTACGTCTGGTCCACCGGGGACGTCGCCTTCGGGTGGGCGGCGGCCCAGAACACCGCCGAATGCGTCCAGGGGCCGTACACCTTCGAGGTCCTCGACAACGTGTCGCACTGGATCCCCGAGATGGCTCCCGTCGAGCTCTCACAGCTCCTTGTCAGGCATCTCCGGGCGCACTGAACACAGCCGGAGCGGCGTGAACGGACACCCGTTGGCGCCTGCGAGAATGACAGCAATGAGCACCTCGACCTTCGCCCTGACCGACGTCCAGCAAGACTTCCGTGCCTCCCTCCGCACCTTCGCCGAGGAGAAGGTGGCGCCCAACGCGGCAGAGGCCGACCGCACCGCCGAGTTCCCGTGGAAGTCCTTCGAAGCCTGCAAGGAGATGGAGCTGCCGGGCCTGAGCATGCCGGCCGAGTACGGCGGCGCGGGCGCCGACATGGTCACCGTCGCCATCATGGCCGAGGAGCTCTCGCGGGTCTGCGCCTCGACGGGGCTCACCATGCTCATTTCGAAGCTCGGGATGACGCCGGTCCTGAACTGGGGCTCCGAGGAGCTCAAGCAGCACTACGTGCCGCGGATCGCCTCCGGCGAGCTGCAGGCCAGCTATTGCCTGTCCGAGGCCGATGCCGGCAGCGACGTGGCGTCCATGCGGGCCCGCGCCGTGCGTGACGGGGACGACTACATCCTGACGGGCTCGAAGTACTGGATCACCAACGCGGGCATCTCGGACCTCTACACCGTCTTCGCCAAGACCGACCCCGACGCCGGTGGGCGCGGCATCTCGTGCTTCCTGGTCGAGAAGGAGTGGGGTGTCCGCATCGCCAAGCACGAGGACAAGATGGGCCTGCGCGCCAGCCCGACGGGCGAGGTGGTGCTCGACGAGGTGCGCGTCCCCGCGTCGCACCGCATCGGCGAGGAGGGGCAGGGGTTCACCATCGCCATGCACACGCTCGACCGCAGCCGGCCCACCATCGGGGCGCAGGCGGTGGGCATCGCCCAGGGCGCCATCGACTACTCGGGGACCTACATGAAGCAGCGCCAGGCCTTCGGCGCGCCCATCGCCGACCTGCAGGGCCTGCGCTTCATGCTGGCCGACATGGCCATGCGAAACGAGGCAGCCCGCGCGCTCGTGTACCGGGCTTGCGCCATGGTCGACGACGACCCGACGGGAGAGCTCACCCAGTTCGGCGCCATGGCCAAGGCCTTCGCCTCCGACACCTCCATGTCGGTCACGGTCGACGCGGTGCAACTGCTCGGCGGCTACGGCTACACCAAGGACTTCCCGGTGGAGCGCTTCCTGCGCGACGCCAAGGTGACCCAGATTTACGAGGGGACCAACCAGGTCCAGAAGGTCGTGATCGCCCGGGAGCTGCTCAAGCACCTGTAGGCGGTCTCAGGTCCGGCGGTTCGGCGTCTGGCGCCCGGCAAGAGGGTCCGGGCAGACTTCCGGGGTCGGCCCGAAAGGGCCGGTGCTAAAGTTAGAACAGGTTCTAGAAATCGCTCATCGAGGGCATCCGGCCGCGGCCGGACTTGGCAGTAGGAGGAACGTCGGTCATGGCGCAGCCGGTAATCATCGAGGCGGTCCGCACCCCCATCGGGAAGCGCAACGGGTGGCTGTCCGGGCTCCGGGCCCCCGACATCCTGGGCGCGGCCCAGGTCGAAGTGGTCAAGCGGGCCGGCATCGAGCCCTCGTCCGTCGAGCAGGTCGTCGGTGGCTGTGTGACCCAGGCCGGCGAGCAGGGGTTCAACGTGACCCGGACGGCCTGGCTCCTGGCCGGCTTGCCCTATGAGGTCGCCGCCACCACGGTCGACTGCCAGTGCGGCTCGTCGCAGCAGGCCAACCACTTCGTGAACAACCTGATCGCCGCCGGCGCCGTCGACACGGCCATCGGCTGCGGCGTCGAGGCCATGAGCCGCGTGCCGCTCGGCGCCAACGCGGCGGCCGGCGTGGGGCGCGCCATCCCTGCCGACCTGCCCTACGACATGCCCGACCAGTTCACCGCGGCCGAGCGCATCGCCAAGAAGTACGACATCAGCCGGGCCGACGTCGACTGGCTCGGCCTCGAGTCGCAGAAGAAGGCGGCCCGGGCGCTGGCCGAGGACCGCTTCGCCCGTGAGATCGTCTCCGTCGAGGCGCCCATCGTCGGCGAGGAGGGCCCGCGCGGCGAGCACACCGGCGACAAGATCGTCGTGTCGAAGGACCAGGGCCCGCGTGACACGACCGCCGAAGGCCTGGCGAAGTTGAAGCCCGTGCTGCCGGACGGCATGCACACGGCGGGGAACTCGTCGCAGATTTCGGACGGCGCGGCCGCCGTGCTCTGGATGTCCGAGGACCGGGCCAAGGCCGACGGGTTCAAGCCCAGGGCCCGCATCGTGGCGCAGGTGCTCGTCGGCTCCGACCCCTACTACCACCTCGACGGCCCGATTTCGGCGACGACGAAGGTGCTGGCCAAGGCCGGCATGACCATGAAGGACATCGACCTCTTCGAGGTGAACGAGGCCTTCGCCTCCGTCGTCATGAGCTGGGCCCGCGTGCACGACGCCGACATGGACAAGGTCAACGTCAACGGTGGCGCCATCGCCATCGGCCACCCCGTCGGCGCCACCGGCAGCCGGCTGATCACGACGATCCTGCACGAGCTCGAGCGCAGCGACAAGACCTACGGGCTCGTGTCGATGTGCTGCGGCGGTGCGCTGGCGACGGGCACCATCATCGAGCGGCTGTAGCGACAACCCGTTCTCATTTTCACGAGTACCTGCATCTCCATCTCCATCGACACCATCATTCCGGCGCCTACCTCTGGAGGGGACCGTGGTCACGACTGAGCACCTGACGTTCGAACGCGACGGCGCCACCGCCATCGTCACCATGAACCGGCCGGAGGCGAAGAACGCCCTGAGCCTGCCCATGCTGGTGGGCATGAAGGACGCCTGGGAGGAGATCGACAGCAACGACGACATCCGCTGCGCCATCCTCACCGGCGCCGGCGGGACGTTCTGCGCCGGCATGGACCTCAAGGCCATGGGAGGCAGCGACGCCGAGAAGTACCAGGCACGCATGGCGGAAGACCCCGACCTGCACTGGAAGGCGCTGCTGCGCCACTACGACCTCCGCAAGCCGTTGATCGCCGCCGTGGAGGGCTGGGCCGTGGCCGGCGGGACCGAGATCCTGCAGGCCACCCACATCCGGGTGGCGGGCCAGGGCGCCATCTTCGGCGTCTTCGAGGCCAAGCGCGGGCTGTTCCCCCTCGGGGGCTCGACGGTGCGCCTGCGCCGGCAGATCCCCTACACACTCGCCATGGAACTGCTCCTGACCGCCCGCGAGGTGCCGGCCGAGGAGGCGCTGCGCATCGGCCTCATCGGCCATGTGGTGCCTGACGGCACCGCGCTGGACAAGGCGCTGGAGATCGCCGCGGTGATCGGGGCCAACGGGCCGCTGGCCGTCGAGGCGATTCTGCGCAGTGTGCGCGAGACCGAGGGCATGTCCGAGGTCGACGGGCTGGCCCGTGAACTCGAGATCGGCTGGCCCGTCTTCGCCAGCAACGACGCGACCGAAGGCCAGAAGGCCTTCGCCGAGAAGCGTCCGCCCAACTACACCCGCACGTGAGCGGCAAGGACCGCGGCACGGGCAAGGGCAGGGACCGCCAGTTCGATCCACCGGCCGGCGAGGGCTACCCGGGCGTCGACGGGCACGCCGAGACCTGGCAGGACACCCCGCTCAACCGGCTGGCGGCTGCCGCGCGCCGCATCGGCGCGGTGGCGGTGGGACAGCCTCTCGACGATGACGAGGTCACGCGGGCGGCCGACGAACTGGGCGTGCTGGCCGACCGCCTGGAGGCGGCGGCGCAGGTCGACCGGCGGACGCGCAACCAGCCGTCGGCGAACGGGCATCCCCAGGACGCCTTCTCCACCAGCCCCGTCATCGGCTTCGCCAACCCGGTGGCGCCACCGGTCGAGGTGTGGGCGGTCGACGGCCACGAGGGGTGGCGCGAGGTGCGGGGCCGGGTCACCTACGACTATCAGTACGAGGGCCCGCCGACCTGTGTGCACGGCGGCGTGATCGCCGAGTTGTTCGACGAGCTGCTGGGCATGTCGAACATCCTCGTAGGCGAGGGTGCCATGACGGGAACGCTGACCATCCGCTACCGGCGCCCGACGCCGCTGTTGGCCCCGCTCGACCTCGTGGCCCGTCACACCGGCAAGGAAGGGCGCAAGGTCTACGCCTGGGGCGGCATCTACTCCCAGGGCGAGCTGACGGCAGAGGCCGAGGGTGTCTTCATTGAGGTGCCGCCGGGCCGCATGCTCGACATCGTGTCGGGCAACGCGCACAGCACCGAGGCCCCGCTCGTCGTCGACCCCGACTGGCGCAAGATGATGGCGCGGGCTGCTGCTGCCGACGCGGGCAAGGGCGAGCAGCCCGCCTGATCAGGCCGGGACGAAGCTCAGGCGCACCTGGCGCTTCAGGTTGTCGACGTTCAAGTCGACCAGCACCACCGATTGCCAGGTGCCCAGGGCAACCCGGCCGGCGAAGACCGGGAGCGTCACCGACGGGCTGATGAACGCCGGCAGGATGTGGTCGGCGCCGTGGCCGGGCGACCCGTGGGCGTGCCGGTAGCGGTCGTCCCGCGGCAGCAGCCGCTCGAGCGCCGCCAGCAGATCAGCTTCGGAGCCGGAGCCGGTCTCCATGAGTGCCACGCCGGCGGTGGCGTGGGGCACGAAGACGTTGACGAGGCCGTCGCCCTGCTCGGCGCAGAAGCGCTCGAGCTCGTCCGTGAGGTCGACGATGCGCCGCCGGGAGGTGTCGACGGCCAACTCGACGGTCTGCATGGTGCCCCCAGTCTGCCGTAGCGTGCCGGCGTGCGACGGTCCTTTCTCGCGACGGTCTCCGTGGTCGTCGGGGTGACGATGGTGGTGGTCGTCGGATCGGGTGGTGATGACGGCGCGGCGGCCGCGGCGGCTGCGGCTGCGTCGGCGGCTGCGGCGGTCCCCCCGGGGCAGGACCACGCCTGCATTGTCGGGACGCCGCCTCAGTCCATCGACTGGTCGGCGCTGGCCAATCCGATCCTGTCGTACCCCACGGTCGGCGTGAAGGACCAGGCGCTGCAGTGGTCCGGCGGGGCGTGGCACATGCTCTACAGCGACATGACGGCCACGGCCGCCGCGCCGCATGTGCATTTCAGCGTGGCCGTGTCGTCGAGCCCGGACTTACAGCACTGGTCGTCGCCGAAGGTGATTGCCGATGACGCCGCCTCGCCGGACATCGTCCGTTCGCCCACGGGGACGTTCGTCGTCACCTACCAGACGCCGCAGGGTCTGGCCTACCGGACGAGCACCAACGCGTCGTTGCGGTCATGGTCGGCACCACACCCTCTCGGCCGTGGGTTGGCCCATCGCATGATCGATGCCGCGCTGGCGTTCACGGGCCACGGGGTGATCCTGGGTTTCAAAGCAGGGACGACGGCACAACACTTCGAGATCGCCTGGGCGCCGTCACTCACCGCGGGGTTCCGTCTGGTGGGCCAGCCCGACATCGTCGTGTACAACGACACCGTCGAGAACTACGAGTTCGTGACGGTCGACGGTTCGTGGCACCTGGTGGCGACGTCGAACACCCTCGACCAGCCGTTTCTGTTCACGCTCGGTCCGGGCGACCCCGCATCACCGTCCACGTGGTTGCATTGGAGTGCCGGCCAACAGCTCATGGTGCCGAGCGAGCCGTTCGACAGCGGGCAGGGGGTCTCGAGCGTCGGCTACGAGCACGCCAACTCCGCCTTTCTCTGCGTCGGGCCGCAGGGTGAGGATTACCTGACCTACGCCGGGAGCACCGAGCTCACGCAATTCGGGGGGTGGGGCCACGCCCGCATCGGGCTGGCCCGGAGCAGCGACCTCGTGCACTGGGCGGTACCGCCGGGCTGACGGGGCTGGTGACGGGGCGGGTGCGGTGACGGGGGCGGGTGCGGTGACGGGGGCAGGTGCGCCTCCGCCAATGCCCATGGCAGGAACAGGCGCCTGGTGCCATAATCCAGTCGTGCCGGTGGAGGGCCACTTATACGGGGAACGGACCTGGTTCTACGACACGCGTAGCCCGGTCCGGCGGATGGCGGTGTCGGCCCACGACGGCGACTCCACCATGGTGATCTCGCTCTGGCAGGGCGACAGCTGCACCGGGACGTTCCGTCTGCCGGCGCCGGAAGCCGCTCGTCTGATCTCGACCTTGGCCTACGGCATGACCGAAGCCATCACGGGGACGGACGACGGGCCTCCGTCCGAGTCGGGTCCGCCCCGGCTCCGGGAGCTCTGGACACAATTCGTACGCCGCATCCTCGCCCGGTCCTCCGCACGCCCGGACTCGCATCTCAGGCTTCTCAAGTAGCGATCTCGACCGGGTCAGTCCTGGAGCTCGAGTTCAGAGGCGAGCCGGATCAGGTCGACTCGACGACGAAACCCCGTTTTTTCGGAGATTCTGTCCAAATGTGACCGCACGGTGCTGGTACTGATGAAGAGGCGCTCACCGATCTCGCGGTCGGTCAGGCCCTCGACGAGGAGCTCAATGACCTCTCGTTCACGGCGGGAGAGATTCGGTCCCTTGCCCGGTACCGCGTGACTCGTCTGGGTGACGTTCGGGTCGTGTCCGGCGAGGAAGACAAACTTGATCTGGCCGACTTGGATGCGGTCGCCCTCCCGCAGGGGGTGCTGACGAATCCGGCGCCCGTTGACGATCGTCCCGTTCCGGCTCCCGAGATCGACCAACAACCACCGCTCGTCGCGGTATTGCACCTCTGCGTGGGAACGGGAGACGTTGGAGTCGTGGGGGACGACGATGTCGTTCGCCTGGTCTCTCCCGATGGTTACTGCCTCGTGGAGCAACTCGTACCGCGTGCCGTTCGGCCACTCGAGACACGCCATGCGGAAAGCCTAAATGAACGGGTCGGTAAAAGACTGCTCGGGGACCACCTGTAGGCAATTGTGCCTACAGGAATGGGTAGTCATCGCCCTACCGGAAGGACCTGCAGACTGCGCAGACTGCCTTCATGAGCCGCGCTCTCGGTCCCGACGCTGCCGGGGCCGGTGCCGCAGCAGCCCACGCAGCGCCTTGCCGCGGAGAGTGTCCATAGGTGGGGAGGCGCATTCGCTGGATGGGCATCATCTTGACCTTGTGCTTCGGAGCGCTCGTCCTCCAGCTCGTCAACATCCAGGCCGTGAAGGCGCCTGCGTTGCGGTCGTCCCCGAACAACCCCAGGATCATCGACCTGGCGAAACACAACCGACGGGGTGTCATCTACGCCGACGATGGGACGACGATGCTGGCGCAGTCGGTCAAGGCTGCCGGTGGCTCCAACGACGACACGCGTGTGTATCCGGGCGGCGCCCTCTATTCGCAGGTCGTGGGATTCGACTCGACGTACGAGGGAACGGCCGGAGTGGAGTACGAGTACAACGCAGCACTCTCGCTGCACCCGCACGACGCGCAGAACCTCTCGCAAGCGCTTGGACTGTCACCCGTGGTCGAGACCACAAACAGTGTGGTCCTGACCATCGATCCCACGCTGCAAAAGGCTGCTCAGACAGCCCTGAGCCAGCTCACCGGGAGCAACACCGATGCCGCCATCGTGGCCATCGCGCCCAAGACCGGCGCGGTGCTGGCCGACTACTCCAGCCCCAGCTTCGATCCGGCTCCGCTCGAGGCCCCGAACACCGAGGCCGGCACGAAAGAACAGGAGCTGGCGGCACTGGCCTATTTCAAGACCAAGGACCACGAGGGCTTCTACCCGGGCTTGCCCATCGCGACGGGCGAGACCTTCTTTCCGGGGTCCACGTTCAAGGTGGTCACTGCATCTGCCGTCTTCAACCTCGATCCGAGTCTGGTGGATTTCTCCTTCCCACCAGCCGGCTCGACGACCTTTCCCAACTCGGACAAGGTCATGACCAACGATGGAGGACAGGTCTGTGGAGGAACGATGGCCGACGATATGTTCGCGACCTCGTGCGACCCCGGCTTCGGGCAGCTGGGTGTCAAGCTCACGGCTCCGACCCTCATTCAGCAGGCGCAGTTGTTCGGGTACAACGATCGCCCACCGATCGATCTCCCCGACGCCTGGGTGGCCACACCGACGATTCCCGCCGCCTCGACGCTGACCCCGCCCAACCAGGAGCAGCTGGCCGACTCGGCGATCGGCCAGCTGGACGACCAAGCCAGCGCGCTCTCCAACGCCCTCGTCGCCGCCGGCATCGCGGACGGCGGCACGATCATGACTCCGCATGTCATGGCGCAGATCATCGACAGCGATGGCGCCGTGGTGAGCACCTATAAGCCGAAGGTCTGGAAGCAGGCGGTGTCGCCCGGCGCCGCGGCGCAGGTGACGGCGCTGATGAAGACCGTCGTGACGAACCCGCAAGGCACCGCCGCCGGTGTCGGGTTCCCGGCCAGCCTCGACGCGGCCGTCAAGACGGGAACGGCGCAGACCGGCAATCCGCAGGCGAACACCGACGACTGGATGATCGGGTTTGCACCGGCCGACAACCCGCAGATTGCGGTGGCTGTGGTGGTGCCTCTGCAGCATCAAGAGGACAACGGGGCCGGCGTGGCGGGCCCGATCATGAAGGCGATGCTCGAAGCGGCCCTTCCGACGCAGCCCTGAGTGAGCGCCTCTTGGCGAGGTCGCGGTCCGGCACCCTCGTGCAGGCCGAACACCCCTGCCGTGCGCGATGAGCGACGGATAGATTCGGTGAGGTGAAGGTCCTGCGTGCGGCCCGGAAGGGGTGTCGGTCGGGCGTCGTCGCGCTGGGAGCGCTCGTCCTGACAGTCGCTTGGACTCTGACCGGCACCGGGCCAGCTGCGTCTGTGACGTCTCCTTCGCCGGCCCCGGCCCCGTCCCAGATAGCCCATGCCGAGTCCGGCACGCCCGGACCGAACGCCGTCACGGCATTCGGGTCCGCCACCGCCGTGCCGGGGACATCGCTCGGCGCCCTGGCCGCCCCCGTCGTCGGCATGGCGGCCACACCGGGTCGACTGGGCTACTGGGTGGTCGCCTCGGACGGCGGCATCTTCGCCTATGGCAACGCAGTCTTCGAGGGCTCGACCGGCAGCATCCACCTGAACGCATCGATCGTGGGCATGGCCGCGACCTCCGATGGCGGCGGCTACTGGCAGGTTGCCAGCGACGGGGGCGTGTTCGCCTTCGGCGACGCCGCTTTCTTGGGCTCCATGGGCGGTCGACCGCTCAACCAACCCATCGTCGGGATGGCCGCCACCCCGACCGGCCAGGGCTATTGGCTGGTGGCGGCCGACGGGGGAGTGTTCTCGTACGGCGACGCGACGTTCCTGGGCTCCATGGGGGGCACGCCCCTCAACGACCCGGTGGTGGGCATGGCCGCCACGCCGGCGGGGAGCGGCTACTGGATGGTGGCCGCGGACGGCGGCATCTTCTCCTTCGGGGCCGCGTCCTTCGAGGGGTCGCTCGGCGGCACGACCCTCAACGAGCCGATCGTCGGCCTCGCGCCCTCTCCCAGCGGACACGGCTACTGGCTGGCGGCGGCAGACGGCGGCGTCTTCTCGTACGGTGATGCGCCGTTCGAGGGATCCGATGGCGCCACTGCGAAGCAGGCCGACGCGGTCGGTATCGCCGGCCGACCCGGCGGCTACTGGATCGCCTACGGGGTCGACCCGAGGAGCGAGATGATCCAGTCGATCGCCAACTTCGTCGCCACCCGGGCCGACAACGTCACGGTGGCCGTGCAGGACCTCACGACCAATCAGATCTACCAATTCCGGCCCGGTGTCACCGAGAACACGGCCAGCACGCTGAAGGTGGACATTCTGGCCACGCTGCTCGGGCAGGCGCAGGCCGCCGGCCGAGGGCTGACGCCCGAGGAGCAGAGCCTGGCTGTGCCGATGATCGAGGAGAGCCTCGACAGTGCCGCGGACACGCTCTGGACCCGTCTCGGGCCGGGGGCCGTCGGTGCCTTCGAGCGGGCCGCCGGGATGACCTCGACCCTGCCGGCCACCGACGGTGTCTGGGGTTCGACGAGCACCACCGCCCTCGACCGGCTGGCCATGATCCGCGCCGTGGTGGAGCCGAACGCGCTCCTGACCGATGCGTCCCGGGGCTACATCCTCGGCCTGATGGAGCACGTGACCCCGGCACAGGACTGGGGGGCGACCGGCGGCGTGCCACCCGGTGTCACCGTGGCCCTGAAGAACGGCTTCGCCATGAGCACCGGATGGCAGATCAACACCACCGGGTGGGTCAACGGCGCCGGGCGTGACTATCTGATCGCCGTCCTGACCAACGGGAATGCCTCGGAGCAGTACGGCATCGACACGGTCAATGGCGTGTCTGCGCTCGTCTGGCGGGCGATGGGCGGCTGAGGCGGTCGGCGCGACCCGCCCTGCTCAGAGGCGGGTGCCTTCGCAGGCGAACCGGGCGCAGAGGACGGGCAGCTTGGGCGTCCGACCCCGGTCGTGGAGGTAGACGAAATGATCCTCGGAGGTGACCGCCTCGCAGAAACCTGCCGGAGAGCAGGAGATCCCGTTGAAGAAGTCATCCGATGTCGGATCGACCTTCTGCACCCGGCTCCATGCTCGACCGCTCCAGCTGGAGGCTTCACCGTCCTCGCTCACGGCGACGCAGTACTTCGATGAGGGGCAACTCACGACGCCATAGCCGTCAACGAATGAGGGTCCCGAGTGGTAGCGCCATTTCGTCCCGTTCCACATCACCACCTCGGAACTGTCCGCGCCGAGCGCCACGCAGAACGAGGATGACGAGCATGAGACGGCGAACGAGTCAACGATGTCGGGAAGGTTCAGGAGGCGAGGAAAGAACCATTTGGTCCCATCCCACTGCAACGTGCGCCCGTTGCCGTCTCCCGCAACGCAGAACTTCGGGCCGGAGCACGACATGGTGCTGATCTGATTCTTCGCTTGTGACGGCACGTCGGGATCGATCACCTTCAGGGGAGTCCAGACCAACCCGTTCCACTGGGCCACCACGCCGGCACCCGCGTTCGGCCCGGAGAAAATTCCGCCTCCTGCCATGCAGAAGGATTGCGAGGGGCACGAGATCGATTGCCAGTGCACCTCATCGAGGGGCTGGCGGATGAACAGGGGATACGTCCATGTCCTCGTCGGGAGGAAGACCACCGCTCCGTCCGTGCCCACCGCGGCGCAGAACGTCGTCGTCGGGCACGAGACGGCAAAGAGGTCGAAACCGGTTGACGCAAGCAGGGCGCCACGGTTCCCGCTCAGCATGTAGAGGTCGCCGGTGAAGTCGACGGCGATGCACGAGCCGTGTGCCGGGCAGGACACGCCGGTCGCCTGGTCCTTGGCGCCGGCGAGCGTTTTGAGCGAAGTGCTGAGTGCCGGCGGGGCACGATGCGCTCCGGCCGGTGTCGTCGCGGCGAGCGTCAACAGGAGGGCGAGACACGGCACGAGGCTGAGAACGCGGCGGCGGCGGCTTGGACCACGGCCCGGGTCGGAGCGGGTACCCGACGGGCGACGTACGGCATCCGGCCTGATGCCAGCGCGCCTCCGCCCGGGGAACCTCATGGGCAGGCAGTATTCCCCAAGTCAGGGGGCGCTTCGTGCACTGCGAACCGGATCCGCTGATCGCCCACCCTCGGAGCCGTTTCTGCGATCGGGGCACGTGGCTGCAGTCAACGACGAGCAGGTTCGCCGACTCTCGGGACCCGGGGGAGCGATCCGACGCGTACGATCGTGGGTATGACACCCGAGGAGCTGGCCGATCTGGCGCACCTGCGCCGGGCCCGCGACCGCATCGACCGCGACTACGCAGAGCCTCTCGATGTCCCGGCGATCGCCCGCACGGCGCTGATGTCGCCCGCCCACTTCTCGCGTAAGTTCCGGGCGGCCTACGGGGAGACGCCCTACAGCTATCTCATGACCCGGCGCATGGAGCGTGCCAAGGCCTTCCTGCGTGAGGGGATGTCGGTGACCGATACGTGTGTCGCCGTCGGCTGTACGTCGCTCGGCTCGTTCAGCTCCCGCTTCACCGAGATCGTGGGCGAGACCCCGTCGCAATACCGCGGTCGCGACCACCGCCACAGCGAGGTGATCCCCTCTTGCGTGAGCAAGGTGGTGACCCGCCCGCAGCGGACACCCGTCAGCGTCTGATTTCCTCACCTCCGGTACCGAGCAGGATCGGAGAAGCATCGAACGGGACGGCTTTCGTACAATCGTCGTATGCCAGTCACCGTTGCCGCCATGTTCATTTCCGTCCACGATCCTGACGAGGCGCTCGGCTTCTACCGCGATGCGCTCGGCTTCGAAGTTCGTAACGACGTCAAGTCCGGCGAGTTCCGCTGGGTGACCGTCGGCGCCCCCGGGCAGGACCTCGACATCGTGCTGTCCCAGCCCCACGGCGGGCGTTCGCAGGCCGAGGGCGACGCGCTCCTGTCGCTCGTGACGCAGGGGTCGTTGCAGGCCGCCATCTTCCGCACCGACGATCTCGATGCCACCTTCGAGAAGGTCCGAGCCTCGGGCGCCGAGGTGCTCCAGGAGCCGGCGTCCCAGCCCTGGGGCGTGCGGGACTGCGCGTTCCGCGACCCCTCCGGCAATCTCGTCCGTATGCAGCAGGCCTGACCCGCTATTCCAATCCGAAAGGCCTGATCACGCATGAAGACAATGACTTGCAAGCAGCTGGGCGGACCGTGTGACTTCCAGCTTCACGGTGAGACGGCTGATGTCGTCATCAAGGCGCAGGATCGCCACCTCAAAGACCTCGTCGCCGCGGGTGACGACGCGCACAAGCCGGCCCTCAAGGACATGAAGGGGCGCTGGCGGCATCCGATCTCCGGCATGGGCTGGTACAAGAAGGCGAAGCGTGACTTCGCCGACCTCGCCGAGGACTGACGTCGGAGGAGGACGCGGCGTCGTCGAAGGATCAGGCCACGACGCGGTAGCGCAGGTGCGTTGCCGCCGGAGTGTCGATCACGTCGACGATCTGCAGCTCGATTCTCTCCGGCAGGATCTCGAACAGCCGCCGCCCTTCCCCGAACAGAACGGGGATCTGGTGAATTTGCAGCTCGTCGAGCACGCCCTCGGCCAGCGCAGTCTGGGCAGTGGTGGCGCCGTGGACCAGCACGTTGCGGTCGCCGGCGGCGGCCTTGGCCTGCGCCATCGCGCTGGCGATGCCGTCCTGCACATAGGTCACCAGCGGATAGCCGGCGACCGATGGGCCGGGCGGACGGTGGCTGGGCACGAAGATCGGCACGCCGTCGTGGTGGTCACCGCCCCAGTGGTCGACCTGCTCGACGGTGTTGCGCCCGGAGAGGACAGCCCCGGTCGCCCTGATCTCGTCCAGGAAACGTTGTGCCACCCCGGACGGATCAGTGGACTGCGTGGTCGGCCCCGGCTCGGAATCGAAACCGAACCACTCGTGCAGGCGCATGAAGTCGTCGCCTCCCGGGTTGCCCGGTCGGTCGTGCGGGCCGGCGATGAAGCCGTCCAACGACATCGACATGAAGAGCACGGAGCGAGACATGAGGGGACCTCCTGAGTGCCCATAGTGTCGCCCACGGTCGGGCCGACCGCCGTCAGACGTCCGACCGCACGACCGTCGGTGGTGGAGCGATCGTCTTGATCATCTGCAGCGCCGGCTGGTCCGTGCCCCACAGCTCCGGCATCTCCTCCAGCGGCCGGAAGCCGCAGCCGAAGTAGAAGGCCCGGGTGGCGGCATATCCGGCGTCGGCCGAGCGCGGGCTCAAGGTCTTGACCTGCAAGAAGCCGATGTCGCGCTGGAGCAGCCAGGACTCGGCGGCCTCCAGCAGCGCCCGTCCGATGCCGGCACGGTGGTACTGGGGCAAGACGCCCATGACGACGATCTCGGCGGCGTAGGGGCTGTGCAGACGCAACGTCAGGATCCCGCAGTCCTGACCGCCGGCGGTCGTCGCCACCACCGTGGGCTCATGCTCCGCGGCCGCCACGTACGCCGCGACCGAGTCGGGGTAGCCGAACCACTCCGGCAGGGCGGCCAGGACGGCGGCGCACACGGCACCGGCGCCCTCCAGCTGCACCCGGACCACGACACCGTCGGCACCGTCGGCACCGTCGGCACCGTCGCCCACATCCCCGCTCATCGCCAAACCCAAGCGGTGATCAGACCGCCCGCTGCACGCCTTCCCAGTAGGGATCGCGCAGCTTGCGCTTGTAGAGCTTGCCGTTGGGGTCGCGTGGCATCTCGTTCGTGAAGTCGATCGTCTTGGGCGTCTTGAACTTGGCCAGCTTCCCGGCGCAGAACGCCAGGATCTCCGCTGCCAGCTCGTCGGACGCCTCGACTCCTTCGGCCGGCTCGATCACGGCCTTCACCTCTTCGCCCCAGTCCTCGTGGGGGATGCCGAAGACGGCGGCGTCGCCCACCTTGGGGTGCGACAGCAGCACGTTCTCGATCTCGG
>DATBAO010000119.1:0-1778 GCA_036271495.1 Acidimicrobiales bacterium
CGACCTCGAGCTGTGCGAACTACTGAGCAGGTCGGGCCTCGAGGAGGGTTCGGGCAAGACGTACCTCAACTATGTCAACGCCCAGGAGGCGGGACCGCGGGCGATCATGGAGGCCTTTCGACCTGTATTTGAGCCGAGCGACGGAAGCCCAGCCACCTATGTCCTGATCGGGTCCGCAGACATTAACGCCCAGATCACCATCGAGGTGGCGCGGTCGTGGTGGTTCACGCGAGACGAGGGCGACACGAGGCGGGTTCTGCAGGTGCACCTCGCGCACGACGCCACGTCGCATGCCCGCAGGCTGACCGAGGCCTACCCCGACCTGACCCTGGCGTGCGATCTCCTTCCCCTCGATCTCAACGTCGACAGTGCAACGTCCGACGAAATCCGCAAAGCCATCGAGAGCAATGTGCCCGACCACACAACGGTATTCATTGCCCGCCAGAGCGAGTCTGCCACGCTTCGCACCGTGCTCACTCTGCCTGATGAACTGTCGAGCAGGTTTCCGATCGTGGCCTTAACAAACCGTAGCGTCGGTACCACCGCCGCATTGGCCGAACGGGTTTCGAGCGGCCAGCGCCCCAAGGTGAGCAATTTCGCTGTACTGGATCAGCTCTGTGTACCCACGGCGTTCATGAACAGCCTGAACGAACGGTTGGCACAGACCCTGCATAAGTCCTACCTACGGGACCGGCTTGCCGATGGGACATTCGACGCGACGAGGAAGTCGCACCGAGAGTGGGACGATCTCGACGAGAAGTTCAAAGAGATCAACCGTGATCATGCGGCCGGCATCTTCAACCGGCTTGACCACTTCGGCTACGAGATCCGCCCCACGGACTCATGGAACCAGAAGCCAGTCAGTTGGGACACGGAGCCGATCACCTTTCCCGCCGAGCAGGTTGAGGAGATGGCCAAGTGGGAGCAGGAACGGTGGATAAAGTCCCTTCAAGGCGGAGGTTGGAAGTTCGGTAAACAGTTTCGCCTCGAACAACAGCGCCACCCCGATCTTGTGCCATGGGAGGAGCTCACTCACGCCGAGCAAGAGAAAGACCGTGAGCCGGTACGCGAGCTCCCACGGACCTTGGCGCGCTTCGGTTTTGTCATCGTCGCCAAGGACGACTGAACCTGACGGGCTTGCCTTTACACCGAAGAACCGAATGCGACAGAACGGCCTTCGACGCGGCGGCGAGCGCCTCGCGGGTACCTGGGCGCAGGGATACACCGATAGTCGTCGCTGCCGACGCCGAATCCCCGCCTGCTCCTCGAGGCGGCCGCCGGGCCGGAAAGAGGGCCGGTAAGTACAACCAAGCTCCGCTGCCCCATAATTGGCTTGGATAGCGTGCCTGTTCGACTCACGGGCGCCCCTCGCTAAGACAATTCCATGGTGCTACAAGCACGGTTCTGTTGTAACCTGTGCGCCTTCGCGGGCCGAGCGAACTCGCGGGGAGGACATCGGGGCCAATGCAACTCTTTCTCAGTTACGTCCGCCAGGAGCAAGAAGCTGTCGAAGCGTTCGCTGAGCGCCTGCGGAGGTCCGGCTTCGAGGTCTTTTTGGACTCAGGTCTGACGGGTGGCCAGCGCTGGTGGAACGAGCTGATGCGTCAGATTCAGCAATGCGACGCTTTCTTGCCGATCCTGACCAAGGGCTACATGTTTTCAAGGCCATGCAAGCTTGAGGTGGCATACGCGGGAGCAGTGGAGAAGCCAATTCTGCCCGTGCAGATAGCCGAAATCAGTCCGCGGCTCCTCTCGCCAATTATCGGTGACATCCAGTG
>DATBAO010000120.1:0-64729 GCA_036271495.1 Acidimicrobiales bacterium
CTGCCGATCACGAAGCCGCCGCCGTGGATCATCACGATGCCAGGCACCAACGCCCCCAGTGCCTTCTTGGCCGGGCGGTAGACGCGGACCGACACGTCCGGGTCGCCCTCCCATCCCGGCACCGTCCGGTCCTCGATGACGAGGTTCTCGACGCCGGGGATGTCGAACGTGATGCCCGACAGGATCTCCTCGAAGGCGGCACGCGCTGCCACCGGGTCGAGCAGGTCCATTTTGGGCAGCAGCTCGATCATGGCCGCCAGCTCCGGATCCATCATGGCCCTGCCTCCCCCGTTGTCCGAGTCTCTGCGAACGTGCTGCGACGTCTCCGCGACGCTGCTGCGAGCTATTTGGGCTGCATCCGGATGCCGGCGTCGATGCGGATCGACTCGGCATTGATGTACGAGTTCGACAGCAGCTCGAGCGCCAGGGTGGCGAACTCCGTCGAGTAGCCCAGGCGATGCGGGAACAGCACGTCCTGGCTCAGCTTGCCCTTGAACGTCTCGGCGCCCTCGCCCTCGCCGTAGATCGGCGTGTCGATCAGGCCCGGCAGGATGGTGTTCACGCGGATGCCGACCACGGACAGGTCCCGCGCCACCGGCAGGGTCATGCCGACCACGCCGCCCTTGGACGACGAGTAGGCGGCCTGGCCGATCTGCCCGTCCTCTGCCGCCACCGATGCCGTGTTCACGATGGCGCCGCGGGCACCATCCACGTCGGGCTCGTTGAGGCTCATCTTCGTGGCCGCCAGCCGGATGCAATTGAACGACCCGATGAGGTTGATCTCGATGACGCGCCGGTAGAGGTCGAGGTCGTGCGCCGATGCATAGTCGCCGTCGCGGCCGATGGTGCGGGTGGCCCAGCCGATGCCGGCGCAGTTCACCAGCGACTTGAGCGGCGCCATCTCCACGGCGGCGTCCACCGCGGTGATCACCTGCTCGGGGTTGGTGACGTCGGTCTGGACGAACAGGCCGCCGATCTCCTTGGCCAGGGGCACGCCCTTGTCCTCCTGGAGGTCGGCCACCACCACGCGCACACCTCGCTCGGCCAGGAGTCGTGAGGTGGCCAGCCCGAGCCCGGACGCCCCTCCGGTGACGATCGCCGACGTGCCGTTCAGATCCATTTCGCTGCGACTCCTTGTGGGTTCTCCATCGTCAGCCCGCCGTCCGGGCCCGCACCTGACGTGCCGGGCAGAGGATAGGGGCCGGCCCGGCCACGGTCACATCTGGTCGGGTGCCTCAATGCCCAGGAGCGACAGCCCCTGTTCCAGGACGCGCGCCGTCAGGTCGCAGAGCCCGAGGCGGGAGTCGCGTACCGCCTCGTCGTCGACCAGCACCCGGCAGGCCTCGTAGAACGTGGTGAACGACGTGGCCAGTTCGAAGAGGTACGTGCACAGCTTGGAGGGGCTGCAGGACTCCGCCGTCGCCTCCACCGCGGCGGCGAATCCCAGCAGTTGCAACGCCAGCGCGCGTTCCTGGGGCTCGCCGAGCTGCGGCACCGCACCCGGTGCCGGCGGGGCCACGCCGGCCCGCCGGAAGATGGACCGGACACGGGCGTGCGCATACTGCAGGTAGGGCCCGGTGTCGCCCTCGAAGGCGAGCATCCGGTCCCAGTCGAAGACGTAGTCGCGCACACGCTCCGTGGACAGGTCGGCGTACTTCACCGCGCCGACGCCCAGGGCGTGCGCCACCGCCGCCTGGCGCTCCGGTGACAGGTCGCTGGAGCGGTCCTTCATGGCTGCCGCGGCCCGGTCGACTCCTTCGCCCAGCAGGTCGATGAGGCGCTCGGAGCCTCCCGAGCGACTGGCCAGCTTCTTGCCGTCGGTCCCGAGGACGAGACCGAAGCCGACGTGCACGGCCTCGTCCTCGGCGCGCAGGTACCCGGCCAGGGTGGAGACGGCGAAGACGAGGCGCAGGTGCAGGGACTGCTCGGCCCCGACCACGTAGATCAAACGCGTGGCCCCGATGCGCCCGGTGCGGTCGCGCACGCTGGCCAGGTCGGTGGCGGGGTAGCCGAACCCGCCATCGGACTTGCGCACGATGAGGGGGAGCGGCTCGCCGTTGCGGTTCTCGAAGCCCTCGGGGAAGACGCAGAGGGCCCCGTCGTCCTCCACCAGCAGGCCCCTCTCGTCGAGCTCGGAGACGACGACGGGCAGCAACGGGTTGTAGAAGCTCTCCCCCACCACGTCGCCAGGAGTGAGCAGCACGCCGAGCAGCTCGTAGACCTCGGCGGCGTGGCGCATGGACTCGGCTACGAAGATGTGCCAGAGGTGCAGCGTCTCCTCGTCGCCGCCCTGCAGCAGGACGACCCGGTTGCGGCAGCGCTCGGCGAAGGCGGTGTCGCTGTCGAACTGGCGGCGCGCCGCGGCGTAGAACTCGTTGAGGTCGCGCACGCTGAAGGACTCGGCCTTGGCGGCGCCGTCCACCTCGAGCAGGTGCTCAATGAGCATGCCGAAGGGCGTGCCCCAGTCACCGATGTGGTTCTCCCGCTGCACGTCATGCCCCAAGAACCCGAGGACCCGGGCCAGGGCGTCGCCGATAAGCGTGCTCCGGAGGTGGCCGACGTGCATCTCCTTGGCCACGTTGGGCGCCGAGTAGTCGATCACGACGGTCTCCGGGTGCGCCGCCCGCTCCACGCCCAGCCGCTCGTCGGCCGACAGGCTCGCCACGAGCCCGGCCACGAAGTCGTTCGAAAGCGTCAGGTTGATGAATCCGGGGCCGCTGACCTCCACGTCGGCGCAGATGTCCGCGAGTGAGGCCGCCGCCACGACGTCGTCGGCGACCTGGAGCGGCGGCCGGCCGAGCTGCTTGCCCAGAGGGAGGGCGCCGTTGGCCTGGAAGTCGGCCCGATCCGAGACGCGCAACACCGGGTCGGCGCCCGGCTGCACGGTGTCGAAGGCGGCCTGCAGGCGCTGGAACAGCACGCTGGCGGCATCGGGCATCACTCATTCTCGCATGCCCGGGCTGCGGCCGAACCCGGACCGGGAGACCGCGGTCAGTCCGCCGGCGCTCCCATGCCCCCGTCGAGCAGGCCGTAGTGGCGGTAGGGCCCGAAGAAGCCGTGCTCGAGCAACCCGTAGCCGACGTGACCGTCGTAGGAGAACTCGGCCACGTGGTCAACGATGCCGTACTGGGCCAGTCCCTGCACCTCGTCGACCGAGAGGACGAGGCCTTGCGTCACCGGGTCGGGCCCGTGGTACATGCCGTGCCGCCAGTCGGCGTCGATGCCGTAGCCCGTGCCGATGGAGACGAAGTTGGGCAGGAGCGACGTGCAGGTGATTTCGAGGCCGGCCTCGGGGAAGCGCACCACGGAGTGGTCGATGACGCGCGTCCCGGGAATGAGATGGTGCTCGTGCTCGGAGCGGCCGAGGTCCTCAATGGGCCGTTCCGGGTCGACCCAGACGCGCTCGCTCTGCACCAGCGGCCGCTCGCCGTCGTCGCGCTCATGACAGATGTACATGATGGCGTGGTCGTCGAATTGCATCGGGAAGTAGTTCCACATGCCGCCGAGGACCAGCTCGCCCTGGCGGATGCCGTCGCTCTCGGGCTCGCCGACCGGCCGCACGCCCCAGGAGCGGTCCCGCGTCCCCCAGCAACGGTCGGGCGTGACCGGGAGATCGACCCCGCCCACCGAGAGCGTCCCGGACCACGTCCCGGTCTGGGCCAGCCGCTGCGTGTCGAAGACGACCTTGCCCTTGCTGCGCATGTACTGGCGCGGTTCCTCCATGGCGGGGATGTGGCCCTCCCAGGTCACGTCCATGGCCACGCTGTGCTCCGTCGGCTCGACGATCACGCGGAGGCGCCGCAGGGGCTCGAGCACCTCCACCCGGAAAGGCCCCACCGACAGGTCGCCCCGGTCCACCAGGGGCGCCGAGGAGCGGACGATGTGCTGGGAGTCGCCGTGGCGCACGTCGATGAAGGCGTCCGCCACGCCCAGGTTCGGGTACTGGCCGTACCCGAAGATGGCGAACCAGTCACCCGAACTCGGGTGCATGTTGAAGTAGTAGCGGTCGTAGAAGTTGCGGTCGCTCGTGCCGGGATGCGCAATGAACTCGGCGGCTTGGTGCACGGGATAGTCGTCCCAGGAGGAGAGGCTCATGCCCGTCTGCTTAGCAGCACGCGCAGCCGCTGCCGCAGCCGCCCGCCACCGGCGCCCCGCACATCCCTCCGGCGGGCTCCGCCGCCAGGCCCGTGGTGGCAAAGACGGGGAGGAGCCGGCGGGCACCCACGTGTCCGTCGGGACACCGCGCCGGCGCGTCGGCCCCGGCCATGGGCCGGCGCTCGTCGAAGACGACGTGACAGGTCGAGCAGCGGAATTCGTAGACGGGCACGGTGGCGGACCTCCGGGGAGGCAGCCTACGCGAACACCCGCAATCTCGACCTCTCTGTCAAACCCTCAGCGCTTGGCGTAGTCCGCCATCCCCTGCCAATCGATGACCACACATGGCTCGTCCCCGACGATCCACGCGTCATGTCCGGCACCCATGACGGCGAAGTCCCCGGGCCCGAACTCCATCTCCTCGCCGTCGTCCATGACCACGTTCATCCGGCCAGACACGAAGTAGCCGGTGTGCGCGGCCTGGCAGCTGTCGGTCTTGGCCAGCGGCTTCACGTGCTCGGACCACCTCCAACCCGGCAGGAAGGTCGCCCGACCCACGGCGCCACCGTCGGTGTTGATCAGCTCGAGCTGACCGGTCGCACCGTCAAAGGGCCGGACCTCATCCGGCTTCTCGAACGACTGACGTATGAGTGCTGGCATGGTGCCTCCTTTGACTGCTCTGCTGCTACAACTCCTCGACGCTCCGCACTTCGAGATTGCGAAACGCCATGTCCCCGTCGGCGAGCGCGCGGAGCTTCTCGGCGAGCTGCGCCGTCTCGGGCAGCTCCGAGTTGGCCATGGCGGCTTCGAACGAGGGGAACTCGACGATCTGGACATAGGTGTCGGGCCGGTCTCGATCGCTCGTCATGGTGCCCCGCAGCGCCGTCCGCTTTCCGGCGGTCTTCTTCCGCCACTCGGCGACGAGCGCATCGACTTCGTCAGGCTTGCCCGTCTGCAGCTCGATGATCTGGATGAATGGCATGGCCACCCCCTCGCTGGAGCTTCAAATCGGAAGTTAACCCTGGAATTAGGCGAATTCAATGGGGGTTTCAGAAAAACCGAGCACCCGCAGGTCGGCGTGTCGCGTCTCAGGTGAGGTTCAGTTGCCGGCAGCGCATAAGCGCCGGGCGTGCGGCGTTCAGGGCGACGGACGCGGCCTGGCCGGCGGCTTACGGCTGGGCGAAGCCGTAGATGGGCTGGCCGTTGTACGAGGCCGAGTCGGCGGGCAGGAACGGTCCGTCCAGCGCCGTCGAGAGGTAGCCGTTGCGACCCGGTCCGGCGTCCCCGCCCACGGTCACGATGGCATCGTCGGGCCAGACCTGGGTCACGATCGCAACGTGCGTCGAGGTACTCGTGCTCTGCGGCCCGGTCCCGAAGAGCGCGGCGTCGCCCACCGCCGGCATCACCGTGGGCGGCAGGGCGCGTCCGTGGGCGGCGGCCCAGCCCCAGATGTCGCCCGTGAAGGCGTAGCGCGGGATCGGGATGCCGGCCTGCTCCCAGGCCCACGTGGCGAACAACGCGCACCACTGCTCACAAGGACCGTAGGGGTTGCAGTAGAGGCCCTGGGTGTCGGGGTCGGGGAAGATCTGGGACGCCACGGCGTCGGCGATGGTGGTCGAGCCGGGGAACATCGGTTCGGGTGTGGCGGTGGAGAAGCTGTAGCTCCAGGCCTGCGGATCCAACAGCCAATAGCCGGTCCCCTGGTTGTTGCCGATGATGGCCGAAATCTGGGTGGCGGTCGGGTTCAACGACAGGCCGCCGAACGCCTGGGCGTCGCCGTAGGGCAGCACCACCCCGTTCTCTGTGGCGATCAGATAGCCGGCGCCGTCGGGCGAGGCCACCATGCCGACCACGCCGTCGGGCAGGTCCTCGGCGCCGGCCGAGCCGTAGAAGCTGGCGTCGCCGTAGTTGAAGATGCCGCCGTCGGAGGCGACCAGCCAGTAGCCGCCGCCGTTGTGCGTCGCCGCCATGCCGACGATCGGCTCGTTGAGCCGGATGCCGCCCGTGCTCCCGTAGAAGCCGGCGTCGCCGTAGGAGAAGATGCCCCCGTCGGCCGCCACCAGCCAGTACCCCTTGCCGTCGGGCGTCGCCGTCATGCCGACGATCGGCTGGTTGAGGTGGGTGCCCCCCATGGAGCCGTAGAAGGCGGCGTCGCCGTAGGCGAACACTCCCCCATCGAGCGCGGCCAGCCAGTACCCCTTGGCGTCGGGCGTGAGGGCCATGGCCACGATCGGGCCCTGCAGCGGCAGGGCGCCGGCGGAGCCCTCGAAGTTGGCGTCCCCGAAGGCGAAGACGCCGCCGTCCGCGCTGGCCAGGACATAGCCGCCGCCGTCCTTGGTGGCGGCGCCGGAGAAGACGGGCGAGTTCAGAGGCTGGGGCATCGACGGGCTTGTCAGCCCGACGCTGCCGAAACCGATCATGCCGCCGTCGTTGTAGACCGCTCCGGCCGGCGAAGAGGTGGCCACGCTGACGGCAAGGCCGGCGACCAACGCGCCCGGCACCAGGACCGTCGCCACCGCCATGCTCACGAGCGAGGGGACCAGGGCAGACAGCCCCCGTCGACGTGGGGACGACGCGCTCACACCCGAGGTGCCTCCGCCTTTGCGCACCCCTCGATTCTGCACCCTGTGCTGCGCCCCGGTGCGCCGGAGCCGTTACGAAGTCGTTACGAAGTCAGCCCTCAATGCCGGTGTGGGGCCGGGCAGATCCCTCGGGACGTCCCCGGGGGGCCGGAGAGGGGCCGTTTGGGTGATACCGGCGACCTCACGGCAGAATGGGTCCATGAGCACGGACTCCACGAACACAGAGCACCCCGACACCTTCGACGCCCGGGCGGACCTCACCGTCGGTGATCGCACGTACGAGATCTTCAACATCACGGCGCCGGCCCTCAGCAACCGGTACGACATTGCGCGGCTGCCCTATTCCATCAAGGTCCTGTTGGAGAACCTCCTGCGACACGAGGACGGGCCCCACGTGTCGGCCGACGACATCGTCGCCGTGGCGAACTGGGGCGCCAACCCCGAGGGACACGGCCAGGGTGCCGGCGACAGCGCGCACGAAATCGCCTTCACCCCCGAGCGCGTGCTCATGCAGGACTTCACCGGCGTCCCTGCGGTGGTCGACCTTGCCGCCATGCGTGACGCGCTCGCCGGGCTCGGCGGCAACGCCTCCCAGGTGAACCCGCTGGTCCCGGTCGAACTGGTGATCGACCACTCGGTCATCATTGAGGAGTCGGGCGACGCGGCGGCCTACGACACCAATGTCTCCATTGAGTACGGGCGCAACATGGAGCGCTACCAGCTCATCCGCTGGGCCCAGGGTGCCTTCCAGGACTTCCGGGCCGTGCCGCCCGGCATGGGGATCTGCCACCAGGTGAACCTCGAGTACCTGTCCCGCCTGGTGTTCGCCACCGAGGACGGGCGTGCCTTCTGCGACTCGCTCGTGGGCACGGACTCGCACACCGTCATGGTCAACGGCCTCGGCGTCCTCGGCTGGGGCGTCGGGGGCATTGAGGCGGAGGCCGCCATGCTCGGGCAACCGCTGTCCATGTTGCTGCCGCCGGTCGTGGGGCTGCGGATTTCCGGGGAGCCCAAGCCGGGGATCACCGCGACCGACGTCGTGCTGACCGTCACCGAGTTGTTGCGCGACCACGGAGTCGTCGGCGCCTTCGTCGAGTGCTACGGCCCCGGAGTGGCGGCGCTGCCGCTCGAGACGAGGGCCACCATCGGCAACATGAGCCCCGAGTACGGGGCCACCTGCACCATGTTCCCCATCGACCAGGTCACGATCGACTACCTGCGCTTCACCGGGCGCGACGACGATCACCTCGAACTCGTGGAGGCCTTCGCCAAGGCCCAGGGCCTGTGGCACGACCCGGACGCGCCCGAGCCCGTCTACTCCGAGCACGTCAGCCTCGATCTGGGCGACGTCGAGCCCTCCCTCGCCGGCCCGGCACGGCCGCAGGACCGGGTCTCCCTGTCGGCGGCCGGCGACGCCTACCGCGCCGCCCTCGACCGCTCCCCCCGCACGGCCGCCACCGAGCCGGCCGCAGCGCCGCACCACCAGATGACCGACGGCGACGTCGTCATTGCGGCCATCACGAGTTGCACCAACACCTCCAACCCCCAGGTCATGGTCGCCGCCGGCCTGGTGGCCAAGAAGGCCGTCGAGCGCGGGCTGCGGGCCAAGCCGTGGGTCAAGACCTCGCTCGCCCCCGGTTCGCGGGTCGTCACCGACTACCTCGACCGGGCCGGACTGACCGAACCGCTGCAACAGCTCGGCTTCTATCTCGTCGGCTACGGCTGCACCACCTGCATCGGGAACTCGGGGCCACTGCTCGACGGTGTCACCGAGGCCGTGAAGGAGGGCGACCTCTCCGTCGTCTCCGTGCTGTCGGGCAACCGCAACTTCGAGGGACGCATCCACCCCGACGTGCGGCTGAACTATCTGGCGTCGCCGCCGCTCGTGGTGGCCTACGCGTTGGCGGGGACGATCGACACCGACCTGACCACCACACCCATCGGCGAAGACGCCGAGGGCAAGCCGGTGCTGCTCTCCGAGCTGTGGCCCACGATGGAAGAGGTGAGCGAGACCATCCGGGCGTCACTCACGTCGGACATGTTCCGCACCCGCTACAGCGCCGTCTTCGACGGCGACGAGTACTGGCAGCAGGTGTCGACCGCTGACGGTGAGACCTACTCGTGGCAGGACGACTCCACCTACGTGCAGAACCCGCCCTACTTCGAGGGGATGACGATGACGCCGGCACCGGTAAGCGACATCGCCGGCGCCCGTGTGCTGGCCCTGCTCGGCGACAGCGTCACGACCGACCACATCTCCCCCGCCGGATCCATCGGTCCGACCACACCCGCCGGCCGCTTCCTCACCGAACACGGCGTGGCGCGTCACGACTTCAACTCCTACGGCGCGCGCCGGGGCAACCACGAAGTGATGATGCGGGGCACCTTCGCCAACGTGCGCCTGCGCAACCTGTTGGCGCCCGGCACGGAGGGCGGGATCACCCTGCACCTGCCCGACGGTGCCGAGACGTCCATCTTCGAGGCGGCGATGCAGTACGCCGACGAGGGCGTGCCCCTCGTGGTGCTGGCCGGCCGCGAGTACGGGACGGGGAGCAGCCGCGACTGGGCGGCCAAGGGCACGGCCCTCCTCGGCGTGCGCGCCGTCATCGCCCAGAGCTTCGAGCGGATCCACCGGTCCAACCTCATCGGCATGGGCGTCGTCCCATTGCAGTTCTACAAGGGCGACTCGGCGCAGAGCCTGGGGCTGACGGGCCACGAGCGCTTCGCCATCGCCGGGTTGGAGGTCGTGAACAAGGGCGAGCTCCCGAAGGAGCTGACCGTCACGGCGACGGCCGACGACGATTCGGTCACCGAGTTCCGCGCCATCGTGCGCATCGACACGCCGATGGAGGCCGAGTACTACCGCCACGGCGGCATCCTGCAGTACGTGCTGCGCCAGATGGCGGGCTAGGCACGTTCAGCCGTCGAAGGCGGCCAGCACCTTCTTGGGGGCGCGGCTCCGCCACGACTCCGTGAGGAGCTCGCGCAGGAGCGGGACGGTCGCCTGGGGCAGCAGGACCCGGCAGCCCCTGCGCTTGGTGCCCCACCACAGCTCCTCGACGGCGGTCGGATACTCGGCCACGTAGGCCGCCACCTCGTCGTCGCCGACGAAGACGTGGACCCGTCCGCCTGCGGCCGGCATGGTGGCGAAGATCTTCCCGGCGACCCGGAACGAGGTCATGTCGTGGTGCGGGGCCTCAGCCGTCTTGGGCAACGCGAGTGCCAGGCGACGCACGGCGGCAACGGAGACGGCCATCAGCCCGCGGGCGTGTCGTCGGCCAGGCCGACGAAGCGGCGCACGATGCCGGCGCCGGCGCGGCTGACGTGCGCCACGTCGGACGCGCGCAGGAAGACGCCGGGCGGGAGATGCGGCCCCCAGTGGGCCACGAGGCTGCCCGTCACCTCGACGTGGAACTGCAGGCCGTAGGCGCGATCGCCGATCCGGAAGGCCTGGTTCTCGTAGGCGGCATTGCCGGCCAGGCGCACCGCACCGTCGGGCAGGCCGAACGTCTCGCCGTGCCAGTGCACGCACGGCAGCGGCGTGGGCGCGGCGCCGAAGACCGGATCGCTGATGGCCTCCGTAGTCAGGTGCACCTCACCGAGGCCGTACTCGGGGGCCGGGCCCGGCGTCACCGGCGCGCCGAGCGCGGCGGCCAGCTGCTGGGCCCCGAGGCACACGCCGAGCACGGGCAGCCCGGACTCGACCGCCTGCCGGAGCAGGGCGCGCTCGTCGGCCAGCCAGGCCAGGTCGTCGTGCACGCTCATGGGCCCGCCCATCACGACGAGTCCGGCCACATCGGTCATCGCCGCAGGCGGCGGGACCGCGTCCCCGCGGTCCATGCGCAGGATGGTCAGGTCCGCGCCGGCGTCCGCGAGGGCGTCCGCGACGGCGCCGGGTCCCTCGAAGGCCACATGCTGCAGCAACAGCCAGGGATCGCCGGTGCCCATGTGCCTCAGGGGATGAGGACGACCCGGAAGAGCTCGGCGGCGCGGCCCTCGGGCAGACCGGCCAGCTCCCCGTTGGCCCGTGACCAGTCGCGTACCCGCTGCGCCACAGCGTCGGGGTCGGGCATCTGGCTCTTGTGGCACATGAGCGCGGCCACCTTGCGCTCCACGGTGGCGGTCGTGTCGACCGCCACGCCGGCGTGCTGGCCCCCCGGCCCCATGATCCACAGCTCGGGGACGCTCCAGGGCTCGAGCCGCTCGACATCGAGGAGCTCGGGGTGTGCGAAGGGGTTGCGTGCGTCGGGGTACACGGCGTCGACCGCGGCCTCGCCGGTCGCGAGGTGGTCCGGGTGGCTGGCGTAGATGAACTCCAGGTTCCGCTCGGAGGACTGGGTCAGCACCCGCTCGGGCTTCACCTGGCGGATGACGCGGCTGATGTCACGCCGCAGCTCGCGGGTGGTCTCGACCATCCCGTCGGGATGCCCGAGGAAGCGCACGTCGCTCACGCCGACCACGGCGGCGGCGGCACGTTGCTCGTCCTGGCGCAGCGCAGCCATGTCGGCCCGGGCCATGGTGCGATCCGAGCCACCCGCTTCGCCGCTCGTGGCGATGCAGTAGGTGACCTCGAGCCCGGCCGCCGTGAAGGCGGCGACGGTGCCCGCCGCGCCGAAGTCGACGTCGTCGGGATGCGCTGTCACCACGAGGACGCGGCGGACCCCGTCTTCAGGCGACCAGACCGGGATCGGCTCGGCCTCGCTCAGAGGACGCTCTCCTCGGGGAGTGGCGTCCACGCAGCCAGGTCGGCCAGGCGCGGATCGTTGGAGAACATCTCGACGATGGGGATGCGCAGGCCCAGCCGGCGCTGGATGACCTCCATCTCCACCAGCTGGTTCCACAGCGACAGGCTGACGACGACGCCGGCCCTGCCGGCCCGCGCCGTGCGGCCCGAGCGGTGCAGGTACGCCTTGTGGTCCTCGGGCGGATCGAAGTGGATGACCCCGTCGACGCCCTCGATGTGCAGTCCCCGCGCCGCCACGTCGGTGGCGACGAGGACGGCGAGCTTGCCGTTCGAGAAGTCGGCCAACGCTCGCTCACGGTTGGCCTGGCGCAGGTCGCCGTGAATGGCCTGGGCGTTGATCCCTTCCTTGCCCAGGTTCTCCACGAGGCGGTCAGCGCCCCGCTTGGTGCGGCAGAAGAGGAGCGACTTCTCCTGGCTACGGCAAATTGCGGCGGCCACCTTCACCTTGTCCATCTGGTGTACCTGCAGGAAGCGGTGTTCCATCAGCGTCACGGTCTGGGTGGACGAAGCCACCTCGTGGAAGACCGGGTCGGTGAGGTAGCGCTTGACGAGCCGGTCGACCGCGCCGTCGAGCGTGGCGGAGAACAGCAGCGTCTGGTGGGCCTGGTCGAGGCGACGGAGCACCCACTCGACCTGGGGCATGAAACCCATGTCGGCCATGCGGTCGGCCTCGTCGAGCACGAGCGTCTCGAGCTCGTCCACGGCGATTTCGCCGCGGTCGCCGAGGTCGATGAGTCGGCCGGGGGTGGCGATGATCACATCGACGCCCTTGCGGAGCTTGTTGACCTGCCGGTCGATGTCGGCGCCGCCGTAGACGGCGACGGCGTGCAGCCCGAGCTTCGTGGCCAGCGGGGCCAGGACCTCGTGCACCTGCACGGCCAGCTCACGCGTCGGCAGCAGGACCAGAGCGAGCGGCTTGGCCGGCCGGGTGGGGGGCCGGGGGCCCTGCGCTTCCCGGGTCGCCTTGGCCCGCTGCAGCAGCGGCACACCGAACGCGAGCGTCTTGCCGGAGCCGGTCTTCGCTTTGCCGCACACGTCGCGTCCCGCCAGGGCGTCGGCGACGGTGAGGGCTTGAATGGGAAACGCGCTGATGATGCCTTCATCGGCCAGCGCCTTGTTCAGCTCGGGTGAGACGCCCAGGGACTCGAAGGTCCGGGCGGTCTCGTAGGTATCGTCGCCGGCGACATCGCTGTCTTTCCGGGCGGCGCCGGCTTGCGCGCCGGCTGGGGCATCAACGGTCATTGACCCGCTCTCTCTGTTGTACGGCGGGGCTGTGCGCCTTCCAGAGGAGTGAGAGTCAGCCCCGACTCACCGGCCCCCGCCGATGGTCGCACTCCTATTGTACCAGGACAGGCCTGCTGAGCGGCGCAACCCTGTGCCAAAGTGAGCCGTTCCGTACTGCGACGAAAGGAGCGCCGACGATGGCCAAACTCGAGGCGGGAGCAACCGCCCCTGCGTTCACCCTGCCTGACCAGGACGGCAAACCCGTCAAGCTCTCGGACTTCAAGGGACAGCAGGTGATCGTCTACTTCTACCCGGCCGACGACACGCCCGGCTGCACCAAGGAGGCCTGTCAATTCAACGACAACCTCAAGACCTTCGAGAAGGCCGGCGTGGCGGTGCTCGGGATCTCGCCCGACAAGGCCGAGAAGCACGTGAAATTCCGGACCAAGTACAAGCTGAAGTTCCCGCTCCTCACGGACGCCGACAAGAAGGTCATGGAGAAGTACGGCGCGTGGGGCGAGAAGACGATGTACGGCAAGAAGACCGTCGGCACCATCCGGTCCACCTTCTTGGTGGGGCCGAACGGCAAGGTGCAGCGGGCCTGGTACCACGTGCGGGCGGACGGGCACGCGGCCAAGGTGCTGGAGGAGATCGCCGAAGGGTGACCTGAGGGCGCGCCTGACGGATGGACCGCGTCCGGCGTGAGATGACGTGACAGGCTTCGCTGCGTCAGCGGGCAAGGGGAGGCCACATGGGGCAGGGAATCAGCGAGATCTTGACGTTCGCCATCGGGGTGGCCATCAGCCCGGTGCCGATCATCGCGGTGATCCTCATGCTCTTCTCCAACCGGGCCAAGGTCAACGGACCGGCCTTCCTCGTGGGGTGGGTGCTGTCGCTCGCCGTCGTGAGCACGGTGATCTACGTCATCGCGCACGACGGCAGTGTGGCGACCAGCACCACGGCGGATGACTCGGTGTCGTGGGGCAAGATCGTCCTCGGCCTGGCGCTGCTCGCCCTGGCGCGCCGCAACTGGCGCAAGCGTCCCGCTCCCGGGGCGGAGCCGGAGATGCCGAAGTGGCTGGCGACGGTCGAGTCGCTGTCGCCGGTCAAGGCATTCGGCCTGGCGGTCGTGCTGGCCGCCGTCAACCCGAAGAACCTCATCCTCACCGCGGGCGCTGCGGCCGGTCTGGCGCAACTCGGCCTGAGCACCAGCGACGCCATTGTCGCCATCGTGGTGTTCGTCGCCATCGGGAGCCTGACCATCGTCGGACCCGTGCTGTACGCGCTGTTCGGCGGGGAAAAGGCCCGCTCGTCCCTCGACTCGGCCAAGGCCTGGCTCACGACACACAACGCAGCCGTGATGGCCGCCCTCTTCCTGGTCTTCGGCGTGGACCTCATCGCCAAGGGCCTGCCACCCCTGACGAGCTGACCCGCCCGTCCGTCGCGGGCGGCGACTTGACTCCGGTCGATCTGAGGTCCATATTTATCTAGTTACCTAGATAAAGTGAGGTCAGGTGATCGAGTTCCACCTGGACAGCCGCTCGGGGGTGTCCCCCTATCTCCAGATCGTCCAGCAGGTCCGTCAGGCCCTGCGGTTGGGACTGCTGCGCAAGGGCGACCAGCTGCCGACCGTCAAGGAGGTCGTGGGACAGCTGGCCATCAACCCCAACACCGTGCTCAAGGCGTACCGCGAGCTGGAGCACGAGGGTCTGGTCAGCGCCCGTCCCGGCGTCGGGACGTTCGTCACCGGCAGTCTCGGCGGCCAGTCGCTGGCGGCCCACGGACCCCTGCGCCAAGCGCTGCAACGCTGGATCGTCAAGGCGCGCCGGGCGGGGCTCGACGACGAGAGCATCGAGGCGCTCTTCCGCGATTCCTTTCGTTCCTCAGCCGAGGAGGACATAGCGTGAGCTGGGTCATCGATGCCCAGGGCCTGGGCAAGCGCTACGGCAAGCGGTGGGCGCTCAACGACTGCGATCTGCAAATCCCCTCCGGTCATGTCGTGGGCCTGGTCGGGCCCAACGGCGCAGGCAAGTCAACGTTCTTGCAACTGGCAGTCGGGTTGCTCGCACCGAGTGCCGGCACCATCGCGGTGCTTGGCCGTGGTCCTGCGGCAGACGTCGAGCAACTGGCGCGAGTCGGCTACGTCGCACAGGACACACCGACCTACGCGCGACTCAGCGTCGAGGACCACCTGCGCTTCGGCTCACAGTTGAATCCGATCTGGGACGATGCGTTCGCGCGGCGGCGCATCAAAGACCTCGACCTGCCAGTCAGACAAAAGGCGGGCTCGTTGTCCGGCGGGCAGCGTGCGCAGCTCGCTCTGACGGTGGCCCTGGCCAAACGACCGGAGCTGCTCATCCTGGACGAGCCCGTGGCGAGCCTGGACCCTCTGGCCCGCCGTGAGTTCCTGCAGGTCCTCATGGAGTACGTGGCCGACGAGGGTGTCAACGTCGTGCTGTCGTCGCACCTTGTCGCCGATCTGGAACGGGTGTGCGACTACCTCGTCGTGCTCGTCGATTCGCGCCTACAGCTGGCCGGCGAGGTCGATGACCTCCTGGGTTCGCACCATCGCCTGGTGGGCCCCCGGCGTGACCCGGACTCGCTCCCACCGGGGCAGGAGGTCATTGAGGAGCGCCACACCGAGCGTCAGAGCACCCTGGTGGCCCGCTGCGACGGACCGGTTCTCGATCCCGCCTGGACGGTGGAGGACCTCAGCCTGGAGGACCTCGTCCTCGCCTACATGGGACACGGCGCCGAAGCGCGCCGTGCCCGCCAGAACCTGGAGGTCGTGTCGTGATCGCGTTCTCGTGGCGCCAGTTCCGGACGCAAGCCGTCATCGGCCTGGCCGGACTTGTGGCCCTCGCTGCCGTCCTGCTTGCGACCGGGCCCAACCTCGTGCACATCTACGACACCGCCGTGGCGCAGTGCCGGTCGACCGGTGTGCGTGCGGGGAACTGCAACAATCCGGCCTCCGGCACGTACCCGTTCCTGCAGACGCTCGCCCTCGACCTGGTGCTCGTCGTGCCCCTCCTCGTCGGCATGTTCTGGGGCGCGCCGCTCATCGCCCGCGAGCTCGAGACGGGGACCTTCCGGCTCGCATGGACCCAGAGCGTCACCCGCCGACGCTGGTTGGCGGTCAAGCTCGGACTCGTCGGCCTGGCCAGCGCCGCCGTCGGTGGCCTCCTGAGCCTGATGGTCACGTGGTGGTTCAGCCCCATCGACAGCATCAATCAGAACCGCTTCGACCCGGCCGCATTCGGAACACACGGATTCGTGGCCGCCGGCTACGCCCTGTTCGCCTTCGCGCTGGGGGCGACGGCAGGGCTGCTGATCCGAAGGACGATTCCGGCCATGGTCGTCACGCTCGTCGGCTTCATCGCGACAAGGGTTCTCGTGACGTTCGGGATCAGGCCGCACTTCATGGCTCCGGACACCATGACAGTGTCCCTCCAGGGCGGACAGGGCGGCCTGAACATCACCTCCACCTCGGCGGGAGTCCAGGTCGCGGGCAGCCCCCCGACTCTCCCCAATGCCTGGGCCTTGACGGGCACGATCGAGAACAACGCGGGCCAGGGCCCTTCGGCGGCGTTCCTCCGACATGCCTGTCCCGGACTGACCAATGGCGCCGGCTTCAGCGGGCCCGCGTCCGGCGTGGAGCAGAGTGTGCGCGGCGGGACTCGGGAGGCGGTCCCCGTCCCGTCCAGGCTCCCGGATCCCATTCAGCAGTGCATCACCGGGGTGGCCAGCAAATACCACGAGGTGGTCACCTATCAGCCGGGTAGCCGATTCTGGGCCTTTCAGACCTACGAGACCCTGTTATTCGTCGCGCTGTCCATCGGTCTGGCCGGCCTTTGCGTGTGGTGGGTGCGCCACCGCCTCAGCTGACGGACAGGCGGCCGCAGAGCTCGCACCGCTAGTGCTGGTGGACCGGGCACCAGTAGGTGGTCCGGCCGCCCACCGTCTCTCTGAGCAACTCGGTCCCGTCGAGCGGACAGCGCCCTCCGACCTCGCGCTGCGCCATCAGCTCGCCCATGTGCGACCCACCACGCCGACCGAGCTGGCGCAGCGTGGAGCGCAGCTCCTTGTGCAGGACGCGCTGCTCGACGTCGGTGAGCGGCGTACGCCTGCCCGGAGCCAGCCCCGCCCGCCAGAGGATCTCGTCGGCCAGCAGGTTACCCACGCCCGCCAGGCGCTCCTGGTCCATGAGACGTGCCTTGAGGGGTGCCGCAGTCCCCGGCCGTCCCGGCCGGATGGCCAGCGCTGCACGCAGCTCGGGCAACGACACCGAGAGCGCGTCGGGACCGAGCCGGCTCTCGTCGGGCGCCAGCTCGAGCGACCCGAAGCGACGGGGGTCGTGGAGCAGCAGCTCGCCCCCGTCCTCGAAGGTGAATCGGGCTCGCACCCACTTGTCGTCGAAGACGCCGGGCCCGTACTGCAGGCGGTCGAGTGCCTCGTGGCCGTCGACGACCAGGCCGCCCGTCATGCCGAACCGCAGGCCCAGGGTCGGACCTTCGTCACTCGTGTCGAGGAGCATGAGCTTGCCCCGCCGCCGGGCCGCACTGAACGAACGGCCCACCAGCGCCGACCGGAGCCGGGGCGGGGTGGTCCCACCACGGCCGTAGCGGGAGTCGACCATCCAGGCCCTGGTGATGGGCCGGCCGAGGGCCGGCTCGGCGCTGGCCCGGTACAACTCGACTTCGAGGATCTCGGGCACCGCCGCAAGGTATCCGACCGGTAGCCCCCGCCCGCATATGGTGGACGAATGCCTCCCGAGAAGCCGCAATGGGCCGAGCTGTTCACCGAGGTCGTGACGTCCGGACTGTGCACGGGGTGCTCCGCCTGCGTGGTCGTCTGCCCGTACGACGTCCTCGGGTACAACGACCAGGACGGGGTCTACCGGCCGTTTCACGTGGACACCGACGGCGGGCCGGACAACTGCACCCACGGGCTCAAGGGCTGCACGCTGTGCACCCGGGCCTGCCCGCGCTTCCGGACGTGGGAGCCCGAGATCGAGACGCACCGGTTCGGCCGGCCGCGGACCGACGAGGAGGTGGCGGGCATCTCGCGCCGCACCGTCCTGGCCCGGGCGACCGATCCGACCGTGCAGGGGACCGGGCAGGACGGTGGACTGGTCTCCGCCCTCCTGATCTGGGCCTTCGAGCACGACGTGATCGACGCCGCCCTGGTCTCGGGCCTCGAGGGCGACGGGTCGACCTGGAAGGCGGTGCCCCAGGTGGCCCGGTCCAAGGAGGACGTCCTGGGCACGGCGGGCTCTCGCTACACCTACTCGGCCAATCCCCTGGCCTACGCCGAGGCCATCGAGGGAGGGGCCGAGCGCGTCGCCCTCGTGGGCATGGGCTGCCAGGCCTCCGCTCCCCCCGTCATGCAGGCCCGCAAGGCGGGGAAGGTCGCCCGCCGTTTCGTCCTCACCGTGGGACTGCTGTGCTCCAAGACGTTCGACGACGCCATCTTCAGCGAGCTCTTCGAGGCGAAGTACGGGCTGGCCCGGGCCGAGATCGTCAAAATGAACATCAAGGGCGTGTTCCAGGTCTGGATGAAGGACGGCAGCTACCACGAGGTCCCGCTGAAAGAGGCCCACGCCTGGACGCGGGAAGGGTGCAAGAGCTGTCCCGACTTCGCGGCAGAGCACGCCGACATCTCCACCGGCGGCATCGGGGCCTTCGGGGACTGGACCCTCACGCTGCTGCGGACCGAGCAGGGCGAGGAGCTCTTCAACGACATGGAAGCGGCCGGCGTGATTGAGACCCGGCCCATTGAGGACGACCCCGGAGCGGTGACCCTCCTCAACAAGCTGAGCCGGGTCAGCCGGAAGCGCTGGCCCGCCACGGCCGTGCCGATGCCGGGACGCCTCCCGGCCGCCGCCCCCTCTGCGTGAGGTGAGCCGATGAGCGAGCCGAAGGCCGACGCGTTCGCCGCGCTCCTCGGCATCGCCGTGGAACGCCGGGGCGCCGGCCACACCGTGGCCGTCCTGACCACCGGCGCGCCACACGCCAACCCGCACGGCACCGTGCACGGCGCCGTCTTCTACGCGGTGGCCGGCGCGGCGGTCGCGGCTGCGGCCAACGACGCCGAGAGCTCCGGGATCATCTCGTCGGTCCTCGTCGAGTACCTCCAACCCGCGGCCCTGGGCGACGAGCTGTATGCCGAGGTGGCCCGCGAGGTCACGACGGGCCGGGAGGACATCTTCACCGGGACTGTGCGCCGCGGCGCCGAGGGCGACCTCCTGGCCTGGGTGCGGGCACGCGGCACGCACCGGGCCCGCACCACCTGAGTCCCGGGCCAGGCTGACCCTCCTCACCTCCTCGCCAGGTCTTACGTAACCTAATGGCCGAATCTGTGGGAACCAGGTCATTGACGCCAGCCAACCCTGCCCGCACAGTGAGAGCCGTGCAGCAACGACACGTCGTGATCGTCGCCTTCGAGGGTCTCCAGCCCATTGATGCGGTGGGGCCGCACGAGGTCTTCGCCGGTGCCGGGCGCGCCGCCGCCGCCCTTGGTCGTGCCGGTAGCTACCGGGTCACCCTGGCCTCACCGGGCGGTGGCATGGTGCGGGCCGAGAGCGGGCTCGTCCTGGGTACCGGGCCGCTGCCCGAGGAGTCCGAGCGGGTCGACACCCTGGTGCTCGCGGGCGGACCGGGTGCCGAGGCGGCGGCACGGGACGAGGCCGTGTTGGACTTCATCCGTCGCACGGCCCCGCGCTGCCGGCGCGTGGCCACGGTGTGCTCGGGAGCGTTCCTCGGTGCCGCGGCGGGGCTCTTCGACGGGCGCCGGGTCACCACCCACTGGGCCCGTGCCCGCGACCTGGCGGCGCAGTATCCCGGCATCACGGTCGATGCCGACCCGATTTACATCCGCGACGGCAAGTACTGGTCGAGCGCAGGCGTCACCGCCGGCATCGACCTCTCACTCGCCCTGGTCCAGGAGGACCTCGGCGTCGACGTGGCCCAGACCGTGGCGCGCTGGCTGGTCATGTTCCTGCACCGGCCCGGGGGGCAGACCCAGTTCGCGTCCCCGGTGTGGGTGCCGCGAGCGGAGCGCTCCACCATCCGGGCTGTCCAGACGCTGGTCGAAGCCGCACCCGCGGGCGACCACCGGCTGCCGGCGCTCGCCGCGGCAGCCGCCATGAGCGTGCGCCACTTCACGCGGGTCTTCACCGCCGAGGTGGGTGAGACACCGAGCCGCTTCGTCGAGCGCACCCGCCTGGAGGCTGCCCGACGCGAGCTCGAGGAGACCACCGACACCCTCGACGTCGTGGCCGCACGCTCCGGGCTCGGCAGCGCCGAGACCCTGCGCCGCGTCTTCCAACGCCACCTCGGGGTGGCACCCGACGCCTACCGCCGGCGCTTCCGAGCCGGCCCCCATGAAAGGACATCCGCATGAGCGACCGCCTGCAGATCGCCATCCCGCTCTTTCCCAAGTACACCGCGCTCGACGCGATCGGCCCCTACGAGGTCCTGCAGCGCATTCCCGACTTCGACATCGTCTTCGTCGGCCACCATCGGGGCGAGGTGCGCAGCGAGAACGGCATGCTGGGAATCAGCGCGGATGCCACCTTCGAGGAGGTGCCTGCTCCGGACGTGGTCGTCTTCCCCGGCGGTGTCGGGACACGACCGCTCGAGCAGGACGAGCGGGTGCTCGACTGGGTGCGCCAGGCCCACGCCAGCAGCCGGTACACCACATCGGTCTGCACCGGCTCGGTGGTGCTCGGTGCGGCCGGGCTGCTACGGGGCCTGACCGCGACGACGCACTGGGCCTGTTACAGGGAGCTCGAGGCCCACGGGGCCGAGGCCACGCCGACCCGCGTCGTCGAGCACCTCGACGAGCGGATCAACACGGCGGCCGGCGTCTCGAGCGGCATCGACATGGCGCTGCGCCTCGTCGAGCTCCTGGCCGACCGCACAGCGGCGCAGGCGGCGCAGCTCATGATTGAGTACGACCCCCAGCCTCCGTTCGACTGCGGGGCCGTGCACGAGGCCGACGACGTCGTCATGACCCGCGTCATCGAATACGCCACGCTCCGGGAGTAGCGAACCTTCTCCTCGTTGCCGGCGCCGTCAGGCTGTCGGGGACGGGTTTCGACCGGTGTAGGCCAGCAGCTTGTCCTGGGCTGACGCGTCCGGCCCCACCGCGATCTCCGGCTTGAAGATGCCTTTGCGCTGCTCGTCGGTGAAACGGCCGTGGATCAGTGCATAGGCCGCCCCGGGGAGCTCATCGGGCATGGTCGTCTCCTGCCCGGTCGAGGTGGCGAGGTCCCATCCGTGCAAGAGCTGGTCACTGAAGGCGATGGCCAGCGCGGGGCCGGTCCTGTCAATCACACCCGGTTCACCGAAGACGGCCAGCGTCTCCGCGCGCGCGTGGTCGAAGTCAACCCGAGGCTGCCCGCTCAGCAGGTCGGGCGGCGTCGCTCCGGGGGGCGCAACATCCTCACCGCGCGCAGCCCCGACGAAGTACTGCTGCGTCTGGAGCATGTGGTTCATGAGCGTGCGGACATCCCACCCGTCACAGGACGTCGGCGTCTCCATCGATGACGATGCGCCGGCAACCTTGGTCGACGTCCACGCGCTGGCGCGTCCGTACAGGTCCAGAAGATCGAGATCCATGAATTCCTCCTCTTGTTCTCCACACCTTCCCCTACCCAGATCGGGAGCGTGCATGTCATGCTCCTGGACGCCGCCCGCCCATAATGGGTCCGATCCGAGGGGGAGCGAGTGGCGATACGAGCGGTGATGTTCGACTTCGGCGGGGTGATCTCGACCAGCCCCTTCGACGCGTTCGCCCACCTGGAAGCGGAACGTGGCCTCCCCGCGGGATTCATCAGGAGCGTCAACGCCACCAACCCGGACGACAACGCCTGGGCGCGCCTGGAGCGCAACGAACTCGGTGTGGAGGAATTCGCCGCCGCCTGGGCCGCCGAAGCCCGCGCACTCGGCCACGAGCTCGACGGCCGCCTCGTCTTGGCGCGGCTCTCGGGCGACATCCGCCCGCAGATGGTCGCCGCCATCGACAGCTGCCGGCACCAGGGCTACAAGACCGCCTGCCTCACCAACAATTTCGCGTCGCCCGACCGCGTCGTGTCCGAAGAGGTGGCCGAGGTGTACGCCCTCTTCGATGCCGTCCTCGAATCACGCGTGCTCGGCGTGCGCAAGCCCGATCCCCGCTTCTACGAACAGGCCTGCGCCGCGCTGGGCGTCGAGCCGGAGGAGTCGGTGTTCCTCGACGACCTGGGCGTCAACCTCAAGCCGGCCCGTGCCCTCGGCATGCACACCATTAAGGTCGGCGACCCCGATGAGGCCTTGGCCGAGTTGGCCCGCATGCTCGGGCACACGGTCGTCGACGACTGACACCCTCCGGCGGTGCGCGCCGTCAGGCTGACGACGGCGCCGCGGCGGCGCTCGCCCCGGCAAAGCGCCCGAACAGTGTGCTGTCCCCGATGGAGAGCCCACTGGCGTAGCCGAACGAGCACACCCCCGACGTGGTGCGCCCGGCGGCGAAGAGGCCCCCGATCGGCGTTCCCGTCAGGTCGCAGACCTCGCCGGCGACCGTCGTCTCCAGGCCGCCCAGCGTGAACGGCGCGTAGGGCGCCGGACCGATACGGAGGTCGACCGCCCCGATCGGCGGTACCAGGGGGCGCACCCACGACGCGTCCTTGTGAAAGAGCGGGTCCTCCCCCGTCGCCGCGTGCCGGTTGTAGAGGTCGACGGTGCTCTGCAGCGAGCCGCCCGGCAGTCCGATCTCGGATTCGAGTTGCGTCACCGTCTCGCAGACCCAGGTAGCGGCCAGGCCCATCCAGTTCACCTCGTAGGAGGCCTCGTCGACGATGAGGTACACCTCACCGTCCTGCTCGTAGAGCGCGGACTGGCCGACCCGGCCCATGTAGGTGTCCTCGTTGATGAAGCGCTGCCCCTGGCCGTTGACGAGGATGCCGTGAATCAGCGTGCGCGGTGGCGTGATGGGCAACGACACCTCACCCGCGTACATGTTGCGCACGGACGCGCCGATGGCCTGCGCCATGCGGATACCGCGCCCGTCGTCGCCCTCGGTGCCCACCTTGAAGGTCCCGCGGGCCAGCGGCGGACAGTGCTGGCGCAGCATGTCGTCGTTGAAGATGAAGCCGCCCGCCGTGAGCACCACACCGCGGCGGGCCCGCAGCGTTACCGTCTCCCCGAACCGCTGCGCCTGCACACCGACGACACGACCCTCGTCGCACACCAGGCGGTCGACCCGGGTGTCGGTGGAGACAGCGGCGCCGGCACCGGTGGCGGCCGCGGCCAGGTGCTGCATGAGCAGCCAGCCGGTCGAGCGCTTCGTCTTGGCCAGGTGGCCGCGGGGCGCCGGGCGCGCAATGGCGTTGAACGGGAAAGCGTCCTCCCCGCCGGAGTAGACAAGGCCCTCGGTCCCCTCGGGCGCCATGGAGGTGTCGGCGCAGAACGTCGGGTCGAACGGCACGTCCCGGGCGACGAGCCAGTCGAAGTGGCCCAGGCTCTCCTCGCAGTACCGGGCGATCTTGGCCTCGTTGGGGTCGGGACCGCAGGCCGCCATCATGTAGCGGTACATGTCGTCGAGGGAGTCCTCGAAGCCACACGCGGTCTGAATCGGCGTCCCCCCGCCGAGGTACACGATCCCCTCGGCCAGCGCCGCCGCACCACCGGGACCGCCGGTCCGCTCGGTCACCAGCACCTGGGCCCCCCCGTCCGCCGCCGTGAAGGCCGCCGCCGACCCGGCTGCGCCGAATCCGACCACGATCACGTCGGCCGTGTCGTCCCAGCGGCTGATCTCACTTGCGTCGCACGGCGTCACGTCGTTCGGCTGCGGCACCCCGTCCTCCCTGCGTTGTCGGCGAGACGGTAGCCGCTCGGCCCCCGACCCCCTACCCTCGGCAGCGGTGCCGTCCCCCTCCGACACGCCCCCGCCACCGCCCGAGCTCGAGGCCGTCGCCCCGGGCTGGGCGGCCACGCTGGCCTACCGCCTCGTCCCCGACCTGACGACCTGGCGTCTCACGTCGCCGGCGGGCGCGGTGCGCTTCGCCAAGGTGGCCACCGGCGCGGCGCGCTACCCGACCCTGCGCCACGAGCACGAGCGCATGATCTGGGCCGCCCCGTACCTGCCGGTCCCCACGGTCGTCGCCCTCGAGGAGGTCGGAACGGCCACTGTGCTCCTCACCGAGGCCTTGCCGGGGCGGGACGCCACCCATGCGGCCTGGAGCTCCGACCTCCCCGCGCTGGTGCGCGCCCTCGGCCGGGGGCTGCAGGCCTTCCACGAGGCCGTCGGCGAAGAGTGGTGCCCCTTCCGTTTCGACGTCGGGCGCGCCCTGGCGCACGTCGAGGAGCGGGTCAGGACCGACGACATCGACCCCGCTGGTTTCCACGCGCAGCACGCCGACCTCACCCCGGCGGCGGCGCTGGCCGAGCTGGAGGCTCTTGTCCCCTTCGACGAGGACCTGGTCGTGTGCCACGGCGACTACTGCCCGCCCAACATGCTGTTGCAGGAGTGGCGGGTGACCGGCTTCGTCGACCTCGGCGAGCTGGGTGTGGCCGACCGCTGGTGGGACGTCGCCGTCGGCGCCTGGAGCGTCGGCTGGAATTTCGGAGAGGACCTCGAAGCGCTCTTCTACGAGAGCTACGGCATCGCCCCCGACCCCGGGCGCATCCGGTTCTTCCGGCTCCTCTACGACCTCGTCTCCTGACGGGCGGCGATCAGCACGCCGGCGCGGGCGAAGACGGCGTCGAACATCGGCACCGTGAGCTTGCCCGTGAACGTGTTCTGCTGGCTCGGATGGTAGGAGCCGAGCAGCGTCCGCCCGTCCGGCAGCGGGCACTCGGCCAGGTGCCCGAAGGCCGGACGCGGCCGGAGGGCGTAGTGCGCGGCGACGGCCTGCCAGGCGAACTGCCCCAGCGCGACCAGGACCACGGCGTCGCCCAGGAGCGCCAGCTCACGGACGAGGTACGGCGCGCAGGCGTCGCGCTCGGCCGGAGTGGGCTTGTTGGCCGGGGGCGCGCAGTGCACCGTCGCCGTGATGTAGGCGTCGTGAAGCTGGAGGCCGTCGTCGCGCGCCGTACTGGTCGGCTGCGAGGCGAAGCCGGCGCGGGAGAGGGCGGCGAAGAGCCAGTCACCCGAGCGGTCGCCCGTGAACATCCGGCCGGTGCGGTTGGCGCCGTGCGCGGCCGGCGCCAGGCCGACGAGCACCAGCGCGGCGGCCGGATCGCCGAAGCCCGGGACGCCACGTCCCCAGTACACCTGGCCGGCGTACGAGGCCCGCCCCGTGCGGGCCACCTCTTCCCGCCAGCTCACGAGCCTGGGACAGCGCCGGCAGTCCGCCACGTCCCGTTGCACCGCGGCCAGAGCATCACGCCGGCCACGGTTTGACCCCACGGCGCAGAGCCTACGATGGGCGATCGTGTCCCCGACCGCCCGTTCCGTCTCGACCCGCACGCCGGCGCGGCGCGGCCGTAAGGCGCCTGCGCCGACGGTCGTCCTGCTGGTCCGCCACGGCGTCACCCCCACCACCGGCAAGATGCTCCCCGGTCAGGCCGCTGGCCTGCACCTGGCGGACAAAGGCGTCGTGCAGGCGACCGCGGCGGCCGACCGCATCGCCGGGCTCGCCAAGCCCCCGACCGCCGTCTACGCCTCGCCACTCGAGCGCACGCGTGAGACCGCGGCCCCCATCGCCCGGGCGCTCGGCCTGCGCGTGCGCACCGCCCCCGGGCTGGTCGAGGTCGACGTCGGCGACTGGACCGAGAAGCCCCTGACCCGCTTGTACCGGGACCCGCAATGGCCCACGGTGCAGCGCTGGCCCAGCGGATTCCGCTTCCCCGGCGGCGAGTCCTTCGCCGAAATGTCGCTGCGCTCCATGGACACGGTCCTCGGCCTGGTGGCCGACCACCCGGGCGAGACCATCGTCGCCGTCTCCCACGCGGACCCGATCAAGGCGATCCTGGCGGCGGCGGCGGGCCTGCCACTCGACCTGCTGCAGCGACTGGTGATCTCGCCCTGCTCCATCTCCGCCCTCCTCTTCACGGCCGGCGGGCCTGTCGTGCTGTGCATGAACTCGACAGGCACGCTGAACGAGCTGGCGCTGTCGTGAGGAGACGCCCGCGGTGAGCGACGAGTACGACTTCGACGCACCGGACCACTGCACCGTCGGCGTGGTGGGCGAGGTGGGCCAACGGCTGTTCCTGTTCTATTGCCGCCAGGGACTGTCCGAGACGACCGTCAAGGTCGAGAAGCAGCAGGTGGGCGTGCTGGCCGGCTATCTCGGACGGATCGTCAAGGAGCTGGGGCGTCCCGGCCACCTGCCCGACGACCTGACCTTCTACGGCACCGAGGATTTCGAGTGGGTCGTGGGCACCATCGGCGTCTCCTACGACGAGGAGCTCGATCGCGTCATCGTGGTGCTCGAAGAGGTGGGCGTCGAGGACGAGGACGAGGAGGACGAGGACATGGAGAGCGGGCACGTGCTCCGCGTCGCCCTCACCCGCGAGCAGGCCGCCGCCTTCGCCATCCACGCCACCCGCCTGGTCGAAGCGGGCCGCCCCCCCTGCCCCCTGTGCTCGCTCCCGTTGGACCCGGCCGGGCACGACTGCCCGCGCACCAACGGGCACCGGCCACCGGTGACCTAGCTGCAGTGTCCGACCCCGAGGTCGAGCGCGTCCTCGTCGAGGGTGATATGGAGGTCCACGGCCGCATCGCCGGGAGCTCGAACGCGACGCTGCTCGTCACCTGCCGGCTGCAGGGCGAGGAGCTCCTCGCCGTCTACAAGCCGCTGAAGGGTGAGCGCCCCCTCTGGGACTTCCCCGGCGGGCTCTTCCGGCGCGAGGTGGCCGCCTACGTCCTCTCGGAGACGCTCGGGTGGGGCCTGGTGCCCGAGACCGTCGAGCGGCCGGAGGGCCCGTTCGGGCCCGGGTCCGTGCAGCGCTTCGTCCACGAGGACGGCACCTCGCACTACTTCACGCTGCGCGACGAGCCCAAATGGCACCCCGTGCTCATGCAACTCTGCGCCTTCGACGTCGTGGCGAACAACGCCGACCGCAAGAGCGGCCACGTCCTGCTGGCCGAGAACCGGCTGTGGGGCATCGACAACGGGCTCTGCTTCAACACCCAGGACAAGCTGCGCACCGTGATCTGGGACTTCGGCGGGGAGCGGTTGGAGGCCGGCGTCCAGGCGGACCTGGCCCGCCTGGCCCGCGATGGGGCGCCCGACGCGCTGTGCGCCCTGCTCGAACCGGACGAGTTGGCCGCCACCATGGACCGGCTGGCCTGGCTGCTCAGCCTGCAGGCCCTGCCCGAGCTGGTCGACGACGGCGACTGGCCTCCCTACCCCTGGCCGCTGGTCTGAGCCCTGCGTGGGTCCGCACGGAGAACGCCGAGGTCAGGGGCACGACGAATAGATGACTTCTTCCATAGGTATTCTTAAATCACTGTGATCCATGGCTCCGGGACATCCACCGGGGCCACAGGCTGACCGCGCGGGAACCACCATGTCGATTGACCCCTACATCGTCCTCGGGAGCGCCCTGGTGGGCTTCCTGGTCGGCATGACCGGCGCCGGCGGCGGCGCGTTGATGACGCCGATGCTGATCCTCTTCTTCGGGGTCAAGCCGTCCACCGCCATTTCGAGCGACCTGGTGGCGGCGGTGCTGATGCGCCCGGTGGGTGCCATCGTGCACATGACCAAGAAGACGGTGAACTACTCGCTGGTCGGATGGATGGTCCTCGGATCCGTCCCCGCCGCCCTGTTCGGCGCCTACGTGCTCCATCTGTTGGGCAACTCCACCGGCGCCGAGAACAACATCGAGATCTTTCTCGGCGTTGCCCTCCTGCTCGGCGCCTTCGCCATGGTCCTGCGCTCCGGGCTCGACCGTCGTTCGGGCCAGAGCCGCGAGGGGCTGATCGGCCAGCTGGTCGTGCGGCCGCTGCCCACCGTGGCCATCGGGCTGCTCGGCGGCTTCGTCGTCGGCATGACCTCGGTGGGCTCGGGCTCGCTGATGATCGTCCTCCTGCTCTTCTTGTATCCCGTGATCGGGGCCAACCAGCTCGTCGGCACCGACCTGACGCAGGCCGTCCCGCTGACGCTGGCGGCCGCACTCGGGGCACTGGCCTTCGGCCACGTCGAGTTCTCCGTCACCACGTCCATCGTGATCGGAAGCGTGCCCGCCGTCCTCGTCGGCTCGCTGATCTCCTCACGGGCCCCGGACCGCTACATCCGTCCGGTGATCACCTTCGTGATCTTCGCCTCGGGGCTCAAGTACGTCGGTCTCAGCACCACCGCGCTGGGCTGGACGCTGGGCGCCGTGCTGGTGGCGACCGCCGCCATCTGGCTCGCCTACCTCCGGCCGCGGCGGGCCGGCCTCGGCGCCACCCCGGCCCCGGCGGACGTCGCGCTCGAAGGGGCCTCGCCACCGGGCTGACGGCGTCGCCGGCGAGCCCGGGCGTCAGGGGATGTGGTAGCCGAGCGTCTGCAGTTCGGCGATGACCTGCTGTGCCACGACCTGGCCGCCACCCGGCGTCAGGTGGGTGCCGTCGGGCGTGCGGACGTTGACGACCTGGCCGGCACCGTTGGTGATGAAGGGCGTGTAGCCCCCCTGCGGCGTGCCCAGCGTGTGATCCGTGCTGACGTAGGTCACCGGGGGCTTGGCCTGGGCCGCCTGCTGCTGGACCACCGCGTTGACGTCGGACATCTGCGCGTTGAGGCCGGGGTTCTGCATGGGCGGCATGCCCACCCAGACCACCGTGGCCCCACCGCTCTGGGCGATCTGCATGAACTTGGCCACCCGCTGGGCGTACAGCGTGTTCCACTGCGGCGAGGTGTAGGGCACGTCGGGCGGGCCGAGGAAGTCCTGCGCGTCGTTGGCGCCCATCATGATGACGACGACTTGCGGTTGCGCCGTCTTGACGTCCGCCGCCAGCTCGGCCGGCCAGTCGAAGTAGTCGGGTCTGGTGAGCCCGGTGCTCTCGCGGGCGTCGAGCGCGGCACTGACCACTCCGGTGCCGGCCAGGTCCGCCTGCAAGGGCCCGCCCAGGTCGAGGCCGATGGAGTCACCCACGATCAGTGCGCGCAGCGGGGCGGCCGCGGTCGGCTCCTTCGGGTCGGGCGGCGCGGTCGTGGTGGTCGTCGCACCGGGGCCCGTGGCGGCCCCGGGCTTCGTCGTCGTGGACGTGGTGGTCGGGCGTGGGCCCGAGGTGATCAGCCCGACGGTCCCTCCCGGCAGGCGGTTCGAACGTCCGGTCACCGACACAATGCGCGAGAGCTGCAGCCCGCGGCTGAGCGCTGCCACCGGCCCGGTGATGTCGAGGCTGATCGTCCGGCGCGTCCCGACCGGCGACACCTGCGCGTTGTGTTGCAGCGTGGGCGCGAACAGCAGGAACCACACCGCGAAGGCGGCGGCGGCGATTCCCAGCACGCGCGGCCATGGCGCGCGTTCCCGGCCGTCTTCGGGCGCGGGCAGCTCGGCATGCGGGCGCGCCGCGAACTGCTCGGGCGTCTCCCAGTCCACGTGGTGCGGGGGTATGCGTTCGTCGGACATCAGAACCGGTAGTAGATGAAGGGCGCGACGCCGACGGGTCCGAAGGTGGTGACACCGAGGAGGGCGACACCGAGCAGGCCGACCTGCACGGCCGTCTTCTGGCGGGAGAAGGCCGCCTGCAGGCCGTCCACCCGCAGCGGGGGCACGTACTGCAGGGCAATGGTGCCGAGCACCGTCACGATAAGCAGCGGCGTCACCAAGGGAGACGCCTCACCCCAGCCGCTGAAGAGGCGGCCGAGGACGGCGAACGCCTGGGACGTGCCGGTGGCGTTGAAGAAGACCCAGCCCAGGCAGACGTACTGGAAGGTGAGGAACCGTTGCACCCACTCCCGCACCGGCCCGTCGGCGACGCCGGGCAGCCCGCGGCGCTCCCGGCTGGTCCGGCGCAGGTGCCCGAAGCTCTGGCCCACTCCCTGCAGGGCTCCCCAGATCACGAACGTCCAGGCCGCGCCGTGCCACAAGCCGCCCAGCACCATGGTGATCATGATGTTGCGAATGGTCTGGGCCTGGCCGTTGGCACTGCCGCCGAGCGGGATGTAGAGGTAGTCGCGCAGCCAGCGCGACAGCGTCATGTGCCAACGACGCCAGAAGTCCTGCAGGTTGCGCGCCGTATACGGCGCGTCGAAGTTCTGCGGGAAGCGGAAGCCCAGCAGCATGGCCAGCCCGATGGCGATGTCGGTGTACCCGCTGAAGTCGCAGTAGATCTGCACGGCGTAGCCCCAGGCGGCGAAGATCGCCTCGGGAGCCGAGTGCTGGGTGGGTGACGTGAACACCGGGGTGACGATGGCGCTCGAGACGTACGAGGAGATCACGACCTTCTTGAAGAGGCCGGCGAGGATGAGCCAGAAGGCGCGCGAGTAGTCCACCGAGTTGGGGTCGCGGCGACGGCGGATCTGCGGCAGCAGTTCGTTCCCGCGCACGATCGGCCCGGCCAACAGGTGGGGGAAGAACGAGATGTACACCGCGAAGTCCAGCGGCTTGGCCGGCTCGAGCTGGCGCCGGTAGATGTCGATGACGTAGCTGATCGCCATGAAGGTGAAGAACGAGATGGCGATGGGTAGCCCTACCTGCAAGAGCGGCACGGCGCGGCCCAGCCCCAGCGCGTGCGTGAGGTTGTCGAGGTTCACCGAGACGAAGCCGAAGTACTTGAACCAGCCCAGAATGGCCAGCAGCAGGCCGACGGACACGCCCATGGCGATGCGCCGGGCCCGCTCGTTCTGCGTGGCGTTGACCCAGGCCCCGCCGACGAAGGCCACCGCCGTCGTGAGGAGGAGGAGCAGGCAGTAGCTCCAGCCCACCCAGCCGTAGAACACGTAGCTCAGCCCGATCATGGACAGCTTCCACCAACCCGCGTAGGGGTCGAGGAGCCAGTTCACCGTGAAGGCGACGGCAAAGAAGATTGCGAAGTCGATTGTGGGAAAGAGCATCGGGAGCGATCAGCGGATTGCGCCGAATGTACTGCCGGTCGCCCCTTCCGGGCGTGCACATCCCCATCCCGGGTTGTGACCCGGGGCCCGGGACCCCGGGCGGGACAGGATCAGCCCTTGGCCTTCAACGCCTCGATGAGGGCCGGGAGCACCTTGTGCACGTCCCCCACGATCCCCAGGTCGGCCACCGAGAAGATCGGCGCCTCCTGGTCCTTGTTGATGGCGACGATGTTCTTGGAGCCCTTCATGCCGACCAGGTGCTGGGTGGCACCGGAGATCCCGCATGCGATGTAGACGGTCGGCTTGACGGTCTTGCCGGTCTGCCCGACCTGGTGCGAATAGGGCACCCAGCCGGCGTCGACGATGGCCCGGCTGGCGCCCGCGGCGCCCTTGAGGAGCTTGGCCAGCTCTTCGATCAGGGCGTAGTTGGACGCATCGCCCAGCCCGCGTCCGCCCGAGACGACGACGGCCGCCTCGTCGAGCTTCGGACCGCTGCGCTCTTCGACGTGACGCTCCACGACCTTCGCCGTGTTGGTGGCCGCGACGTCAGGGACAGGGGCGGCCACGACGGCGGCGGCGGCGCCACCCGAGGGCTCGGCCGCGAACGACTTGGCCCGGATCACGAAGATGGCCGGGCCCTCGCCGGTGAAGCGCGCCGTCACGATCTGGCTGCCGCCGAAGATGGGGTGCTGGCTGGAGAGGCCACCGTCGGACTCGACCAGGCCGGTCACGTTGGTCAGCACCGGGCGGCCGAGCTTGGCCGAGAGCCGGCCCGCCACGTCACGCCCCTCGTAGGTGGCGGGCATGAGGATGGCGTCGGGTGCGTTGCCGCCCTGCACCAGCGCGGCCAGCGCGGCGGCCACCGGCACACCGGGCAGCGTGCCGCCCAGGTCGCCCACGTCGTAGAGCGTCGTGGCGCCGTACTCCCCGAGGGGCCCGGCGAGCGACGCCGCATCGGCGCCCCAGGCGATGGCCTCGACCGTCGAGGCGACCGAACGGGCCTCGGTCAGGAGCTCGAGCGTGACCGGCGTCGGCCCGCTGTCGCCCACTTCTGCCAGCACCCACACCTTGTCGATCGGCATCTCAGACCACCTTCAACTGCTCGAGGAAGGCCACGACACGCTGCGCGCCGTCGCCCTCGTCCACCACGATCTCTCCCGCGCCGCGGGCCTCGGCGTCGGACACGTCGGTGATCTGCTGCCCGGCACCGGCCGCACCGACCAACGAGGCGTCGATCCCGAGGTCGGCCACCGTCAGGTTGTCCACCGGCTTCGACTTCGCCGCCATGATCCCCTTGAAGGAGGGGTACCGGGGCTCGACCACGCCGGCGGTGACCGTGACCAGGGCCGGCAGGGGGCACACGATTTCGTCGTAGCCCGCCTCGGTCTGGCGCTCGACCTTGACCGAGCTGCCGTCGACGGCGATGGCCTTGGCGAAGGTGACCGACGGCAGGCCCATGAGCTCGGCCACCTGCACGGGCAGCGTGCCGGTGTACCCGTCGGAGGACTCCGTGGCCATCACGACCAGGTCCGGGTTCGCCCGCGCGATGGCGGCGGCCAACACCCGGGCGGTGCCCAGGGCATCGCTGCCGGCCAGCGCGTCGTCGCTGATCAGGATGGCCTTGGCCGCACCCATGGCCAGGCCGGTGCGCAGGCCCGAGGTCTCGCCGCCCGGCGCCATGGAGACGAGGGTGACCTCGTCGCCATCGCCCGAGGCCAGCTGCAGGGCCATCTCGACTCCGTAGTTGTCGGAGTCGTCCATGATGAGCTTGCCGGACCGATCGAGGGTGTTGGTACCCGGATTCAGCGCGGCGGGGGCGGCCGGATCAGGTATCTGCTTGACGCATACGACGACGTTCATGGCGGTCCATCTTTGTGGACCAGGGCCGTTCCCCGCCATTCGGCCCGGTGACAAGCGTCTTTTGCCGGCGCAACGGCGGAGCCGATCCGCCGCCCGGGCCCGTCAGCCCCGAGCGGCCGCGGCGATGGCCAGCGCGGCGGGGAGCTCGTCGGTGATCACGGTGTCCGCGCCTGCCGCCACCATGGCCCGCAGGTCTGGGGCCGCGTTGACGGTCCAGACGTTGACGGCAAGCCCCATTGCGTGGGCCCGCTCGACCAGCTCCGGGGTGACCGACAGGACGAAAGGGTGGACGGCCCGGAACCCCGTCTCGGCCGCCTCGACCAGAGCCGGCTCGGCCTCGGTGGCGAAGCCCCAGAGCGCGCCGAGGCCCAGCCGGCTGTCCGCAGCCTGCACGGCCCGCAGCGTGGTCACCTGGAAGGACGACACGATCACCCGCGCCGTCCATCCCGCCTCCTCGATCGCCGCCGCCGTGAGTGCCGCCACGGCCTCGCCCGGATCCCACCCCGGATCCTGGGGGGCGTTCTTGATCTCGACGTTGACCACCATGCCCTCGCAGACCGCCAGGACGTCGGCCAGCAGGGGTACGTGGGCGGGGAGGTCCGCCACGCCCAGCTCGGGGATCGTGCCCACCCCGGGGATCTCGGCGTCGTGGTGCACCGCCAGGGCGCCATCGGCCGTGAGCCGCACGTCGAGCTCGACGCCGTCGGCTCCGAGGCGCCGGGCCTCGGCGAAGGCGTCGATGGTGTTCTCGGTGAACCCCTGGGTGCAACCCCTGTGAGCGAAGACGGCGGTCATAGGGGCAGCGACACCTCCCCGTCACGATTCCACCGCGCCGGCGGCTGAACTTTCACCAAAAACTCCTTGCCTGGGCGCGAGCAGACCATTACCCTCTTCCCCGTTAACCCGCTTTTCACTGACGGACACCATCTGGGTCCGATCATGTGAAAAGGATCACAATGCTGGTGGAGGCACATTCCGATGGCTCTCATGTGGAACCGGACCGTTGATTGGGACGCGGACGACTGGCGGCGCTCAGCCGCTTGCCGCAACACCGAACCGGATCTTTTCTTCCCTGTTGGCACGACCGGCCCCGCCGTCGACCAGATCGACGCCGCCAAGCGCGTCTGCCACGCGTGTGACGCGCTCGAGCCCTGCCTCGACTTCGCCCTGGCCACGAACCAGGAGTCCGGCGTCTGGGGCGGCACGTCCGAAGAAGAGCGTCGCAAGTTGCGCAAGGCCTGGTTGGCCGCGCGCCGCTCGCAGCGCGTCGCCGTCTGATCCTCGGCCGTCCGCGCCACGCTCACCGGGGCGCGCGCACCGGCACCGAGATGGCGACCCGGGTCCCACCCCCGTCGGCCGCCGGCAGTTCCTCCATGGAGATCGTCCCCTCCAGTTGACTGACCACGAGGTCGCGCACGATCGACAGCCCGAGGCTCGACGTGCGCTCGATGTCGAATCCTTCGGGCAACCCCAGCCCGTCGTCGCGCACCTCCACGCGCAGCGCCGACTCGTCGTTGACCATCGTCAGGTCGACATGCCCGACCGGCGCGTAGCCGGCGCCTCCGCCCGCCCCTTCGAGCCCGACCGCCCCGTCCTGGCCTCCGGCGTTCTCCGGGTCGAAGGCGTGCTCGACGGCGTTCTGCAGCAACTCGGCCACGGTCACGGCCAGCGGCGTGGCGACGTCGGCCGCCACGTCTCCGAGGTCCCCGTGCACCGAAATGACGATCGGCTGCGAGGAGACCACCGAGTCCTCCGCCATCTGCACCAGTGAGCTGACGATTTCGGCGAAGGGCACCTGGTCGCTCGGGTCCCGCGACAGGATCTCGTGCACCAGCGCGATGGAGCGCACCCGGCGCTCGGCCTCGTGCAGCGCCACCCGGGCGGCCCGGTCACCCACCCGGCGCGCCTGCAGGCTCAGCAGCGAGGAAATCGTCTGCAGGTTGTTCTTGACCCGGTGGTGCACTTCGCGGATGGCCGCATCCTTGGAGAGGAGCAAGCGGTCGAGGCGTCGCACGTCGGTGACGTCGCGCAGCAGGATCATCGCCCCGGTCACGACCCCGTGGGACAGCAGCGGAATGCAATGGACGAGCACGATGACGTCGGGGCGACGCTCGACCTCCTCGACGACGGGCCGCCCCGTGGCGAGGGCCCACTCGACGGCGGACTCCTCGACATCGAGATCCCCGAAGCGGCGTCCCTCGGGCTGGGTGTAGATGCCCATGCGGTGGAACGCGTTCATGGCGTTGGGCGAGGCGAACTCCACCCGCCCGTCGGCATCCACCACGACGACCCCGTCGCCCACCCGGGGCGACTCCTCGGTGCCGACGTCCTCGTCGGGGAACGGGAAGGCCGACTGCGCCACCATGTCGGCCAGGCGTTCGAACACGTCGAGGTAGGTGCGCTCGTACATGCTGGTCGGACCCTTGAGCGGCGCCAGCGAGACGCGCAGCAGGGCCCCGATGATGTGGCCGTCGAAGCGGACCGGGATGTTCTCGACCGGCACCTGCTCGCCCAGGATGGGGTGGTGGATGCTGCCCCGCACGATCTCGCCTGTATGGAGGCACTGCGCCACCAGCGTCCACTGCGACTCGTTCACGGTCTGGCCCACCAGGTCCTGGTCGACCAGGGTCGGCCGGTTGTTCGGGCGCATCTGACCCAGCACCACCAGCTCGGGATCCTCGTCCGCCTCGTCGCCCCCCGTGACCGCAGCGCCCGCTCCCGCACCCCGCGCGCCGTTGAGCGCCGCCGCGTGCACCGGCACCAGCAGGAGCAGGTCGGAGAAGGAGAGGTCGGCCAGGACGCTCCAGCTCCCGAGCAGGCGCTGCAGGTGCTCGAGCTCCTCGGGCTTGAGGTCGGTGTGGCTGAGGGCCAGCTCGGCCGGCGTGGGCATCAGCGCACCTCCGCCGCGGGCCCCGACACGGGGACGGCATACGCGGTGCGACCGCGGTAGCCCTGCAACACGCCGGCACCCGCCGCGCCGAGCACGGCCCGCAGCTCGTCCGCCCGGTCGGCCACGTGCTCCAGCCGGTGCGCGTCCGACGCGGTGGTCAGGGGCACGCCGCCGGCGACGAAGCGCTCGAGGAGGCCCAGCGCGGGGTACTGCTCGCCCACGGGCTTGCGCCAGCCCGCGGAGCTGACCTCGGCGGCCATGCCCGAGGTCACAGCCGCCTCGGCGATGCGGTCCCACCACTCGGCGGGGGCGTCGGGCACGTAGCCCGCCGCCTTGATGAGGTCCGGGTGGGCCAGCACGTCGCAGGCGCCCGACGCCGCGAGCTCCTCGAGCGCCTCGGTGTAGGCCTCCCAGCACGCGTCGACCTGGCGCACCGACCACTCGGCCATGGAGGCCGGATCGTCGAGGTCGTCGAAACGCCAGGCACCCACCCAGTGCACCGAGCCGAGGAGCACGTCGAAGGGATAGCCGGCCAGGAGGTCCACCACGTCATCCATGCGGCCCTCGTAGTAGTCGACCTCCAGGCCGATGACCACCGGGAGCCCGGCATCCTTGGCCTCCTGGGCGCACGCCACGTAGGCGTCGAGGTCCGCCGTGGCGTGGAACTTGTAGTAGTCGGCCATGTTCTCGGCCAACCGCGTCGGCACCCGCTCGTTCTTCCAGAAATCGCCGAAGAGCGCGTCGGCCTGGCGGAAGCGGAAGAGGTGCTCGGTCACCGCCAGCTCGGTCACGCCCGCCGCCTGGGCCCGGGCGCAGTAGTCCGCCAGCTGCTCCAGCCGCAGTGGCGTCTCGTGCTCCGAGTGCGGCCAGAGGTGGAGGTGATAGTCGAGCACGGCGGCCGTTCTCCCCTGCCGTGCCGGTCAGCCGGCCCGGCGGATCAGCGTGACGCCGTCCCTGATGGTCGTCAGCACGCAGACGACCCGGGGGTCGTTGACCACCTTGTCGTTGAAGGCGCGCAGCGCCCGGGCGCCCTCGTGCGGGTCCTTCTCGGAGGCCAGGACGCCGCCACCCTGCAGCGTGTTGTCGACGACGATCAGCCCGTGTCGCGCCAGCTTGGGCAGCACCGCTTCGTAGTAGGCGTCGTATGTGACCTTGTCGGCGTCGATGAAGACGAGGTCGAAGGGTCCCTGGAGCTCTTCGAGGGAGCGCAACGCAGGCCCCTCAATGACGCTGATGTGGCTCTCCAGCCCGGCGGCCGCAATGTTGCCCCGTGCCACCTGGGCGTGGTGCGGGTCGACCTCGAGCGAAATGATGGACCCGTCGTTACCGAGCCCCGCCGCCATGGCGATGGCCGAGTACCCGGTGAAGGTGCCGATCTCAAGGATGCTGGTCGCCTGGGTGGCGAACACCAGCAGCTCCAGGAAACGGCCTTCCTGGCGACCCACCATCATTCCCCAGGCGGCGAAGTCTTCCCTGGTGGAGGCGTCCACCGACTCGAGATGCCCCGGTGGCGCCGTGGTGTGCGCGTCGGCATACGCCAGGACCTCTGCGTTGATCAGTTGGGCCATGGCACCGATGGTAGGCGCCCCCCGGACCCGCTACTCCCAGACCAGCGCGCCCAGCCGCAACAGCCCGCTCATGTCGTAGATGTCGGCGTCGAAGAACGGCACGGTGACCAGCACGTCGGGCGCCCCCTTGAGCTCCGCCTGCTGCTCGGCCTCACGCCGCGCCACCACACCGAAGTTGAGGAAGCTCTCCGCCACCTCCCCGAGCACCCGGCCGGCCAGCACGGGGTCGTCGCTGAGCCCCTCGCCCAGCTCGGCGGCATGGGCGGCGATCGATTGCGCCAGCTTGTCGGTCTTGGCCTCGCGGAGGTACTCGGGCAACACCTTGTTCAGCACCACCGCACCCAGGTGCAGCTGGCGCGCCGTGAGCTCGGCCGAGAAGAACTCCGCCTCGCGCACGGGGGTGGCCTCCAACGTCGACACCACCATGAACGTCGTGCGGCGGTCCGACAGCAGACGGGTGACCGCCTCGGCCCGCTCGACGAAGCCCTCGTACATGGACTGGAACAGAATGAAGAACTCGGAGATGTCGGCCAGGAACTGCGTGCCGAGGATGCGGTCGGCCACCTGGTAGAAGGGCCGCGACGCCATGTTCACCAGGCGCGACCGGTAGGGCACGATGAGCCAGCGCAACAGGCGCGACGAGAAGAAGTCCGCCATCCGCTGCGGCGCGTCGAGGAAGTCGAGCGCGTTGCGCGTCGGCGGTGTGTCCACCACGATGAGGTCGTACTTCCCCTCGCAGTGGATCTCGTAGAGCCGCTCCATGGCGATGTAGTCGTGCGACTGCACGAAGCGGCCCGAGATGTTCTGGTACAGCGGGTTGGCCAGGATCTGCTCGCGGGTCTCCGCGTCGGGCGCATGACGGCGGATGAGGTCGTCCCAGCTCTTCTTGGTGTCGAGCATGGCCGCCCACAGCTCGCCCCTGGGGTGGGCCCCCGCCCCGGTGAACACCTCGTCGGGGATGCGGACCTCGTCGTTCCCGATCCCTTTCAACCCCAGCGCGTCCGCCAGTCGCCGCGCCGGGTCGACCGTCAGCACGAGCACGCGCCCGCCCTCTTCGACCACGGCCGTGGCCGCCAGGGAGGCCGCGGTGGTGGTCTTGCCCACGCCGCCCGGCCCGCAGGCGATCACGATGTCCTTGGCCGCCAGTAGCTGGCCCACCGTCTTGGCCGCGGGCGCCGGCGTCGCCGTCACAGCCCCAGCTCCTCACCCAACGCGTGAGCCACCTGACGCGTGGTCCGGGCGCCGAAGCTGCGGACGAAGAGGTAGGGCAACAACAGCACGGGCATGCCGTCGGGCAAACCGGCCTGCAGCCGTTGCAGATGAGCGGAGCGCGTGCGCCGCATGGTCACGGCGAGGCGAGCGGCCTCGAGCACCGGGGCCACGTCGCCACCGGCCCGCTCCGACAGGACCAGCTCGGCCTCCGGCGCACGCAGCTGTTCGAAGATCTCCTCCTCGCGCTGGCCGAAGAGCTCGGGCAGCACACGGTTCACGACCACAGCCGACATGCGCACCGACGTCTCCTCGCGCACCCGCTGCTCCAGCTCGAGCGTCTCGCTGACCGGCATCTCCTCGGGTGTGCAGACGGCGACGAGCCCCGTCTGGCGCGGGTCCGAGAGGATGTCGAGCATCCAGTCGGTCTGGCTCCGGATGAGCCCGACCTTGACCAGGTCGTTGATGGCCTGGGGCGCCGCCAGCTGCCCGACGATGTGCCCGCTGGCCGGCGCGTCCACCACGACGAGGTCGTAGTGGCGCTCCCTGACCTCCCAGCAGAACTTCCCGACGGTCAGGATCTCCCGCACGCCCGGCGCTGCCGTGGCGACGAAATCGAAGGCCTTGGCCAGCGGACCGATCCGGCCCACCACGGGGATCCGGAGGTGCAGCTTGAGGTATTCCCGCAGGGAGGCCTCGGTGTCCATCGACATCGACCACACGCCGGGTGCGATCTCCCGCGGTGTGAAGTCGGTCGGCGGCGCTTCGAAGAGTGACGTGACGTCGCCCTTGGCGTCGACCTCGCAGACCAGCACCCGCTTGCCGCGCTCGGCGGCCAGCTGGGCCAGGCCCGCTGCCACCGTCGTCTTGCCGACGCCACCCTTGCCGGTGACGAACACCAGGCGCAGGTCCAACAGGTCCGGGGCCACGCTCACCGCCGGCGCGCCTGTCCCGCCGTCACTCCTGTCCTCAGGGGGCGCCGAACCCGACGCGGCGGTCGCCCGCCGGAGCGCCCACTTCCACATAGGCGACCTTGACGACGGGGATACCGACCCGGCGGCCCTTGCGGTCGGTCAGCCAGAGGACCCCGTCACCCGTCTTGAGCAGCTTCTCGATGTCGGCGACCACCTCGTCGCGGTCGGCATCGTCAGGCATCTCCACTTCGAGTTCCTTGGGGGTGTGGGTGATGCCGATGCGCACGTCCACCTGGTCTCACGCTCCTCTCGACCTGTCGGAAGGTTCCGAGGCCACCTCGACGTTACTGCGACCGGGCAGACTGCTGGACATGGACGGCCCGCGCCCAGTGGGGAGAACGGATCGCAGTGCCCGCTGGGCAGCGACGATGGCGGGCTACGCCGGTCCCGCCCGCCTGGCCCACGCCGACTCGCACGCCCGTGTGGGACCGCCTCCCGAAGCCGACCCCGGCTCACCGTCCCAGCAGGACATGCCCCGGGGGCGCTCGGAACGGCGCGAACTCGAGGACTCGTTGCTGGCGCCCGGGGCGACGCGCGCCTCCGACGCCGGCACCAGGGCCGAGCCCGAGCCGCCCGATGCCTGGCGCACCTGCTTCGAGCGTGATCGCGACCGCATCCTGCACGCGACGTCGTTCCGCCGCCTGGCCGGGAAGACCCAGGTGTTCGTCTTCCCCCAGGACCACCAGCGCACCCGCCTCACCCACGCGCTCGAGGTGGCGCAGGTCGCCACGGCCATCGCCCGGGCCTGCCGCCTGAACGTGGCCCTCACCGAGGCCATCGCGCTCGGCCACGACTGTGGCCACGGCCCGGGTGGGCACGCCAGCGAGGACGCGCTGGACCCCTACCTGCCCGGCGGCTTCGACCACGCGCCCTGGGGCGCCGAGGTCTCCCTCGCCCCCCTCAACCTGTGTGCCGAGACGGTCGACGGCATCGCCAATCACAGCTGGTCCCGCCCGGCGCCCTCCACCCCCGAAGGTGAGGTGGTCAGCTGGGCCGACCGGATCGCGTATGTCTGTCACGACTGGGAGGACGCCGTGCTGTCGGGCATCGTCGCCCCGCATCAGCTCCCCCTGACAGTCCGCGCCCTGTGCGGCGAACGGCGCAGCGCCCAGCTGGGAGCATTCATCAACGGCGTGGTCTCGGCGTCGCTGCGCACCGGTCAGATCGGCATGGAGGAGGAAGAGGCCGAGGCGTTGGCGGCCTTCCGGACCTGCAACTACGAGCGCATCTACCTGCGGGATGCCTCGCTGCGGCAGGGCGACGCGGTGATCAGCGTGCTGCGAGCCCTCGTCGAGCATTTCTCGGACCGCCCGCACCTGATCACGGATCAGGGCCCGGCAGACGAGGACTCCCCCGACGTCATCGCTGGCAGCGAGCGCGCCGTGCGGGCCGCCGTGACCTACGTGGCGGGCATGACGGATCGGTTCGCCTTCCGTCAGGCCGTGGCGCTGCTGGGCTGGGACCCGGCGAAGCTCCCGGCCGGCGTCGACGCCTGAACGCCCGCAGTCGGGCTCAGGCCGGCGCGTCGGGGAAGGCGGGCGGCCGCTTCTCCGTCAATGCGGCGACGCCTTCTGCGAAGTCGGCGCCTTTCATCATGTCGGCCATGCGGGCGCTGGCGTCGCGCACCGACGAGGCGACGTCGCCGTGCAGGTCGCGGTAGAGCTGCAGCTTGGTCACGGCCAATGAGGACGGCGCGACCTCGGTAGCGAGCCGTCCGGCGTACTCGTAGGTGAAAGGCAGGAGCTCCTCGGGCGGCAGTGCCCGGTTGACCAGCCCGAGCTGCTCCGCCTCCTCGGCCAGCACCACCCGGCTCGACAGGAGCAGGTCGGCCGCCCGGGTGACGCCGACCAGGCGGGGCAGCAGCCACGACAGCCCGTACTCGGCCGGCAGGCCAAGCCGGCCATGGGACGTGGTCAATTTCGCCCCACGCGCCGCGAAACGCAGGTCGCAGTAGCACGCGAGCACCAGCCCGACCCCGGCGGCCGGGCCGTTGATCGCCGCGATGATCGGCTTGGGGATGCCGAACTGCGAGGCGAAGTCGGCGTCGAACTCGGGACGGACGCCGTAGCCCGGCCGGGCGACGTCGTCGTCGAGCCCGTCGTCGTACGCGCCGCGGGCGACATGCCCTTCCAGCGCCCGCGCGTCGGCGCCGGCGCAGAAGCCGCGTCCGGCTCCCGTGACGACAATGACCCGGACCCCGGCATCGGTGGCCGCACGCTGCAACAACCAGCGGTACTCCGCATGCATGCGGCCGGTCCACGCGTTGAGCCGCTCCGGCCGGTGCAAGGTGATGGTGGCGACATGGGCGTCCACCGCGTACCGGGTCACCTTGAGCTCGGTCAGCTCCACGTCAGTCCAGGGTGCTGTAGCGGGCCAGGTGGAACGTGCCGGCCTCCAGGGCGAGGCCGAACTCGGCCTGGAGCGGGTGACCCTCCATGGCGCGCTGGAACGCGGCGGCCGCCTCATCGGTGGACCACAGGGTCACGACCACCCAGTCGTCACCGTGGCGGGCGGTCGTCCGCCGCATGAAGCCGGGCTGGTTCGGCACGAGCTCCGTCTGCACGCGCCGGTCCAGCGCAAGGAAAGACTCGTCTGAGACGCCTTCGGCCAACCTGAACCTGGTGATCTCGACGATCGACATCGATCAGGCCTGGACCAGCATGACGGGGTTGCCTTCGGGGTCGGTGATGCCGGCGAGCGTCGGGCCTCCGGGGACGTCGAAAGGCTCGGCCACAATGGAGGCGCCCAGCGACACCGAACGATCGAGCGAGGCGCGCAGATCGGCCACCTGGACGTAGAGCGTGACGCCCGAGCGCTCGCTGCCGCGGATGTGGCCGCCGGGTCCTGGCTCGGGACCACCGATCCCCGGAGGGATCTCCATGATGAACCCGTCGCCGATGTCCCAGTTGAAGAGGTCGGCGTAGAAGGCCCGCTGCCGCTCGGGGTCGATCGCCTCAATCTCCCAATGCACCACCGGCCGCGGCCAATCCTGCACCTGTCACCTCCCCTCGTCGCGGGCCCACAGTACCCAGCCGACGCCGGCCCGACCCGGGCGTCTCCCGACCGCGCCCTGCTGCGTGAACAGGCGCCGGTATCGTGGGAACGGCATCGTGCGGCAGGCGGCGGCCATGCAGCCCTGCGGTGCCGAGGCAGGCGCTCTCTCGGCATTGCGACCCGGAGTGGCACAGAGCTGGCAGGACGCTCCCCAAAAGTGGTTCGGCCCGGAAAAAAGAGGGCGAAAATGTTTCGCGAAACGGACCAGCGAGGGGTACCCTTTCAGCGCAGTTTCGGGTCTGGCACGCCCGGGGCGCAGCCTGCTGCAGCAGTTGGCGATATGGGCGAGACGGCAGAGGAAGGACGCACAGGGTGACCCACTGGACAAATGTTCTGTCCAACGTCTCACTGGTGGAGTTCGTCCTCCTGGCGGCGCTCACGACCCTGCAGTGGGTCCGTCACCGGATCCGCGGCGCCGGCTGGGTCGCACTTTCCTTCGCCATCCTCGGCGGCCTGTCGCTGGCACTCAAGATCGACCCCGGGTTGGTGGCCAACCAGAACGTGGCCAAGGCGCTCATTGCGCTGCTCCTCGTCATGCCGTACTGCCTCTTCCGCTTCGCTGCGACCTTCCGCGTTCCGAGCCGCACGGTTCGCTACCTGGCCGTCGTCCTCACGGTGGGCATCGTGCTCTTCACGTTCACGCTGCAGTACTTGCCGACTCCGGGCTTCCCGTCTCCTCCGCACTACCTGGCCTATCGGATCTCCTTCCTCGTCGCGTTCGGATTCCTCTGCGGCTACGTGGTCGTGTCCCTGTTTCTCGCCGGACGCGGCGAGCCGCCGATCGCCGCGTCACGCATGCACCTCTTGGCGATCGCGGTGGCCGGACTGGAGATTCAGGTCGTCGTCGCCGCGCTCGGGCTCCAAGGGCCGACCGTCGACCTCATCACCCAGGCCCTGACCGTCGCCACGGGCGTGCTGTTCCTGGTGGCACTGGTCCTCCCTTCCTTCGTCCGCGTCTTCTTGAGCCGCAAGGAGGACGACGCCTTCCGCCGTGCGATCGGCGAGCTGGTGTCCGCCGGCGACTCGCGTGACGTGGCCGAGCACCTCCTTCCGCACGTCTGTGCCGTCGTCGGGGCGTCGTGGGCGGCCCTGCTTGCCAACGACGGCACGGTCGTCGCGCGCTACCCGGTCTGGACCGATGACGACGAATCCGGTGCGACACACGGCGACAGCGGTGCCCGGGACGAACGGCGGATCACCGTCCAGACTCCCAGCGGCGCCACCCACGCGCTTGTCGTGAAGATCAGTTCGTCCATGCCGTACTTCGGCAGCGAGGAGCTGCGCCAGCTCGACCAGCTGGCCGGCATGGTCGGTCTGGCCATCGAGCGCTGCGAAATGGCGGAGCAGATGGCCTACCAGGCCTCCCACGACGGGCTGACCGGGTTGGCCAACCGCACCATGTTCATGGAGCGCCTGGACGAGGCGATGCACCATGTGGGGCGCCGGCGGGCCTCGCTGGCCGTGCTGTTCATCGACCTCGACCGCTTCAAGCTCGTGAACGACCGGGCGGATCATTCCGCCGGCGATCAGGTCCTGCACGAAATGGCCAACCGCCTCACCGAGATGACCCGCGGCGTCGACCTCGTGGCGCGCTTCGGCGGCGACGAGTTCGTGGCCTTCGCCGAGGTCGACCACGAGACCGACGCACTGGACATGGCCGAGCGCATCCGCACCGGGCTCAGCGCCCCCGTATCCGTCGGCGGAGGACACCTCGTGGTGACGGCCAGCGTCGGTGTCGTCATGACGACCGACGGGTCGACATCGCCGGCCGCGTTGCTGCGCGACGCCGACAACGCCATGTACGAGGCGAAGCGGTCAGGCCGCGATCAAGTCGTGCTCTTCCACAGCAATGCCCGCGAGGCAGCCGACCGCAAGTGGGGACTGACCCCCGCCCGGGCCCGCCGCCTCAACGCAGGCTGAGCTCCCGTCGGTAGACCCGCGCCGGGCCGAGCGCCGCCAGCTTGTCGGCGATGGAGCGGAAGGCCTGGGCCGTCTCGGCCTCCGGGTCGACCGCAGTCACCGGCCGGCCCTCGTCGCCACCCTGGCGTACCGCGTTGACGAGCGGGACCTGGCCCAGCAGGGGGACCCCGAGGTCAGCGGCGAGCGTGGCGCCCCCGCCGCTTCCGAAGAGCTCGTAGCGCTTGTCGTCATCGCCCGTGAACCAGCTCATGTTCTCGATGACGCCACGCACGGAGAGCTTGAGCCGCCGCGCGGCGAACGCCGAGCGCTGGGCCACGCGCTGCGCGGCGGCCTGCGGCGTCGTCACGACGATGATCTCCGCCCGCGGCATGACCTCGGCGAGCGTGAGGGCGACGTCGCCCGTGCCGGGCGGCATGTCGATGAGGACGAAGTCCGGCTCGCCCCAGTACGCGTCAGTCAGGAACTGCTGAATCGCCTTGTGCAGCATCGGGCCACGCCAGATGACCGGCTGGTCGTCCGGCACGAAGTAGCCCATGGAGAGGCACTTGACGCCGTGGGCCGATGTCGGGATCACCATGTCGCCGATGATGATCGGGTCGTGATCGGTCCCGAGCATCTTCGGCACCGAGAAGCCGTAGACGTCGGCGTCGAGGAGCCCGACCTGATGCCCGGCCTGCGCCAGCGCGATGGCCAGGTTCACCGTCACCGTGGACTTGCCGACGCCGCCCTTGCCCGACGAGACCCCGATGACGCGCGTCTTGGAGTCCGGTCCGAGAAAGGCCGGCATCGGTGCCGCGGGCGCATGCCCGTGGCCGTCGTGGTCATGCCCGTGGCCGTCATCTGAACCCGGGTCGGCATCACTACCGCCTCGGAGCCGGTGCCGGAGCTCGGCGCGCTCCTCGTCGTTCATGACGACGAAGTCGAGCGCAATCTCCTCCGCCCCCGCCACGGAGCCCGCGGCGCGGTGGATCTCCTCGGCCAATTCGTCCGTGCCGGGCCAGGCGGCGACGGGCAGGGCCACCTCAATCTGCACCCGGCGGCGGCGCGGCTTGACCGATCGCACCAGGCCGAGGTCGCCAAGCGTCAGGCCTATCTCCGGCTCCCGGACCGCGCTCACTGCGGCCTCAAGCTGTGATTGGTCTGCTGCCATGCACTCCCTCGTCTCGGGTCGGATCGGGCTACCCGTGCACACGGCGACGCCCTTCGCGTCGCCCCTGCTGGAGGGGCTGATCCCTCGGTAGACTACCCAGCGTGAGCACCGCTCCGATCATCGCGGAGGCTGAGGGACCAGCCGGTGCGGACGACGGCCGGTTCAGTGCAGCCGTGGCCGCCGTCGCCGCCGCATTCGGCGATCCGACCCGCCGTGACATCTTCCTGCACGTGCGTGCGGTGCCCGGAGCGACGGCGAGCGAGGTGGCCGCTACCTTCTCCCTGCACCCCAACGTGGCCCGCCACCACCTGCAGCGGCTGGTCGACGGTGGCTATGTCCGGGTCGAAACCGGGCGCAACGCCAGCGGGGCGGGCCGCCCGTCCAAGCGCTACTTCTGCGTCGAGGAGGAGCTGCATCTCGGCCTGATGCAGCGCCGCGACGACCTGCTCATGCGCCTCCTCGGCGAGGCGATGCGGCGGCTCGGACCGGAAGAGGCCGAAGCGATGGCAGCACACGTCGGTGAGGAATACGGACGTTCGCTGGCCTCGCGGATGACGCCGAGCGAGGGGCAGCGGACGGTGCGCGCCGCGATGCACGTGGTGGCCGAGACGCTCACGGCCCACGGCTTCGCCGCCCACGCCGAGGACCGGGGCGAGACCACGGCCGTCATCGCTGAGCAATGTCCCTTCGGCGATGCCAGCAGCACCAATCCCGTGTTGTGCGCGGTGGACCGCGGCATGGTCAAAGGCTTGCTCGCCGGGCTCTGCGGCAGCGCGTCGCGCCAGGCATTGCCGGTGATCCTCTCCTCGCGGGCGCGGGGCGACGACACCTGCGCCGCCTCCGCCTGAGCCGCCGGTGGCGCGCGCCTATCTCGACCACGCCAGCACGACCCCGCCGCGTCCGGAAGCCGTCGCCGCGCTGATGCAGTGGGCCGCCCTGCCGACGGGCGATCCGGGACGGGTCCACGAGGAAGGGCGTGTCAACCGGGACGCCCTCGAGGCGGCACGCAGCGAGGTGGCTGCCCTGGTGCAGGTGGCCGCCCGTCAGGTGGTCTTCACATCGGGTGGGACCGAATCGATCAACGCCGCCGTATGGGGCGCGACGCGTGCCGCCCCCGGCCTCCCGGTGCTCTGCGCCGCCGTGGAGCACTCGGCGGTCCGTGACGCCTCGGCCCGACTGGCACCGATCGAAGACATTCCCGTGGACGGCACCGGACAACTCCAGGTCGATGTGTTGCGGGAGCGCCTGCAGGCACATTCGCTGCCGCGGCCCGCGCTCGTGCATTGTCAATGGGGCAACCACGAAGTCGGCACGCTCCAACCCGTCCAGGAAGTGGTCGCGCTCTGCCGGGAAGCCGGCGTCACGGTCCACGTGGACGCCGCGGCCGCGTGCGGGCACGTGCCACTGGACCTGGCGGCGCTGCAGGCCGACCTGGTCAGCGTCAGCGCGCACAAGCTTGGTGGGGTGCCCGGTGCCGGTGCGCTGATCGTCCGGCGCGGCAGCCGATTCGATCCGCTCCTGGTGGGCGGCGAACAGGAGCGGGCCCGTCGGGCCGGGCTCGAGGCGCTCCCGGCTCTCCTGGCCTTCGGTGCCGCGGCAGCGGCGCTGGCCGAGGGCAGCAGCGAAGCGATGGCGTTGGAGTCCGTCGCGGCGCGCCGTCAGATCGGTTCCGTCGTCGATGCGGCGCTGACCGTGGAGGGGGTCACGGTCGTCGGACCGCCGGCTGAGGGGCGACTCCCCCACATCGTGTGCCTCGGCGTCGAGGGCGTCGAGGCCGAGCCGGTGCTCATCGGGCTGGACCGGGCCGGTGTCGCCGTCCACTCCGGCTCCGCCTGCTCCTCTGAGAGCATCGAACCGTCTCCCGTGCTCGAGGCCATGGGCGTCGACCCCAGCCACTCCCTCCGGGTCAGCGTCGGCTGGACCACGACAGACGCCGACTGCGCCGCCTTCGCCCGGGAGTTCCCCCGCGTCGTTGCCGATCTGCGGGCGCTACGGAGCTGACGTGGTGGCGGTCGTCGCCGTCTTGAACGGGGCGGGAAGGGCCACGCCGGCTGCCTTGTAAGCGCCCTGGACCAGGGGGGCGACCTTGGGGAGCTCGGAGGCCGGGGGTGCGTCGGCCAGGAAGTCGTTGAACTGCTGCACCGCGGCGGCGTGGTTGTGATCCTGGTTCTCGAGGACGAGCCCGTAGAAAAGGCGGGCCTGGCCATAACTCGGATTGTTCCTGAGCGCCGTCTCGATCTCGGAACGCCCGACCCTTGTGAGCGACGGCACGCCAGCCGTGGTCCCGACGTTCCATTGCAGGAAGCCGGCATAGGCCAGCGCGTGCGGGTTGGACGGGTCGTCGGAAAGGACCTTGTCGTAGAGGACCAGCGCGGCCTTGTTGCTCCCCTGCTGGTTCAGCGCGTCGGCTTGCTGCAGCTCCTGTTCGATGAGCTGGGCCTGCGACACCGACACGCTGCCTGACGAGGCCTGACCCGGCTGGCGGGCCTGCACGAAGTGCACGACCAAAATCACACAGCCGAGAGCGATCAGGAGGCACGACCCGATGATGCCGAGTCGTCGCCACAGTGGCATCGGCGCGCGCTCGGCTTGGCTCGACTGCGCGCGTTCGGTTCGTGCCGCTTTCAAGGGCAGCGCGGCAACGTCGAGGGCCGCGAGCTCCTCCTCCACCTCGGCCAGCCTGGCGCGATCGCGGCCTACCAGGACGGCATGGTCCTCCGCTGACAGGTCCCCCGCCTGGAGCTCACGGTCGGCGTCCGCCAGCGAGCGCTGCAGGAATTCCCGCTCGTCCGTCAGGTACCAACGCTCGTCGCGGGGCGAACGATCGGACCGCTCCGTGGCGGGTGACCCGTCGACCGTCATGCCTCGACCTCTTCGGCCTGCAAGGCATCGAAGTCGCGGCTGCGCCGCCAGAACAAGACGCCCACGCCGGTCAGCGCACCCGCCCCCAAGACCATGGGGATGATCCAGATGAGCGGGACGCCTCCCGCATCGGGCGGCACCAGGAGGATGGTCTGGCCGTATTCGGCGACGAGCGCCTGATCGATGTCGGCATCGGACCTCCCGGCCGCCACCATGCTCTCGATCTGATGACGCACCGCGAGGGCCGTGGTGGCGTTCGACTCCGACACGGAAAGGTCCGTGCACGACGGACAGCGCACGCCCGTCTCGATTGCCGCGGCGCGCTGACCCGCCGTCGGCGGCGAGGAGTCCAACACGCCGCTGCCGGCGACGAGCGCGACGACGAGGACGACCACGGGCAGGGCCACCCGGACCCAGAGCGGCAGGCGGGTGGACCGGTCAGCCACTCGACACACTGTCCTGGTTCGCCCGGGCCGCCTTCAGGAAGGAATCGAGGTTCTTCTGGGTGGCCGGGCCGACGAGCACTGCGCTGACGCGGCCGGCCGGGTTGATGACGAAGGTGGTCGGCGGCCCCGTGACGCCGTAGTGCTCGGCAATGGTGCCGTGCGGGTCGGCGACCGCGGGCCAGAGGTCGCCGTTCTTCTGCAGGAAGGTGCGCGCCGTGGCTGACGTGTCGTGGAAGACCACGCTGACCATGTCCGCCCCGTCGGCGGCGTGCGATTGCTCGAAGTGGAAGCGGGACAGGTCGGGTGCCTCCTGCTGGCAGGGGATGCACCAGCTGGCGAAGAAGTTGACCACGACGTAGTGGCCGCGGAGGGCTCCCAGGGAGACGGGATCGCCGGTCGTCAGATCGGTCCCGGTGAGGGCGGGGGCGCGTTCGCCGAGAAGCGGGCTCTGGACCGCTGTCGCCTCCTGGGGGGTCCGGGTGGCGAGCACAATGCCCACCACCACCAGGACGAGCAGGACGCCTCCCGCCACCCAGCGGGCGGCGTGACGGCGACGCCGGGTCATGCGGAGCCCGTAACGCCCCGGGCGACGAGTGCGCCGACCGGTTCAGGCTTCGAGTCCCGCTCGTGCGGCTGTTGCGGCGTGGCGCCGGTCACCAGGTCCGAGGAGGACGAGACCGGATCGGTGGGCCGCCGCCGCGAGCCCGGGACGAGCGCCAGCGCTCCCCCGATCCCGATGAGCAGGCCGCCGGCCCAGAGCCACGCCACGAGCGGCTCGATCACCACGCCGATGGCCACCGATCCCTTCGGCAGGTTGTCGACGGCCTGGTTCCCCGACGACGCCCCGAGCCCGCCGACGGCGTCGAACGTGAGGTACACGTCGTCGAAGAGCCCCGAGTCGATGGCCGGCGTCCCCACCACCGAGAGGGCGCTGCCGAAACTGGTGGTCGCCGGATAGAAGTTGGCACCATCCACCTTGACGATGGCTTGCTGTGACGTCCGGGAAGGCGAGGTCACGGTGCGCACGCCCTCGAACTGGAAGCGATGGCCGTCGTAGGTCACGACCTGCCCCTTGTGCATGGGCAGCTCAGCCTGGTGCCGGTACGACGTCGCCGCGATGACCCCGACCGCCAGCAGCACGACGCCCAGGTGCACGATCATGCCGCCGTTGGCCCGTCCCACCAGGCCGCGCCACCAGCCGACATGGCGGGTGCGGGCCGCCCGCACGGAGAGGACGAGGGCCCGGGCCGCGGTCGCCGCGGCCATGGCACCCAGGCCGAAGCCGATCAGCGTGGCGAACCCGCGCAGCCCGAAGGCCACGCAGAGCACGACGGTGCCGACGCCGATCCAGACGGGGATGGCCAACCGCTGCCACAGCACCGGGCCGTTGATCTTGCGCCAGCTGAGCACCGGTGCCACGGCCATGAGGAAGAGCAAGGTCAGGCCGACCGGGATCGCCACGGTGTTGAAGAACGGCGCGCCCACGGTCACCTGCTGCTGCGTCGCCGCCTCGTAGAGGAGCGGGTACAGCGTGCCGAGCAGCACCACGAAGGCGAACCCGACGAAGAGGACGTTGTTGAGGAGGAACGCACCTTCACGCCCGAGCGGGGCGTCAATGCCACCGGGTGAGCGGAGGCGATCGCCCCGCCAGGCGATGAGACCGAAACCCACGATGACCACCGCGAAGAAGAACCCGATGAGCAACGGCCCGAGGTCCGACTCCGAGAAGGCATGGACCGAGTTGATGACACCGGACCGCGTGAGGAAGGTCCCGAGGATGGTCAACGCAAAGGTGGCGATGGAGAGGGAGAGGTTCCAGACCCGCATGAGGCCGCGACGCTCTTGGACCAAGGTCGAGTGCAGGTAGGCCGTCCCGCACAACCAGGGCAACAGCGCTGCGTTCTCCACCGGATCCCAGCCCCAGAACCCGCCCCACCCAAGCACCTGGTACGACCACCAGGCACCGAGCACGATGCCGACCGACAGAAACGTGAACGCCACCAGGGTCCAGCGCCGGCACTCAATCTGCCAGCGGTCCCCCACCCGGCCTGTGGCCAGCATGCCGATCGCGAAGGCGAAGGGCACGGTGAAGAGGACGAACCCGACATAGAGGAGCGGCGGGTGGATGGCCACCAACGGGTTGTCCTGCAGCAGCGAGTTCGGACCGAGGCCCTGCGTCGCACCCGGCGCGGTCACGAAGGGGTTGGCCGGCCCCACCATCAAACCGAAGAAGAAGGCGGACACGACATAAAGGACGAGCGTGGCGAACCGGATGACCGAGTCGCTGGCCTGCGCGCGGTAGCGCCAGACGAAGATGGTCGAGACGACCGAGAGGATGAGGCCCCAGAGCAGGATCGACCCGGCGAGCGCGGACCACATGCCGGTGACGGAGTACAGCAACGGGGTGACGGTGCTGTTGTTCTGCGCCACGAAGACGAGCGAGAAGTCGTGGGTCACGAGTGCGTGCTCCATGGCTCCGGTCGCGAAGAGCGCGCCGATCAACATGACCGGGGCCAGGAGCCGGGCATCGGCACCCGTGCGCGCGGGTGGAGCCGCGTCTCCGGCCGCTCCGGACGCTCTCCGTTGGGCAACCAGCCCGATGATGCTCACGACGATGCCGCCGAGGCAGGCCAGGAAGGCCAGCCAGACGCCGATCGTCCCCAGGTTGGCGTCCAGCATCAGCAGGCGGGTCCGGTCGGTGCCTTGACCCGGCCCGGATACTGGGCGCTGTAGGTGCTGGAGTGCTTGATCAGGATGGAATTCGACACGAAGTCGTCCGACGTCACCGACGTGAAATGGCCCACCACGACGACGGGAACCCGCGGCTTGAAGAGCCCGGGCGGGCTCCCCGTGTTGGCGACATGGACGACGTCGGAGCCCTGGCAGATGGCGAAGTCCGAGCCGGCTTCGGTGGCGTGGATGCTGTTCGGGACGACCACGCCCTCAAGGCGGAGGGTCTGCGTGCCCAGCGTCGAACGGTGGGACATGGCCTGGCTCACCGTGTCGAAGTAGTCGAGCGAGCTGCCCAATCCCTCGACGAGCAGGAAGACGAGGGCCACGGCCAGCAGTGCGAAGACGGCCAGGACCCTCCAGCTGACCCGGCGGCGCCGGCGTGGCGGCGGCGTGGCGGGGCCGTGGTGCACCTCGGACGCGGGCGGGCTGGGCGGCGGGGGTGGCTCGGTCGTGGTCTCGGTCACGACGCCTCGCCGTGGGCCGGCGCGCCCTCAGGCTCGACCCCCGGCTCGGACATCTGCAGCGCCCGCTCCCAGCGCCGGCGGCGCAGGACCAGGGTCACGGCGTACACGAACAGTGTGGCCAGCGCGATGGCGTACCCGGCGTCGACGTAGCTCATGGTGCCGCCCCGCCCGTGGTCGGTGCCGGGGTGCTGGCGCTCGCGCCGACGAGATCGGTGTCCTCGCTCCAGCGCTCGCTCAGCGAGACCTCCAGCTCCTGGTCCCCCACCGCGTCCTGCAGCACCTCCACCTGATAGCGGACGCCGAGGAGCCACACGAAGATCAGGGAGAACGCGATGAATCCGAGCAGGAAGGTCCATGACATGGACGGCGAGGCGTGGATCTGAAAGCCGGGATCGATGAACGTCCCACCCTGATGCAGCGTGTTCCACCAGTCGACCGAGAAGTGCACGATCGGGATGTCGATGGCGATCAGCAGCGCGGCGACGGCACAGCGGCGGGCGCGGATCGCCGGTTCCGCCGGCACGCGTCGGAGCGCCAGGTAGCCGATTTCGAGGAGCAGCAGCAGCGCGGTGGACGTCAGACGGGCATCCCAGGTCCACCAGACGCCCCACACCGGTCGGCCCCACAGCGCGCCGGTCACGAGCGTCAACGCGGCGAACACCGCACCGACCTCGACTGACGCCGCCGCGAGCCGGTCCCAGAAGAACGAGCGCGTGCGGGGCCACAGGTACAGCAGGCTGCCGCCGGCGGCCACCAGGCCGACCCAGTACAACGCCACCGTGGCGATGGCCGGATGAATGTAGAGGAGGCGGGCCAGGTTCCCCTGGAACCGGTCCGGCGGCGTGATCCAGAGCCCGAGCCACACCGTGAATCCCAGGGCGACGACGCCGAGCACGCCCACGACCGTGAGCCAGCGCGGGCGGCGGGCCACCGTCAGCGCGCTCACGCCGCCTCCTGCAGAGGGCCGTAGAGGACGACGCCCACGACGAGGTAGATCACTGCGAAGGGGATGAGGATCTTCAGCCACTGGCCTCCTGATGCGGCGTTGCCGTTGAGCGCGGCTTCCCAGGCCTTGGAGCCGGCCAGGAGCACCGGCGCCAACACCGGCAGGACGAGGAGCGGCAGGAGGGTGTCGCGCACGCGCAGACCAGCCGAGAGGGCCCCGTAGAGCACCCCGGCACAGGCGAGGCCGACGGTGGCCAGCAGGCTGGCGGTCACGGCGAGCCAGACGACGTGGACGCGGACGTCGAACAGGAAGGTGATGCCCGCCCACAGGACCAACTGGAGGACCAGCAGCTGCAGCCCCACCGCCGCCGCCTTGCCCAGGAAGATCCCGGCCGGGTCGATGCCCGAGAGGCGGAGCCCGTCGCGGGTGCCCTCCCCCGACTCGACAGCCACGCTGCGCTGAATGGCCAGCACCGTCGAGAACAGGAGTGCGACCCAGAAGATGCCCGGTGCGGCGTGGCGCAACGACGCCTGGTCCGGGCCGATGGCGAAGGCCAGCAGCACGAGGACGAGCACGGCGAAGGGGACGACCTGCCAGAGGGCGACGCGGGCGCGCGCCTCAATGCGGAGGTCCTTGCCGGCGACCAGCACCGCGTCATGCCACATGGGTGGCCCCCGCGGCGCGTGCGGTTGCGGCCGGACCCGCCGTCGGCACCGCGGTCAGGGTGACACGTCGCCCGCCCGGCTCCTCGCCGGTGACCCGGCCGCCGCCCATGGACACGACGCGGTCGGCCAGCGGCACGGAGAGCTCGGGCTCGTGCGAGGAGAGCAGCACGGACGCCCCATCGACGATGGCCTCGGCGATCAATTGGCCGAGCAGGGCGCGCGAGGTCGCATCGAGGCCGGCGTGCGGCTCGTCGAGGAGCCACAGTGCAGGGCGCCGCGCCACCAGCGCGGCCAGCGCGACCCGGCGCCGCTGACCAGCCGACAGGCGGCCGGCGGGCGTCGTGCGCAGCCGGCCGGTGAGGCCGAGACGCTCGAGCGCCTCGTTGGCGCCCGCCACCGGCAGGCCGAGGGCCCGCACGGCGAACTGGACGTTCTCCGCCGCGCTGAGCTCGTCGTAGAGCGGGGCGGCATGCCCCAAAAGCCCGACGTAACGGCGCACCGAGGTGTGGTCCGTGGTCAGGTCGACGCCGAGGACCGTCGCCTCACCCGACGTCACCGGCAACAAGCCGGCGCAGGCCCGCAGGAGGCTGGTCTTGCCGGCCCCGTTGGCACCGACCACGACGACGACCTCACCCTGGTCGAGAGACAGGTCGACCCCGGCAAGGGCAGGGAAGCGGCCGGCGAGTGCGACCGCGGCACGAAAGTGAACGACAGGGGCCATGGCCTTCCCCACCATGGTAGGGGGGGTGGGTACCAGGGTTCCAAGCGGGGGGTCGGGCCGCGGACGACGTTCTCAGCTGGGCGCCAGGGCGGTCCGTGGTGGCCGGGCGGCGAAACGACCGCCGCAGCGCACCTCAGCGCATGTGGGGCAGTGCGGCGATGGGGTCGAGGGAGCGGCTCGGCTCGCCCTCCATTTCGGCCCGGGCGAAGTCCCGGAGGGCCGCCTCATGGGCCACCAGCAGGTCGGCCGTCTCCCGCTCCGCCGGGCTCAGCTCGCCGATGCGCTGGTAGAGGGGGATGTACTGGGCCGTGATCGGGCCGATCGTGGCCATCAGATCGGCCCAGGTCAGCGTCAGGGCACCGGGCAAGAGCGCGGCGGCGGTGGCGACAACCTCGGGGTCCGGCTCGGTCGTGATGCCGGCCCGCTCGAGCGCGGGGGCGGTGGCCTCCTTGGTCCAGTGTTCCAGGGTGGCGAGCATCCGCATTTTGGCGGCCTGGTCGGGATCGTCGAGCTGGTCGGCGATGCCCCCGAACAACAGCTCGCCCAGGACCTCACCCTGATAGGCCTTGGTCCACAGCTCCTCGAGCCCGTCCTCGGGCGAGAAGATCGGGGTGGGGGCGGTGGCAGCCTCGCTCATCTGTCCGACGCTAACCCTGGCGCCCGTGCCGTGCTCGGGGCACGAGCGGGCGCGGTTCCCCGGGGGTCACCCGGTGCTCGTCGGTAGTGTCTCTGGCGCCGATGGTCACCGTCCTCATGCCGCTGCCGGCCACTGATTTCGACCCGACCGAGGTGGCCGTCACCTGGCGGGTGCTGACGGCGGCGGGGCATGACGTCGTCTTCGCCACGCCGTCGGGCCAACCGGGGCGAGCCGACGACCTCATGGTCACCGGGCGGGGGCTCGACCCCTGGGGCGCCATCCCGGGCGTGCGCCGGCTGACCGTCGTGGGCCGCGTGCTGCGGGCCAACGCCGATGCCCGGCGCGCCTACGCCGCATTGCTGCACGACGACTCGTTCCGCTCGCCGCAGCACTGGGGTGCCGCCCGGCGCAGCGACTACGACGCGCTCGTCCTGCCCGGCGGGCACCGGGCGACCGGGATGCGGCCCTATCTGGAGAGCCCCGAGGTGCAGCAGATGGCCGTCGACGCCTTCCGGGCCGACAAGCCGGTCGGCGCCATCTGCCACGGCGTCCTGGTGGCGGCGCGGGCCGTCGACCCCGTTACCGGACACTCGGTGCTGCACGGCCGGCGCACCACCGCGCTGACCTGGTCGCTCGAGAGCAAGGCCTGGGGCATCGCCCACTACACGCGCTTCTGGGACCCCACGTACTACCGGACCTACGTCGAAGAGCCGGGGCAGCGTTGGGGCTTCATGTCGGTGCAGCAGGAGGTGACGCGCGCGCTGGCCGATCCCGCCGACTTCGCCGACGTGGAGAAGGGCGCCCCGGACTGGCGGCGCAAGACGAGCGGGCGCGCCCGTGACAGCGAGGACGACATGCGGCCGGCCTGGGTGGTGCGCGACGGCCTCTACGTCTCGGCGCGCTGGCCCGGCGACGTGCACACCTTCGCCCGGACGTTCTGCGACGTGCTGGGCGAGGCGCGCTAGCTCTTGGAGAGACGGCTCAGGCCGAGGTTGTTGAGGAGGTCGGAGACCTGCGATGACAGCCAGCTGACGTTGTCGGTCAGGAGCAGCACACCAAACACGATGAGGACGAGCCCGGCCACCAGCTCGACAGCCCACATCCAGTGGCGGGCCCGGGTGAGGGCCGCGGTCAGCCGGCCGAAGGCGAGGCCGACGAGCACGAAGGGCACTGCCAGCCCGAGCGAGTAGACGAACAGGAGCAGGACGCCACCCGGCAGCGTGCCGTTGTGCGCGGCCAGCCCGAGCACGACGCCCAGCACGGGCCCGATGCATGGCGTCCAGGCGAAGGCGAAGGCCATCCCCATCAGCGGCGCCGCCCAGGCCCCCAGTTGCGACGGGCGCACGTCGAAGCGCCGCTCGCCGGTCACCCGCGACACCACGCCGACGGTGCCGGTGCCGGCGTGGGCCCACACCCTGGACGGGAGGGCGGCCAGCACCATCACGCTCCCGAGCAGGATGATGACGACGCCGCTCAGGTGGGCCAGCGCGACCTCGTGGGCGCTGAGCACGCGACCGATGCTCGACGCCGTGGCGCCCAGCGCGACGAAGACCACGGTGAAGCCGGCCACGAACAGCCCGATGCCCCGCAGGACCGGGCGAAGGGCCGCCGAGGGTGTGGCGCCATCGCCTCCGGCCTCGAGTTCGGCCGCGGAGAGGCCCGAGACCATGGAGACGTAGCCCGGCACGAGTGGGAGCACGCAGGGCGAGAGAAACGACAGGATTCCGGCCCCGAAGGCGACGAGGACGCCGGCCGGATCGGCCGAGATCGCGGCGGGGACGAACATTGCGAGGAGCGCGGCGGCCCCGGTTACCTGAGGCTCTTGCGAACCAGGTCCATGTCGGCCTTCACCATCATGGTGACCAGTTCGGGGAAGTCGACCTCGGGGCGCCAGCCGAGCACCGAGTGCGCCTTGCCGGGGTCGCCCACCAGCAGGTCGACCTCGGCCGGACGCAGGAAGCGCTCGTCAATGACGACGTGCTGCTCCCAATCCAATCCGGCGGCCTCGAAGGCGAGCCGGCACAACTCGCGCACGGCGTGCGTCTCACCGGTCGACACGACGAAGTCGTCCGGCGCGTCCTGCTGGAGCATCAGCCACATCGCCCGGACGTAGTCGGCGGCATAGCCCCAGTCGCGCTGGGCGTCGAGGTTGCCCAGCGCCAACTTCTCCTGGAGCTTGTGGGCAATGCGCGCCACGGCGTGCGTCACCTTGCGCGTGACGAACTCCAGTCCGCGACGCGGAGACTCGTGGTTGAACAGGATCCCCGAGGAGGCGTGGAGCTGGTAGCTCTCCCGGTAGTTGACCGTGATCCAGTGGCCGTACACCTTGGCTACGCCGTAAGGGCTGCGGGGGTACAGGGGCGTCGACTCGCTCTGCGGCACCTCTTGCACCTTGCCGAACATCTCCGAGGAGCTGGCCTGGTAGAAGCGGGTCTCGGGGTCGACCAGGCGGATGGCATCGAGCATGCGCGTCACGCCCAGGGCGGTGGTCTCACCGGTCAGCACGGGCTGGGTGAAGCTGGTCTGCACGAAGGACTGGGCGGCGAGGTTGTAGACCTCGGTGGGCCGGTGGTCGCGCAGGATGTTGATCAGCGACACCTCGTCCAGCAGGTCCCCGGCCACGAGCTCGAGCCGGTCCTGAATGTGCGCGATGCGCTCGAAGTTCAACGTGCTGGACCGGCGCACCATGCCGATCACCGTGTAGCCCTGCTCAAGAAGGAATTCAGCCAGATACGAGCCGTCTTGGCCCGTCACGCCCGTAATCAGTGCCCGTTTTGCCATCGTGGCAACGCTAGTCGACGGGTCGGCGTGCTCTCCCTGCACGCGTACAGTTCGTGCGTGCCGACGGCGTGCGTGGTCTCGTTCCGGCTCGGCGGTGCGGACGGGGTCGCCATCGAGGCGGCGAAATGGGCTGGTGCGCTGGGCGTCCTCGGCTGGGACATCCGCACTGTCGCCGGTGCCGGGCCGGTCGACTCGGTCCTACCGGGGTTGGCCATGGACGCGCCCGAGCCTCCGACACGCGCCGAGGTCGACGCCGCGCTGGTCGACGCCGATCTGGTCGTCGTGGAGAACCTCTGCTCGCTTCCGCTCAACCCAGGCGCGGCGGCCGTGGTGGCGGCGGCCTGCGCCGGGCGCCCGACCGTGCTGCATCACCACGACCTGCCGTGGCAACGGCCCCACCTGGCCCACCTGCCGCCGCCACCGGACGATCCGGCGTGGGCCCACGTGACCATCAACCAGCTCAGTCGTGCCGAGCTGGCGGCGCGCGGAATAGCGGCCACGACCGTCTACAACGCCTTCGACCCCCAGCCCGCTTCGGGCGAGCGCAACGGCGTGCGCGACGCACTGGGCGTCGGCGACGCGATGCCACTGCTGCTGCAGCCGACGAGGGCGTTGGCGCGCAAGAACGTCGGGGGCGGCCTTGCGCTGGCGGAGGAGGTCGGAGCCACCTACTGGCTCCTCGGCCCGGCCGAAGACGGCTACGGACCCGAGCTCGAGCGTCTGGTTGCCCAGGCCCGCTGCCCCGTGGTGCTCGGCCCGCCGCGCCGCGGGTGCACCATTGCCGATGCGTACGCGGCGTGTGACGTCGTGCTCCTCCCCTCGTTCTGGGAGGGCTTCGGCAATCCCTCGGTGGAGTCGGCCACCTATCGCCGGCCACTGGCCATCGGCCCGTACCCGGTAGCCGCCGAGCTGGCGGCCTTCGGCTTCCAATGGTTCGACGCGGCCGATGCCCCTCCGGTGTCGCGCTGGCTCGGGCAGCCGGACGCGCGCCTCATCGACCACAACCAGCGGGTGGCGGCCGACGATTTCAACCTGGCCGACCTGCCGGACCGTCTGGCCGGAGTGCTGCGCCGCGTTCCCGGTCTCTGACCGTTCGGTAACCTGAGGCGATGCCGGGTGCGATACAGGCGTCGTCGAGGCGGCTCACGGCCGAACAGCGGCGCCAGCAGCTCTTCGCCGTCGCGCTGGAGCTCTTCGCCCAGCGGGGCTACCGCGCCACCACGATGGACGACATCGCGGAGGCGGCCGGGGTCACCAAGCCGCTCCTGTATCAGCACTTCTCGTCCAAGCGCGCGCTCTACCTGGAGCTGGTCGACTCCATCGCCCAGGACGTCCTGGTGGCCATCGGGCGGGCCGTCATGCGGGCCGAGGGCCCCCGCCAGCAGGTCGAGCTGGGATTCGCCGCCTACTTCCGCCTGGTCGTGAGCCACGAGGCCGAGTTCCGGCTGCTCTACGGCCGGGATCACGCCGACGACCTCGAGCTCGGCCGGGCCCTGCGCGCCGTGGAGGACGCCATCGCCGAGGCGATCGACCCCCTCATCGATGCCGGGCTCGACGACGACCACCGCCGGCTGCTGGCCTACGGCATCGTCGGCATGGCGGAGGGCGTGAGCCGCCGGTTCATGGCCCAGCGGCCCGACTCCGACGCCGAGGTCGACGAGGAGGCGCAGAAGCTGGCCCAACGCATGGCGGACCTCGCCTGGGCCGGACTGCGGTCCGTCCACGCCGACTGAATCGGACGGCGAGCTCCCTCAGAGCAGGGTGATGAGCGTCCGGCACAGCGTCCACAGCTCATCCACGCACGCGGCGTAGACGTCCGCGTCGTGTCCCGCCGGATCGAGGACGTCCTCGGTGTCGTCGAGCTCGACCTCGCCGAGGCCGAGCGCGGCCACGCGCTCGCCCAATACGGGGGGCGACGGGGGCAGATGCTCGGTCAGGTAGCGGATGGTGGCCGTCTTCGCCGCCGCATCGGGGAACTGGCGGCGCACGAAGCGCACATGGTCGGCTTCCATGACGACCACGATGTCGGCGCGCACGAGGTCGACGCCGTGCACCTGGCGGCTCCGGTGCCGCCGGAAGTCCGTCTCGGCCAGCTCGGGGAGCCGTGTCAACGCCGTGCGGGTCCGCAGCCCCATCGGCTGACCGTCGATGGTGTGGGTCCCCGCGGTGACCACGTTGAGCGGCTCGCCGGGACGGCCGTCGCGCAGGACGTCGAACATGAAGCCGGCCATGACCGACCGCGCTGCGTTGCCGGTGCACAGCACCAGGAGCTCGGTCACGACGCGCCGAGCAGGAGGGCGGGCGCGTCGAGGTCGAGCGCGTGTTGGGCGTGGCGCGTCGAACTGGTGAGGAACATGAGGTCGCCCCGCTCCGTCCGCTGCACGACCATGGAGGCGACGATGGCCATGAGGAGCCCGGCGAAGGTGTCGCGCCGGGCGTCGGCCCGCAGGTCCTCCAACGAGTAGTCGTGCACGCCACGCCGGCACAGGGCGTCGTGATAGTGCGCCAGGAGGTCGGGCTCGTGGGCGCGCCGATCAGCCGCGCTGAGGCAGCCGCCGATGAAATAGGCGACATCCATGGACGCCCCGGCCCAGACCACGGTCTGCCAGTCGACGACCACCGGCCGCGGCGTCCCCGGCTGGAACAACAGGTTGTCGAGACGGAAGTCGCCGTGGCTCGCGGTGCGCGGCCCGCCGCGCAGGCGCAGGTACGCGGGCAGGTGCTCGACGAAGGTGCGGCACACGGCCTGGTGCTCCGGGGCGAGCGTGTCGGCGTAGCGCTCCAGGAAGCCGGGGAGCAGCGAGGACACCAGCGCGACGAGGAACTCGTCGGACTCCGGGGTCTGCCGGTTCAGCCACTCGAGGCGCTCCAGTTCGGGCGCCTCCCAGCACGGCGCATGCAGGCCGGCCATCTCCTCGAGAACGGCCGCTGCCACATCCGGGTCGCAGGCGGCGATCTGGTCGCCCTGGGCGCCGCCGGCGATGTCCTCCATGAGGAGGGTGAACCACCCGGTCTCGGGCTCCACCTCGGCCAGGTAGACCGCCGGCACCCGGGCACTGATGCGGGCCGCGACCTCGCGGTAGAAGCGGACCTCTATTTCGTAGGCCCGCAGTGCCAGGCCGGTGCCGCGGCTCTGGTCGTCCGCCGAGGCGAACTTGCCGACCACACTGGCCGGGCCGGCACCGGGCTCGTCCAGGGTCAGCGTGAACCGCGTCGTGTCCGCCATCTGCCCGGTCCCGATCGGCGCCGTCTCGAAGGAGCGCACCGAGGCCCCCTCCGCCAGCGCGCCCGCCCGCCGGAGGGCGTCAGTCAGCCACTCGGGCGTGACGTCGGAGTGGTGGCGGAGGAGCGGAGGGCCCGACATGGCAGGCCGACACTATGGCCCGCCCGGTCTGACGCGCCGAAACCGACCGGACCGCGCCCGCGCCGTCAGGCGGCTGCCGGGCGCGGTACCGGGGGCGGAGGCTCGCGCAACGCCTGGCTGGTCGTGGCCCAGAGCGCCAGGCCCAACGCCCACGCGGTGAAGCACGCCACCGTCCAACGTGGCGTCGAGTGCTGCAACAAGAACCCGGCGATGAGCGGGGCAATTGACCCTGCCGACAGGGCGATCGCGCTGCGCACCGACTCGGACCGCCCGAGAAGCCGATCCGGTGTGACGGCGATCCGGTAGCCGTTCACCACCGAGTCGGTCGAGGGGACCGCGAGGCCGACCGGCACAAGCCCGACGGCCAGGACGACGGCATGGGGCCAGGCCAAGAAGACCGCACAGCCCAACCAGGCCCAGACCTCCAGGATCAGCACGGCGTGGACGGAGAGCCCGCGCCGAACGGTCGGCGACAAGATCGACCCGACGACGACACTGGCAGCGAAGACGCCGGTCAGCAGGCCGATGACGCCGCCCGAGAGCCCCTCGCTCTCACCGATGACCACGATGCAAAAGAGCAGCCCGAAGGCCGTGAAGTTCAACAAGCCGTAGAGGAACGCCGTCGTGCGCAAGAAGGGCTGATGCCACATGAACGAGAGCCCGTCGGCGGCGCGTTGACGAAAGGAGCCCGTCTCCTCCTGTCGATCCTCCTGGAACTGGGCATGCATGAACAGGAGCGAAACCGTCGAACAGGCATACGAACAGGCGTCGAGCACGAAGGGGAGGGCCCGCCCGGCTTCGAAGAGCGCCCCACCCAGCGGCGGACCGACGATCCGTACTGCCGCGGTCCGGCCGCTCTGCGCACCGGCCGCCTCCGGCAGCTGCTCCGTCGGCACGACGGCACGGAGGGCGCCCGGCTCCGCGGCGTTGAAGATGGTGGTGCCGATGCCCTCGACGAAGGCCACGCACGGGAGGACCCAGAACGGGATGTCCCCGACGACGAGGCTGAGGGCGAGTCCGGCCATGGCCGCGGCCCGGAGCGCGTCGGCCCCGATCATCAACGCACGCCGATTCCAGCGGTCGGCCGCCAGACCGGCCGGAATGGCCAGGAGGGCGATCGGAGCGGTGCGGGCGAAGGAGACGAGTCCCGCCTTGACCGCCGAGTGGGTCAGTGCAAGGGCGAGAAGTGGATAGGCGATGGCCGTCGCCTGGGTGCCGGCGCTCGACAGGAGCTGCCCCGTCTGGAGCAACACGAAGTCGCGGTTACGCCGGAGCGGCACGGCCGACATCGGGGCGACGCTATCCCGCCCGGTGTTGCCGCCCGGTGAGCATCAGAAATCGCCGGAGGCGACGACTCAGATGCGTTCGATCCGCACCAGGTCTTCCGCAGCGTGGGACGAGTTCCCGTTGGTCTCGGGTGCGTTGGACGCCGTCCCCGGATCGTGCAGGACGATCTGGTTGCGCCCGGAGCGCTTCGCCAGCAGGAGCGCGTCATCGGCCCGGCGCAGGACAGCGGCCAGCTCCTCTCCCGGCTCGATCTCGGTGATCCCGAAGCTGGAGGTGAACTTGGGCAACCCCCCGACGGTTATGGCGGCGTCGAGCTGCGCCTGCACCGTGGTGAGTGCGCGAGTGGCGTCAACGGCAGAGCAGTCCGGGAACGCGATGGCGAACTCCTCGCCGCCGTAGCGGGAGATCAGGTCGTGGCCCCGGAGCGCGTCGCGCAGGACGCGGGCGAACAGGCGCAGCGCGCGGTCGCCGGTCTCGTGCCCGTAGGTGTCGTTCAGGTTCTTGAAATGGTCGAGGTCCGCCATGGCCAACGCCACGGGGTGGAGATCGTGCGGGATCGCGGCCACCTTCTCGGAGAAGGAGCGCCGGTTCATCAGCCCCGTCAACGTGTCGGTCGACGCCTGCAGCTGCGTCTCCGCCATGACCCGCAACAGCCCGATCCGGGCGCCGGCCAATTTGGCCAGCGTGGTGAGGTCCTGCACCTGGGAGTCCTCGACCACCGCCTCGGGCTTGTCGGTGGCGTGGATCACGCCGACCGTCCGCCCCATGATGGAGACGGGGACGCAGAGCGCGGAGAGACGGCCCTGGGGCCGGTTGCGGAGCTTCGGGCAGGCATCGAGGTGGTCACTGTCGCCGAAGACCTGCACCTGGGCCCGCCGGGCGGCGGGGCAGCGGTCCGGCGAGTCGACGCTGCACGAAGGGAGCTCGCCGTCAGGCCCGACGCCGGCCATGCGCAGGAGATGAGCATGGCTGTTGTCGGCCAAGAGGAGCTCGACCGGTGCGTCGGGCACCACGGCCGCGAAGGACCGCTCGATCACGTCGATGACCTCGGGCTCGCCTTCAGCCATGTCCAGGGCGTTGGCCAGGCGACTCTCGAAGCGCTGGCGCTGCCCCTGCACTTCGCGGGTGATCCCCTCGCGGTCGGCGGCCTCGATGGCCTCGCTCAACTCGCGGGTGAGCGCCTGGACCTTGTCGTCGGTCTTCTTCTGCTGGCGATCGCTGATGATGACCAGCAGGAAGATCAACGGGAGGAGGATGGCGCACAGGACGGCCGCCGTCACCAGATACCCGGTGGCGCCCGATCCGTACGAGCGGCCGATGGCCACTGCGGGCACGGTGAGAAGCCCGAGGACGACCAGTCCGGCCAGCGGGCTGACGAACCGCAGACGCTTGGCTTTCGCCATCTCGCCATGCCATTCCTCTTCGGTGACCATGCCCACGATCCCTTCACGCGGCGCTCCCGGCCGACCCGCGGCCGACCTGGCACGACGCATACCCCCTGATGAATCCGCCGTTCAGAGTGTCGGCAGCAACGGGGGGATCTTTAGGGGTGCCGGGCTGGGTTGCTGCCTTCTTGTTTGCGCTGCCTTGTGACGAAATCCCTGGTAGGGCGGCCGCAGCGGGCAGAGCGCCGCGGTGATCAGCCGTCGACGAGGAGTTCGCCGCTGGCGTCCACCACCACGGGTATGGGCGTCAGGCCATGAGGCGCCGGCGATCGCAGGACCGCACCTGTGCTCGGGTCGAACTCGGAGCCGTGACACGGGCACACGATGAGGTGGTCCGCGGCGGAATAGCCCACGGTGCACCCGGCGTGGGGACAGACGGCGTCAAAGGCCACGAACTGACCCCGCTGGAGCTGCAGCACCAGCGCGGGATCTCCCGACTTGGGATCGGTAAAACTCCCCGCGCCTCCCAGCGGGATGTCGCTGGCCAAACCTATCCGGGCTCCGGCCGGTTCGGTCGTGCTGGTCGACGGCGCCACTGGCGCCGCTGGCGTCGTCGTCGAGGGGCTCGTCCCGGGTGTGGTGGTACCGCTCGAGCGACCGGGACTCATGGCGACAGTTTGATTCCTGGGGTTCGGTGCCGCACCGATGACCCGCCCCAGTCCCGCGGCGGCACCGGCGACCACGCCACCTACCACGGCTGCCGCGGCGACGGCGGCACCGCCGAGAACGACGGTCCGGCGGTCGATCGCGCTGAGGCCCCGTTCCGCCGCCGTCTTGCGCCGCGGGCGCGGTTGGGCCGACAAGAACGGGCAGCGGCGGACGTCGCAGGGACGCCCGTCCCGCGCCGCGCAGGTGTCGTGGTCGAAGTTGCCACAGACTTCCTGGACGACGGAAAACCGCACCGGGACAACCGTGACGGGACCGAGGTCGTACTCGTCGGCCACTCGGCCCGCGATGACCGCGTCGAGGGACAGCACGCCGCCTGACCCGGCCAGGACGAGCGGGATCCAGGCGAAGACAAAGACGATGTCGGCCCCCGTGTAGTAGGGCGACGAGTGAAAGCTGACCGTGAGAAAGAGCATGCACGAAAGGGCCATCCCTCCCACTGCCGCGACACGGGCCCACAATCCGAGAAGGGTT
>DATBAO010000121.1:0-27471 GCA_036271495.1 Acidimicrobiales bacterium
GAAGGTGAGCAGCGTGGAACCGGGTACCGCTGCCGCGGTGGCATCGCCGCCGCTGGGGGTGACGAGGGGATCGGCCTCCCCGTGTACCACCAGAAAGGGCATGTCGACCCCGTGCAGCCCCTCGGTGCGATCGGGCGAGCCGAGGATGGCCCCGAGCTGGCGGACCGTGCCCTCGGGGCGATAGGACCGGTCGTAGGCGGCCGCCGCCCGCGCCCGGAGGATGTCCTCGTCGGTCGGATATCCGGGCGAACCGATGACGAGGCTCCCCTCCACGCTCGCCTGGATCGCTTCCTCCCGGCTGGTGGCCACCGGTCGCAGCAGCGCGGTCATCGCCTCACCGGTGGGGGCGCCGACGGCGCGATCACCGGTGGTGGACATGATGGAGGTCGCGCTGAGGAAGCGCTCCGGGTGACCGATGACGGCGGCCTGCGTGATCATGCCTCCCATGGACGCGCCCACGACATGCGCCTTTTCGATGTCGAGCGTGGTGAGGAGCCCGGCGGCGTCATCGGCCATGTCCTCAATCCGGTAGGACACCGACGAGAGGTCCGTGCCGGTGAACAGTGCCCCGATGTCGGGCAGCCCCTCGAACGTGGTGGAGAGCCCGCTGTCGCGATTGTCGAAGCGGATGACAAAGAAGCCCCGCTGGCGCAGTCCGTCGACGAACCCGTCCGGCCAGGTGATCAGTTGGGCTCCGAGCCCCATGACGAGGAGCAGCGCAGGATCGAAGGGGTTGCCTTCGGTGACGTACTCGATCGCAATCCCGTTGACGTTGGCCTGTGGCACGGACAGCTCCCTTCGGGCGGTGGTGTGGTCGCCTTCCTACCAGGAGACCGCCGCTAACGCGGCATGCCCTCCACGGGAGCGGCCGCGGCAACGGCCTCCCCCTCGGGATGCCGGATCCGACGGAGGCGGGGGCCGGGTTCGAGGCCGACGACCACCGATTGCACCGTCGCCATGCACACCACGAAAATCGGGAACGCCACCACGTCGAACGTCCAGTGGTCCACCGTCAGCAACAGGACGATCATGCTGATCAGCGCCCCGATGTAGGAGTGCACCGTCTCCGTCTGCGGGTGGGTCCAGCTCTTCATCAGGGTGGGCACACCCGCAAGGAAGTCAGCTGCGATGGCGGCGGAAATCGCGAGAACCCCGTTGCGGGTGACGAGCCAGACGATCGTGCCGACAACGGAGAAGGCGCCGCAGGCATAGTCCATCCTTCGCACTTTCCATACGGCGGCGGAATTGTGGAACGAGGCGATGAAGATGAGGAGGGGCATGAACCCCACCATGAAGGTGGGCAGGGCCTGCAGGCGTACGCCCTCACTCAGTTCGACGGCGGCCGCGAGCAGGGGCGCGACGGCCCAGAGGAGCCACGTCACCCGATTGGGTTGCGTCGTTCCACGCAGGGTGTCCCGCAGGTAGACGAGAGCGCCGGCCGCACCGATTGCGGTCCCGAGGTAAATCCAATTCTCGTTGATCACCGTTCCACAGTCTGCAGTCTGGCGGACCGGACGTCATCCCTCGAGGGGCGACGCCCTTCACGCAGGGCAGGCCGCTAGGTTCAACCAGAAGACCGCTTCAACCAGAAGACCGCTTCAACCAGAAGACCGCTCAAGAGGAGAAGCTCCGGTGGACGCTCACGGCTCGCAAAGAAGCGACTCCCATGGGTGAACTCCTCGTTGTCGCCTTTCTCGGCGGGTTGATCACGGGGCTCTCCCCCTGCATCGTCCCCGTCATCCCCGTCGTCATGGCCGGCGGTTCGGCCGGAACGAGCAAGTGGCGGCCGTACGTCATCATTTCCGGGCTGGTGGTGAGCTTCAGCGTCTCCGTCCTCTTCGCCAGCTCCCTGCTCGGCTTCCTCCACCTGCCGCAGGACCTCTTGTTCTGGCTGGGCGTGGCCCTCCTCGGGCTGTTGTCGGTGGGTCTCTTGATCCCCCGGATCGGCGAGGTCATCGAGCGGCCGTTCGCCAGGCTGGGCGCGTCGCGCTACGCCAACGAGGGAGGCGGCTTCGTCCTGGGCCTGAGCCTCGGGCTCGTCTTCGTGCCGTGCGCCGGGCCGGTGCTCACGGCGATATCAGTGGCCGCCGCCCACCATCACGCAGGCGCCAGCTCCGTCTTCGTCACGCTCTTCTACGCGCTCGGCGTCACCATCCCGCTCCTCGTGCTGGCGGTGGTCGCCCAGCGTGCCACCACGTCGTGGTCCTCGCTGCGCAGCCACCTGCCCACCGTCCGCAAGGTGGCCGGCGTGGTGCTGGGCGTGGCCACATTGGCCATCGCCTTCAACTGGCTCGGCGCCCTGCAGCGCGAGGTGCCCGGCTACACCAGCGCGCTCGAGGACCACATCGAATCCACCGGCTCCGCCTGCACCCGGCTCCAGCAGCTGAGCGGTGAACACCAGAACCAGTTCGCTGCGGCCAACGCCAAGCTCGAAGGCAAGAAGGCGACCTGCGCCGCCACCGATCAGGGCAATTCGCAGAGCGGGCACCTTGCTGCTGGAACGACGACGACGACCACGACCGCCCCCTCGACCACGCCGACGTCAGGGCCGAAACGCTCGGTCTTCATGGCCAACAAGACCAACCTGCCGAACCTCGGCAAGGCCCCGAACTTCACCGGCATCACGGCCTGGTTCAACACGCCGGGCAATAAGCCGTTGACCCTGAGCCAGCTGCGCGGCAAGGTGGTCCTGATCGATTTCTGGACCTACTCGTGCATCAACTGCCAGCGCGCCCTCCCCCACGTGGAGGGTTGGTACAACGACTACAAGAAGGACGGCTTGGTGGTGGTGGGGGTGTCGGCCCCGGAGTTCGCCTTCGAGCACGTCGTCTCCAACGTCGTGAGCGCGGCGGGCAACCTCGGGATCGACTACCCCGTGGCGGTGGACGACAACCTGGCCACGTGGGGCGCCTACAACAACGAGTACTGGCCGGCGGAATATCTCATCGACCCCACCGGCGTGGTGCGCGCCTACGACTTCGGCGAGGGCGGGTACAGCAGCATGGAGAACAACATCAGGATGCTGCTCGGTGCGAACGGGGTCACCGATCTGCCGGCGCGGACCGACGTGCCCGACAAGACCCCGACGAACGACATCACGCCGGAGAGCTACGTCGGCGACGAGCGCCTGAACAACGCCGTGGGGACGGCAGTGGTGCCGAACAAGGCGATCGTGTACCACCCGCCTGCCACCATCCCGTCGAACAGCATCGCCTTCGGCGGCACCTGGACCGTGCGCAACGAAGGAGCCATTGCTGGCAACGACGCGACGCTCGGGCTGCAGTTCACGGCGGACGACGTGTATCTCGTCATGAGCGGTGAAGGAACGGTCGGCGTGTCGTACAACGGTAAACATGTGGCGACCGTACCGATCTCGGGTATTCCGAAGCTCTACACCCTGCTGTCCGGGAGTGTGCTGCAGACGGGCACCCTCACGCTGACGATGTCACCCGGTGTGGAGGCCTACGACTTCACGTTCGGCTAGCACGGACGCGCGCACGTCTCTCGATTCGTCACGGGCGCATGTGGGTATGAACCCATGACGACGAAAAAGAGGAGGCACGCACAATGGCGCTCGAAGACAAGGCACGGAATACGGCGGAGACGGCGAAGGGCAAGGCGAAGGATGTCGCAGGTCGCGTGACGGGCGACAAGGATCTCGAGACCGAAGGCAAGGCTGACCAGGTCGTCGGCCACCTCAAGCAGGCGGGCGAAAAGGTCAAGGACGCCGTCCGCAGCGGTCTACCCAACGACAAGAAGTAACCGCCGTGCCGGGCCGGGGAAGTGAGCTCCTCAGTTGATGGAGCGCTCTTTCCCGGCCCAAAACGGTGCCCGGAGCTCGCGCTTGAGGATCTTGCCGGAGGGGTTCCGCGGCAACGCGTCGACGGCGTCGACCGAGGTCGGGCACTTGTAGTGAGCCAGGTTCTTGCGGCAATGCGCAATGACACTTCCCTCGTCCAGTGCTTCCCCCGGTGCAAGCACGACGATGGCCTTCACCGTCTCTCCCCACTTCGGGTCCGGAACGCCGATGACGGCGGCATCGACGATGGCCGGGTGTGACAGGAGGACATTCTCGACTTCGGCCGGGTAGATGTTCTCTCCCCCGCTGACGACCATGTCCTTGATCCGATCGTGCAGGTACACGTAGCCGTCGGCGTCGAAGTATCCCGCGTCGCCCGTGCGCAACCAGCCTTCGCCGTCCACGGTCGCCGCGGTCTCTTCAGGCTTCCGCCAGTAGCCCGCCATGTTGTAGGCCGAGCGCGTCCAGATCTCCCCCACCTCACCAGGCCCTGCGTCCCGGCCGCTGTCGGGATCGACCACGCGCAGCCCGACGGACTCGTGCGGCTTGCCGGCTGAGCGCAACAGGCCTCGCCGCGGGCCGTCCGGATCGTGGTCTTCGAATGCGAGCGAGGTGATGGCGCCCGTCGTCTCGGTCATGCCGTAGACCTGACAGAAGTCGCAGCCGAAGGCGGTCATGCACTTGACCAGGACATCTTCGGATATAGGCGACGCCCCGTAGAAGATGAGGCGCAGGCTCGACAGGTCCGTCGTGCTCAGCGACGGGGTGGCGAGGAGCAGCATCAGGACGGCCGGGACGACGAACATCTCGGTGATCCGTTCGACGGCGATCAGTTCCAGAAGGACGTTCGGATCGATGTCTCGCAGAATGACCGAGCGCCCACCCGCCGACATGGCGCACAACGCCCAGCCCGACCCGCCGATATGAAAGAGCGGCATCGCCACCAGGCTGACCGTGTCGTCCGCGATGTGAAAGGTGACGTTCGCCTCGCCGATGGCCGTCGACAAGTTGGCGTTCGTCAACATGACGCCCTTGGGGAGTCCGGTGGTTCCCGACGTGTAGAGCTGCAGGCTCACTTCGTCAGGGGCGCCGACATGCCCGGGGTCTTCGGACGGTGCTCCCTCGATCCACGCGCCGAACGACATGGCGCGAGCATCCGGATACACCGCGTCGTCATCGCCGATGACGACAATGCGACGGACGGACGGCAATCCGCTCACCACGTCGTTGAGCACCGCGACATAGTCGGCGTGGATCACCAGGAGCGGCGCGCCTGAATCGTCGATGATGGCAGCCATCTCCGGCGGGGCCAGTCTCCAGTTGACCGCGACATTCACCGCACCCATCAACGCTCCGCCGAACAGGAAATCGAAGTACGCGATGCCGTTCCTGTCGAGGAAGGCGATGCGGTCGCCCACTCCGAGGCCTTCGCGCTTGACCGCCTGCGCCACCCGGCAGGCCACGTCGAACTCCTCGCCCCACGTCCGGCGTTGATCCCCTTGGACCAGCATCTCGTCGCCCGCCTGCTGACCCGCCAGGTGACGGATCAGGCCGGCGACCGTGTAGCGATCCTGTGCAGTGACGACGACGCTCGATGGCACCGATGACCTCCTTGGCGAGACCGTTCCGGCAGGGGACCCTACGCAGCGCCGCGACGGCCGTGCGGGAGGGTTCCGGGCGTATCCGGCCGTCTTGCATGATCAGCGTAACTACTGGTCAGGCGCTTTTTCGGGATATTAAGGACGATTTTTATGGATTCCATTGACGTAAATGCGGCCCTCCGACCAGGGACTTTGTGATTTCCGTCACAAGCAATCAGCCCAAACTCCCAGGTCAGCACCGTGAAAGGGTCTGTGAACACGGGTTCGAGTGGCGAACCTGTAGATTGCTCTCCGCAAAGCCGAGTCGGCCTTTCGGATGCAAGCAATGAGCAGACTTCTCGCTGCATACCGAAAGTAAAGGGCCGACATGGTGTTTTCAGAGTGACCGAGCTCTCGGCGACGTCCGCCTGCGGGCCAGCCGAGACAGTGAATTGAGGACGACACCCAGGACCATTCCAGGGGCTGTACACAACCGGCCGCACACCCTGCGGCGACAAGCCAGAACGGACGACGCCTTCCCGCTCGCCGTTCGGGGCGCGTATGCAATGGCCGGAGCCCGCAAACACCGAGCAGAGCCTGGCGCGCCTTGCGCGTCCGACGAAGGGAGGTGCCGTGCGGATCCGCATTGCACTAGGGACGGCGGTGGCCGTCGTAGCTATACCCGCGATCTTTTTCGCGTTCTTCAGCAGTAGCTCCGCGGCTTCGGCCCGGCTGACCCGCCACGAGGCGAGCAGCCAACACCGGACCGTGAAGATCAACGACACGCTGATGTCGTACGCCCAAGCGCAGAACGCCTCCAAAGAGGTGGCCTACGCCAATGCCGTCGAGGCGGGACAGGTGAAGACCTATCTCACCGAAATCGCGTACCTGAAGGCGGTTGCGGCACAACAGCAGCTGGCAGCGGCCGCAGCGGCCGCAGCGCGGGCGCACCCCGCACCCGCACCCGCATCGGCACCGGCACCGGCTCCGGCACCGGCACCGGCACCCTCGGGTGGAGCATCCGATGCCACGAGCACCAACACGGCTGACTGGGCCTGCATCCGCCAGCACGAGTCGGGCGGCAACTACTCCATCGGGAACGGCGGGGCATACCAATTCCAGCTCGGAACCTGGAACGGGCTGACCGGGTTGCCCTCACCCGCTGAGGACTACGCACCGGCCGTGCAGGACGCTGCCGCACTCAAGCTGTACTCCGAGCGCGGCTGGCAGCCCTGGACGACCCGTTACGTCTGCGGGCTCTAAGAGATCGAATCGCCGACTGGCCCGGCTTGCCGGCCACTGAATTGAGGACCACACCAAGCAACAACATCAGAAGGGCTGTACACAACCGGTCGCACACCCTGCGGCGACAAGCCAGAACGGACGACGCCTTCCCGCTCGCCGTTCGGGGCGCGTATGCGAAGGCCGGAGCCCGCCCACACCGAGCAGAGCCTGGCGCGCCTGAGGCGCGCCCGACGAAGGGAGGTGCCGTGCGGACCCGCATTGCACTCACGACGGCGGTGGCCGTCACAACTGTTGCTATTCCTGCTGTACTCATGTCGCTGTTCAACAGCAACCCTGCCTGGGCTCAGGCAACCCGCCACGAGGCGGTGAGCTCGCACCAGGGCGCTGACACGCACCAGCCGGTGCGCATCAGCGACACCCTCATGTCCTACACCCAGGCACAAAAAGTTGCCCAGATGGTCAACTACGCCAACGCCGTCGAGGCGGCCCAACAGGCCACCTTCTACAAGGACCTCGTCTTTCTTCAGGACTTGGCCTTCTTCCAGGCGGTGGCGGCCCAGCAGCAGACCATCCCGGCAGCATGGATGCCGACCGCGGTCTGCGAAGAAGGGGGTCGCAACGACTCCTACGCCGGATACTTCGGCATCCTCGAGTGGCACCACTTCGGCGGATACCCGACGGCCGGCAGCGCACCGCTGTCAGTCCAGTTGGCGTGGGAAGCAGCCCACGGTCAAGGTCCTCCGGATGCTCCCGGAGAGTGCCACGGCTACTAGGGCCGCAGCAGTCTGAACCGCTACCCCGCTTCGAACATGGCTGTCACCTGCGCCATGTCGAAGTAGTCCCGCCATGCGGTGATCTTCCCGTCGACGACGTCGAAGGCACCCATGACGGGCAGAGGGGCGGACTTCCCCTTGATGGAGAAGACGTCGGTTCGTTCAGTCAACACGGTTGTCCCGTCACTCGACAGGTGGTGCACCTCGAACTGCAGGGCGTCGCACATGCCGATGAACATGTCGATCACCGCCATGGTGGCCTCGATCCCCTCGGCCGGCTCCATCGGGATGTTGTGGTACACGATGTCGTCCGAGAAGAACGCTCGCAGCACTGAAGGATCCCGCGTGCTGGCGGCGGCACAGAAGTCCCGCACAACCTCTTCGGCGCTGGGCATCGACACTCCTCTCGCTGATCGGGCCGCCCACGCTAGCCACCCATCGGGCATGATGGCGGCGTGACCGCGACAACGAAACGGGTGGCCGTGCTGGCCCCGATGCAGCCCGAACTCAAGGCAATCGTGAAATCCTTCGGGCTGCAGGCCACACCGAAGGATGCGGTCTTCTCCCATACCGGGAGCGCCGGTCAATGGTGGGTGGGATCGCTCGTGACGGGCATGGGGCCGGCTCTCGCCCGCGAGGCCACCCGGCAAGCCCTGTCGGCCGGATCGATCGACCACGTCCTGGTGATCGGGATCGCCGGTGGCCTCGACCCGGCCCTCCCCGTCGGCTCGCTCATGGTGCCCGAGCGGGTGCAGCTCTACCCCGACGGGCCTCTGTTCACCACCCACCCGATCGCACCGCGGCAGGCCTCGGGCGCGCTCATGACCACCGACGGGCTGTTCGACAACGATGACATCTGGCAGCCCATCGTCGAACGCGGCTTCGGGGCCGTCGACATGGAGGCGGCCGGCGTGGCCGAAGTCTGCGACGAGGTGGGGGTCGACTGGTCCGTCTATCGCGGCATCAGCGATCGCCCCGACGAGCACATCGTCGACCAGGCCGTGTTCTCCTTGAGCAAGCCCGACGGCTCGGCGGACCCGGTCGCGGTGGCCAAGTACCTGGCCCGCGATCCGCGTCGTGCCAAGGCGCTCGCGCACCTCAACAAGTGCATGCAGCTCGCGGCGCGCACGGCAGCGGAAGCCGCCTTCGCCGACCTCGTGGGGGCCTAACCGTCCTCGTCGGCTGCGGGACGGTCGTTCGGTTCGTTCCGGCGCGCAATGACGTGCAGATCGATGTCGTTCTCCGATGTCAGGCGGAGGATCTGCTGTATCACCGAGGCCCGTGTCATGGACTGCCAGCGCGTGAGCCGTGAGGTGCCGACGACGATCTGCGTGATCTGCTGCTCGACGGCAGCCGCCAGGATCGTCTTGGCCACGTCGTCCCCCTCCACCGACTGCCAGGTGCCCCCGACGGCCTTCACGAGCTCCTCCAGCTCGGCCATGCTGATTCGACCGGATTCGGCGTCACCCGACACGACGTGGATGGCGATCAGGGGAGCCCTCACCCGAGCGGCAATGCGGGCCGCCCGCCGGATGACGGACGCGTTCCCCGGTGCGCCGGTCACCGCGACCAGAATGCGCTCGGTCGTCTCCCACACCTCTCCGCCCGCGCCCTTGGTGCGGAGATGCTCCAAGAGCTCCTCCTCGGTCTCGTCGGCGACGAAGCGCAGCGCGAGCTCACGCAGCGCGGCGAGGTTCTCGGATCGGAAGAATCCGCTCAACGCCGCCGGGACCTTTTCCTCTGGGTAGATGTTGCCGTGCAGCATCCGGCGCCGCAGTTGATCCGCCGAGGAATCGATCAACTCAATCTGGTCGGCCCGACGCACCACCCAATCAGGCACCCGCTCGCGTACCCCCACGCCGGTGATCCGCTCGACTGCGTCCGCCACCGACTCGATGTGCTGGATGTTGACGGTGCTGATCACCGCGATGCCGGCCTCGAGGATCTCGAGCACGTCTTCCCAGCGCTTGTCGTGCCGTCCCGAGTGGGGCACGTTGGTGTGGGCCAACTCGTCGATCAGCACCACCTTGGGCTGGCGGGCCAGCACGGCATCAACGTCGAGTTCCTCCCATGTGCCGTCGCGGTACAACACCTGCTTGCGGGGCAGGACCGGCAGATCCCGGATCTGTTCGATCGTGTACGGGCGCTTGTGCGTCTCGACGTACCCCACCACCACGTCCGCACCGCGCTGGAAACGGCGCCAACCCTCGTCGAGCATGGCGCACGTCTTTCCGACGCCTGCCGCGGCGCCGAGGTAGACCCTGAACTTCCCCGTCGGGCGGACGCCCTCGTCCTCGCCATTGGAGCTGCTCATCTCCACCTCGCTTCACCGGGACTGACCACCACGTCGGTACACTCGGATGACAGTCGGACCGAAGGAACGTCGTGACACTCGTGCCGCCACGCAGGCTCACCATGCCGTACAGGCGCACCATCATGGGAGTGGCCGTCACGGTGGCCGGGTTGGCCATCGTGGTCGCCGTGCTGCTGCCCTTCCGCGCGCACGTCAGCGACGCGATTCCGGCCCTCCTCTTCGTGCTGCCGGCGCTGATCGGCGCCGTCCTGGGCGGCTTCCTGGCCGGCGCGGTGGGTGCACTCGGCGGCTTCGTCCTCTACGACTACTTCTTCCTCCCACCGTACGACACGCTCACCGTCCGATCGCCCCAGAACTGGGTGGCCCTGTTGGTCTACCTCGCGGTCGTCCTCGTCGTGGCCCAGGTCGTCGATCAACTGCGGCGGGCGCGGCAGGACGCTGACCACCGGACCGAGGAAGCCGGACGCCTCTATGCGTTGTCGCAGGCGCTCATCGGTGACCCCAGCTTCTCGCAATTGTTGACGCACATCGTCAACACCGTGCAGGACGCCTTCACCCCGCGTTGGACTGTCCTTGTCCTTCCTGCCGCCGGTCGTGGTGCGCTGGCCCCGGGAGAAGTGCTCCAGGTGGCGGCGGCGGCAGGTCAGGCGCTGTCCGTAGACGACGTCGTCTCCTTGACGTCCGGCGGCGGCCCGGCGCGCTCGCTCGGCCTCACGGAAGAGTCGGAGCCCCACCGTGTGTCGGTTGCGCTGGCCGTCGGCGATCACCCGGTCGGCCTCCTCGTGCTGCAGGACGTCGAGCTGGTGGGTCGGGAGCGCAGCCTGCTCGGCACCTTCGCCAATCAGGCAGCGCTGGCCCTCGACCGGGCCGAGCTTTCGGAGCAGGCCATGCGGACCCGACTCCTGGAAGAGATCGACCGCTGGCGCAGCGCGCTGATGGGCGCGGCCTCGCACGACCTGCGGACACCGCTGGCCTCTATCAAGACGGCCGTCTCCAGCCTGCGCCAGGTCGGCGCGCAGCTCGACCCGGCGGACCGCGCCGAGCTCCTCGAGTTGATTGAGCTCCAATCCGACCGGCTGGCCCGGCTCGTGACCAACCTGCTCGACATGACCCGCATTGAGGCGGGCGCGCTGGAGCTGCGACCCGTCGCCATGGCCTTCGACGAGTTGGTGACGGAAGCGCTCGGATCCCTGGAAGGCATCCTCGGACCAGGGCGTGTCCTGGCCGAGGCACCAGGGGACCTTCCCTTGTTGCACATCGACCATGTTCTCATCAGCCAGGTCCTGGCCAACCTGCTCGAGAATGCGGACCGCCTGTCGCCCGCCGAGACCATCATCAGAGTCAAGGGCCGGGTCGCTCCCGGGACCGGGTCGGCGCAGGTCGAGATCGCGGTGAGCGACGACGGGCCCGGCATCGGACGCGAGGATCGTGAACGCGTCTTCGAGATGTTCAGCCAGAACGGGGGCGGTGGGCGAGCCGGGCTCGGTCTCGCGATCGCCAAGGCATTCGTGGAGGCCCACGGTGGTCTCATCTGGGTCGATCCGGACGTCGAGCGCGGGGCGCGGCTGGTCTTCACCGTGCCGGCCGAAACGCTGGTCGGCGCCACGGTCTAAACAGGTGCCGTGACCAAGGTCCTTGTCGTCGATGACGATCCCTCGCTGCTCAAGGCCCTGCGGATCGGCCTGACGGCGCGGGGCGACGAGGTCGTCGTCGCCCACTCCGGCGCCGAGGCGGTAACGCAAGTCGCGCTGGCCACGCCGGACCTCGTCATTTTGGACCTGGGCCTGCCGGACACCGATGGCGTCGAGGTGTGCCGGCACATCCGGGAATTCTCCGAGGTGCCCATCCTGGTGCTGTCGGCCTACGGCGACGAGCGCCGCAAGGTCGAAGCGCTCGACGCCGGCGCGGACGACTTCGTGACCAAGCCCTTCGGCATGGCTGAGCTGGAGGCGCGTCTGCGCGTCGCCCTGCGCCACCGCACCGCGAAATCCGCCAACGAGGCTGAGGCTGCGCAGACCCTGCGGGTCGGCGACCTGCAGGTCGACCTGGTGCATCACATGGCCAGCCGGGGCGGCGCCCAGCTGCAGCTGACGGCCAAAGAGTTCGACCTGCTGGCGTATCTCGCCCGCCATGCCGGAAAGATCTGCACCCAGCACATGATCCTCAAGGATGTCTGGGGACCCGGCTACGGGGTCGAGTCCAACTACGTGCGGGTCTACATGCACCGGGTGCGCAAGAAGATCGGCGACGAGGACGGTCACCTGATCAGGACCGTGCCGGGCATCGGTTACCAGCTCGTCGCGGACGAGGAGCCGGTTCCTGCAACGAATAGCGTGGATTGAGCATCACCAGGACCCCGCGCACGAGCCCGGGGGTACCCTCGGCCATCACCTGACATCCGGCCATCAAGCCCGGAATCCCACTGCGACCCAGAAAACGCAGGAGGAGGCTGCCGGAGCCATCGGTGATCTCGGCGTCAGTGCGGACCCAGGGCTGCCGATAAGACACGACAGAGACGACCTCCCCGCGCACCGCCGTCCGCTGTCGCGGGACCACCGCCGCGATGGCGGTGGTCATGTCTTGAGCTTGGCCAGCGCCTCATTGAGCTGCAGCACGTTTACGAACGGTGAGCCCAGGAATCCCAGCTGCATGCCGTTGGTCTGGTGGCTGATCAGAGTGCGGAGAGCGCCGGCCGAGATCCCGGTGGCCCTCGCGACCATCGGGATCTCGGCTATGGCGTCCTGGGGGGTGATGTCGGGGTCCACACCACTACCCGAGGTCGTGACCAAGTCAGAAGTCGGGTTGACACCGCGACGCTGCCAATACCGGATCAGAACCTTCGTGTCGTCGACGAGCACCTGTGAGCGCGGACCGAGGTTGGTGGCACCCGATTCTCCGGCGACCCCGTTGGCCACGAGCGGATCGTCTCCGGGGTGGCCTGCCGGGTTGTCGCCCTTGTACTTCCCGGTGTCTGAATAGGGCCCGAGGTTGTCGGGGCGACCCTGAAACACGCAGCTGCCGGGCAAATTGCCGGGGCACTTCGTCTTGGACCAGTCCTGCCCGATGAGGGTCGACCCTCTGGCCGTGATGGACCCGTTGGCCTGGTGGTTGAAGAAGAGCTGCGACAGCCCGACGCCGACCAACGGGAAGACCAGCCCGAACAGCACGAGACAGATGACGCAGAAGATGGCGGAACGGCGGAGTTGGGTCAGCATGGTCAGAGTCCTTAGTAGGCGTGCAACGCCGTGATGATGATGTCGATCAACTTGATGAAGATGAACGGAGTGATGATCCCTCCGACCCCGTAAATGAAGACGTTGCGGCGAAGGATGGCGGCGGCGCCCGATGGCCGCCACTTGACCCCACGGAGCGCCAGTGGGATCAGCGCCACAATGACGAGGGCGTTGAAGATCACGGCCGACAGGACGGCGGAATCCGGGCTGTGCAGCCGCAGGATGTTGAGCGAACTCAGTTGCGGGTACGTCACCACGAACAGCGCGGGAATGATGGCGAAGTACTTGGCCACGTCGTTGGCGATGGAGAACGTCGTCAGTGAGCCTCGGGTGATGAGGAGCTGCTTGCCGATCTCGACGACGTCAATCAACTTTGTCGGGTTGGAGTCGAGGTCGACCATGTTGCCGGCCTCCTTGGCGGCGGTCGTCCCCGTGTTCATGGCGACCCCGACATCCGCCTGGGCCAGAGCGGGGGCATCGTTGGTGCCATCGCCGGTCATGGCGACGAGCTTCCCGCCCTCCTGCTCGGCCTTGATCAGTTCCATCTTGTTCTCGGGCGTCGCTTCGGCCAGGAAATCGTCGACACCGGCCTCCTGCGCAATGGCGGCAGCGGTCAGCGGGTTGTCGCCGGTGATCATGACCGTGCGGATGCCTGCGGCGCGCAGCTCGGCGAAGCGCTCCTTGATGCCGCTCTTGACCACGTCCTTCAGCTCGATCACGCCGAGGATGGTGGGGCCATCCGCCACGACCAGCGGCGTCGATCCCTGGCGGGCGATGCGGTCGACGATCTCCCCCAGGCCGTCTGGCACGGTGCCTCCCTGCTCCACCACCCAGTTGCGCACCGCCTCAGCGGCGCCCTTGCGGATCTGGCGCCCATCGACGTTGAGCCCCGACATCCGGGTCGTGGCCGAGAACGGCACGAACTCGTGGGGTCCGGCGAGGTCGCGTTCACGGATGTCGAAGCGCTCCTTGGCGAGGACCACGATGGAGCGTCCCTCGGGAGTCTCGTCCGCCAGCGAGGCCAGCTGCGCGGCGTCGGCCACCTCCTGCTCCGTGTGACCGGCGGCAGGGAAGAAGGACGAGGCCATGCGGTTGCCCAACGTGATGGTCCCGGTCTTGTCGAGCAGCAGGGTCTGCACGTCCCCTGCGGCCTCGACGGCCCGGCCGCTCATGGCCAGCACGTTGCGCTGCACCAGCCGGTCCATGCCGGCGATGCCGATCGCCGAGAGGAGAGCGCCGATGGTGGTCGGGATGAGGCAGACCAGCAGGGAGACCAGGACGACCACCGAGACCGTGGCGCCGGCGTAGTTGCCGAAGGGCTGGAGGACCACCACCACAGGCAGGAACACGATGGTGAGAGCGGCGAGCAGGATCGTCAGCGCGATCTCGTTCGGTGTCTTCTGGCGGTTCGCCCCCTCGACGAGGGAGATCATGCGGTCCAAGAAGGTGTGACCAGCCTCCGCGGTGATCTCGACGACGATGCGGTCGGAGAGGACCGTGGTGCCCCCCGTGACAGCCGAGCGGTCGCCACCGGACTCACGGATCACCGGGGCCGACTCGCCGGTGATGGCCGACTCGTCGACGGACGCCACACCTTCGATGATCTCGCCGTCGGAGGGGATGTGGTCACCGGCTTCGCACACGACGCGGTCACCCTTGGCCAGCGCGGCCGCCGGCACGAGCTCCTCCGAGCCATCCGCCAGCAACCGCCGCGCCATCGTCTCGGAGCGCATCTTGCGCAGCGCGACCGCCTGCGCCTTGCCCCGTCCCTCGGCCATCGCCTCGGCGAAGTTGGCGAAGATGACAGTGAGGAACAGCCAGATCGTGATCGACCAGTTGAAGACATCGGAGTGCGAGATCGACTCAATGAGCGTGATGATCGACCCGATCAGCACGACGAACATGACGGGGTTCCGCACCTGGACCCGCGGGTCCAGCTTGGTGATGCTCCCGACGAGGGACTCCTTCAAGATGTCGCCGTCGAAGAGCCCACGCGATTCCGCAACACCGTGCGGAGCCGACGGTTGGGGCGGTGTCGGGTCGGTTGCAGTGATGGTCATTAGAAGAACTTTCCGTGGCTGAGTTGCTCGACGATGGGCCCGAGGGAGACGGCGGGGAAGAACGTGAGTCCCCCGACGATGACGATCACGCCGATGAGGAGGCCCACGAACATCGGGTTGTCGGTGCGGAAGGTCCCCGCGCCTGCGGGCACGACGTTCTTGGCGGCCAGCACGCCGCCGAGGGCGATGGCCGGAATCATGATCCCGAACCGCCCGATCAGCATGTCGATGCCGCCGAGGATGTTGTAGAAGGTCGTGTTGCCCGTCAAGCCCCCAAAGGCCGAGCCGTTGTTGTTCCCCTGTGAGGTGAGGGCGTACAGGATCTCGGTGAAGCCGTGCGGGCCTGCATTGAGCGGGCCGGCCCGACCGGCATGCAGGGAGACGGCGATTCCGGTGATGGCGAGCACCGTGATGGGCATGACAAGCGTGCCCAATCCGGCCAGCTTCACCTCGGTCGCCTGAATCTTCTTCCCCAGGTACTCGGGCGTTCGGCCCACCATGAGGCCGCCGAGGAAGACCGCGATGATGGCGTAGATGAGGATGGTGTACATCCCGCTCCCCACGCCACCCGGGGTCACCTCTCCCAGCATCATCCCGGTGAGGTTCATGCCGCCGCCGATGGGCGTGAAGGAGTCGTAGGCGGAGTCCGCCGAACCGGTCGACGTCGACGTGGACGACACGCCGAAGAGTGCCGAGGTCGGCACGCCGAATCGGACCTCCTTCCCCGTCGTGTTCCCTGTCGGCTGGTGGAGGAGACCGGCCTGCTGCACGGCGGGGTTGGCCTGGGTCTCGAAGGTCGCCGAGACCGCGGTCCAGGCTCCGAAGAGGATGAACATCGCGGCCAACACTGCGACGCCCTGGCGGATGGAGCCCACCATCTTGCCGAAGACGTAAGTCAGGGAGACCGGGATGCACAGCAGCAGGAACATGGACAGGAAATTGGTGAGCCCGGTCGGGTTCTCGAAGGGGTGGGCCGAGTTGATGTTGAAGAACCCACCTCCGTTCGTGCCGAGCTGCTTGATGGCCTCCATGAAGCCGACAGGGCCCACCGCGATCGTCTGGGACACGCCATTGAGGGAGTTGTGAATGTTGACCGGTCCGCCCAGCGTGTCGACTGCGCCCTGGCCGACGAAGATGAGCCCGGCGATGGTGGCGATGGGCACCAAGACGTAGAGGAGGGCCCGGGTCATGTCGACCCAGAAGTTGCCGACGGTCGGCGACCCCTTCTTGGAGAAGCCTCGGATGATGACGAGCGCTGCACCGATGCCGACGGCCGGCGTCACGAATTGCTGCACCGTGAGCGCGCACATCTGGGAGAGGTACGACATCGTGGTCTCGCCGCCGTAGTTCTGCCAGTTGGTGTTCGTGACGAAGGAGGTGGCGGTGTTCCAGGCCAGAGGCGAACCGACGGCGCCGAAGTGCTGGGGGTTCCATGGAAGCGAACCCTGCAGGCGGAGAATGGCATAGGTGATGCCGATCGAGAGCCCGGAGAAGACCACGACCGAGCCGGCGTAACGCTTCCAGGTCTGCTCCTTGTCCGGGCTCGTGCCGAGCATCCGGTAGATGGGGCGCTCAATGAAGCCGAGGAAATGGATGCGCCCCTCGAACACGCCGACCATGTAGGCGCCCAGGTACCTCCAAGCCAGTGCCAGCAGGACAAGGAGGACGACGATCGTCCAGAAGAAGCCCATTCAGATCAGAACCGCTCGGGCTTGAACATGGCGATGCCCAGGTAGATGAAGACGAGGGCGGAAATGCCGAGGAGGAGGCCCTGGACGACGGTCATACCCGCTCCAGACACCAGATGAGACCCAGGAAGACCGCGATGAACGCCACGACGCTCAGTGCTGCGAGTAAGTCAGCCATGGATCCACTCTGGCGGCGGCCCCGTGAATCGGACGTCAACGCATGCGGCCGTCGCGTCAACAAAACGTCAATGGCCGGGTCACGCCGGCTGTGCATAAGGTGAACCGAGTCGCAGAGATCGAAAGTGGGGTGGACGATGGCGTTGGACCTGCAGGGGTGCCGCACACTGGTGACCGGGGGGTCGTCAGGGATCGGAGCCGGACTGGCGGAGGCCTTGGCCGAGCGGGGTGCGGTGGTCGGTATCTGTGCCCGCCGGGACGACCTGCTCAAGGAGGTGGTCGGGCGCTGCATGAAGTACTCGCCCGACAGCCGCATGTGGGTGACCGACCTGGCGGACCCCGATGCGGTCGATCAGCTGGCGGTCGACGTCCTCGACGCCTTCGGCGGGGTCGACCTCCTCGTCAACAACGCCGGCATCCCGAAGCGCCGCCACACCACTGCGCTCGACATCGACACGATCACGTCCGTGATGCACATCAACTACCTGTCGCCGATGCGCCTGACCTACGCCCTGCTCCCCCAGATGCTGTCCCGTGGTTCGGGCACCATCATCAATATCTCGTCGATTGCGGCGACGCTCAGCGCACCGGGCGAGGCGGCCTACGATGCGTCGAAAGCCGCGCTCACCGCGTTCTCCGAGGCCATGGCGGTTGATCTGTGGGAGACCGGCATCAAGGTCATGGTCGTCTACCCCGGCGTGATCGACACCCCGTTGTTCTCCTTGCCCGACAACGATGTGCCCGACCTGCCCATCCCGGCCGAGCCCGTCTCAGCCATGGCCGGCGCCATCCTGGGGGGGCTCGAGTCCGGTGCCGCGCAGGTCTACTTCCCCGAGTACTTCAAGGACCTCGCCGCCTCCAAGGCTCAGGACGTAGGCGCGTTCCTGGCTGGCACCGCCGGCTACCTGCGTGAACAGAAGCAGAAGAAGGGCTAGACGACAGACCGATGAAGACGGAGCCAGACGCAGCGGGGATGAGTGAGGGGCGCCTCGAACGCATCACGGATCACTTCTCCTCCACCTATGTGGAGACGGGCAAGATCGCCGGCTGCCAGATCACCGTGGTGCGGGGCGGCCATGTGGCCTATCACCGCTCACTGGGGCTCATGGACCGCGAGGCCGAGACGCCGATGGCCGACGACGCCATCTTCCGCATCTACTCCATGACCAAGCCCATCGCATCGGTTGCGCTCATGCAGCTCTACGAGCGGGGCCTCTTCCAGCTGCTCGACCCGGTGCACCGCTACATCCCCGAGTGGCGGACGCTCCAGGTCGGCCTGGTGGGCGAGGACGATGCCGTCACCCTGGTCAAGCCGGAGCGCCCCATGAACATGCGCGACGTGCTGATGCACACGACCGGCCTGCCGGGCGGGCTGCTGCCGGGCAATCCCATCGACGCCGCGTTCGAGGAAGGCCGTGCCGCTCTGGGGCCGGAGCAGACGCTCGAGGACGTGGCGGCGCTGCTGGCCGAGCACCCGCTGAAGTTCCATCCCGGGACGCACTGGAACTACGGGATCTCGACCGACATTGTCGGCCGGCTGGTCGAGATCCTGTCGGGACTGCCGCTCGACGAGTACCTGCAGCGCGAGCTCTTCGAACCGCTGGGCATGGTCGACACGGGGTTCTACGTGCCCGAGGAGTCGCTGCCGCGCCTGGCCGCCTGCTACCAGTACCGGCCGGCCAACACCCCCCGCCTCATGAAGGGGCCGTTCGCCAATGCCATTCTTCGGCCCCGGTCCTATCTGTCCGGTGCGGGCGGCCTGGTCTCGACGACGCACGACTACGTGGCCTTCTGCCAGATGCTGGCCAACGGCGGCCAGCTCGACGGGCGGCGGGTGCTCGGCCGCAAGACCCTGGAGCTGATGACGGTCAACCACCTTCCCGGCGGCGCCACCTTGGAGGACATGGCGATGGGGGGCTTCGGCGAGGCCGGCTTCGAGGGTGTCGGCTTCGGCCTGGGCTTCGCGGTCGGGCTCGGACCGGCGGCCACCGCCATGGCCGGATCGGGCGGCGAGTTCTACTGGGGCGGGGCGGCCAGCACCGCCTTCTGGGTGGACCCGGTGGAGGACCTCTTCGTGGTGTTCATGACGCAGCTGTTCCCGTCGGCGGCTTACCCGTTCCGCTCCCAGCTGCGGGCACTGACCTACCAGGCCATCGACGACTGATGGCCGAGGCGGACAAGCCCGTGGGGCCGGCCGACGCCAGCGTGGTGCCGCGCTTCACCGGCCTGACCACGTTCGCCCGCCTGCCCACGGCGGAACAGGTGCCCCGCTGGGACATCGGTGTGGTGGGCGTGCCGTTCGACGGCGGCACCAGCTACCGGCCGGGCGCCAGGTTCGGGCCGGCCGCGGTCCGTCAGGGCTCACGCCTGCTGCGGCCGTATCACCCCGCGCTCGAGGCGCTGCCCTTCGAGCTTCTGCAGGTGGTCGACGCTGGCGACATCGCCTGCACGCCCTTCAGCGCCGAGGAGGCAGTGACCCAGATCGAAGCCGGGGCCGACGCGCTGCTGGCGGACGGCGGTCGGCTGGTTGCCATCGGGGGCGACCACACCATCGCGCTCCCGCTGCTGCGGGCGACGGCGCGCCGGCACGGGCCGCTCGCCCTGGTGCACTTCGACGCGCATCTCGACACCTGGGACACCTATTTCGGCCAACGCTTCACGCACGGGACACCGTTCCGCCGCGCTTGGGAGGAGGGCCTCCTGCTCCACGACCAGAGTGCGCACGTGGGATTGCGGGGCCCGCTGTACTCCAAGGCCGACCTCTCTGACGACACTTCCATGGGCTTCGCGCAGTTCACGACCGACGACGTGGCCACTGCCGGCGTAGGCGAGGTGGTGCGCCGCCTGCTGGAACGGGTGGGTGACGCCCCGGTCTACATCTCGGTCGACATCGACGTCCTCGACCCGGCGCACGCTCCGGGCACGGGCACGCCAGAGGCCGGCGGCCTGACCAGCCGCGAGCTCCTCGCCCTCGTGCGGGGCCTGCGTGCTGCCGCAGTGGTGGGGGGCGACGTAGTGGAGGTCTCCCCCGCCTACGATCACGCCGAGATCACGGCCATCGCCGCCGCCCACGTGCTCTACGACCTGGTCACGATCATGGCGGCGCCCCAAACGACCTGAGCGCTCGAGCGCGGCTCCTCAAGGCGTGTGCCGCGCTCGTCTTGTAACAGTGCATTCACGCGGGGGAAACCGACTGCGAACGTTGCCTCCCTAGGGTGAGCGACAGAGCGCAGTACAGAGGTGGGAAAACTAGGTACTTGACGTGAAGCGAGATCTGCTGGTTGGTGTGGCCCAGTGGCTGGCCGCACCCGGGGAGCCGCGCCAGAACATGAACGTGGCGCTCAGCATGATGGACGATGCCTCGACGCGCGGCGTCGAGCTCCTGGTGCTGCCCGAGTTGTGGTCGTGTGGCTACGACCCAGAAACGCTGGCCCGCGACGCCCGGGCGGACGCCGAGCCGCTCGACGGGCCGCGCTCGGCGCAGCTGGCCGAGGCGGCGCGCCGGCGCGACATGTGGTTGGCGGCCGGCAGCGTGCCCGAATTGGGTGAGGACGGACGCCTCTACGACACGGCAATCGTCTTCAACCCTCGTGGCGAGCTGGTGGCCTGGCACCGCAAGGCCCATCTCTACCCGCCGACCCTCGAGCCCTCGGTCTTCGCCCCCGGCGACCGGCTGACAACGTTCGACGACCCGGCCCTCGGGCGAGTGGGGCTCGCGGTCTGCTTCGACGGCGACTTCCCCGAGGTGGCCCGGACGATGGCACTGCGCGGCGCCCGTCTTGTGCTGGCCCCTGCCGCCTACGAGGTGGAGGGTGCGAACGCCTGGGACCTCCTCTACCCCGCCATCGCCCTGACCAACAGCCAGTGGTGGATTCAGGCCAATCAGGCCGGGTCCCATTCGACCTCGACCCTCCTCGGGGCCAGCCGGATTGTGGCGCCGACCGGCACGGTAGTGGCGGAGGCGAGCCGGGCCGTGCCCGGCTCACTCAGCCGGGCCGAGCTCCTGGTGCACCGCATCGACCTGCACATCGCCTATGAGAAGGAGGGGATCTCCGGGCTATTGGAGGACCAGCGCCACCCGGACCTCTACTACGACCGGGTGCCAGAGTCAGCCTGACGCGTCCCCGTCGGCCGCCGGCAGGCCCAGTGCGGCCCGGACGCGGTCACGGAAGATGAGGTACTGCTCGTGGGCCAGCCACGGGACCGACGGCAGCCGCTCGATCAGGTGCGGCTGCTGCACGACCTCACCGCTCTTGAACTGACGCCGGGTGAGGTCCACGTCGACACCGATGAAGCGGTTCCAGTAGTGAAAGCCCTGCGGTGACCCGTCGGCGTGGTTGACCTCGGCTTCCAACAACTCGCCCCCCAGCAGGTCGTGCACGACCAGTGACGTGACGGCGCATTGGCCACGCGACGGCTCGGCCGTCGACCAGAACGGCACGTCGGTCGGATCGCATGTCTCGACGGACCATGAGGCGCGGATCGCCGACTCGACATCGTCGAGGGTCAACGGGTCTTCTTCCCCTGGTCGAATGGGCCCGGTCACGGACCCAGTCAACACCCTGGCGGGGCGATGACCACCATTCGGACGACTACGCCGACAGGGTGGCCGCAGAGTCGAGGTAGCGGCGCCAGCCCCCGAACGCGCTGATGTCCGGCGCGTCCCCCAGTGCCAGCGGCTCACAGAGGAACCCTGAGACAGAGGACCCGTCCTCGAGCAGGATCTTGCCGATCGTCATCGGCGCCGGCACCGACGCCACGAAATCGCCGAAGAGCGACGGCGCCAGCTCCCAGACCTCCAGCTCGATGTGAGAGCCGTCACGTTCCACGCGCCTGAGGCCCGGCTTGGGCGGCTCCGTGGCCAGCGCATGCAGTCGGTAACAGGGGGCCGTACGCGCCGTTCCGAGCAAGCGCGCCCCGCGGTCTGTCAGCTGAGCGTTGAGGGGCTGCCCGGTGAGATGCGCTCCGACGACGGCAATGGGGATGGCCGGCGGCGATAGACGCGCCCGACGCGCGCGCTGCCAGCTGCGATCCGCTCCCTCCGAGGGCGGGCTCTCCAGCCGCCGAGCCAGGTCGAGCAGGACGAGGTCGCTGAATGCCGGTCCGATACAGCTCACCCCGAAGGGCAGGCCGCCGACCGAGCCGGCCGGAACCGCCACGGCGCACATGTCGAGCATGTTCAGGAATGTCGTGAAGCGCCCGAGCGCGATGTTGACCCCCACGGGGTCGGCCGCCACCTCCTCAATCGTCGGGTGGCCGGTGGTCGTCGGAAGGAGCAGCGCGTCAGCGCCGGACAGCTTCCACTCCGACCGCGCTGCGGTGGCCAGCACCGCCAGGGCTGCCTGGTCACGGACCAGGTCGCTCCCACTGAAGCGCGCCGCGCCCGAGATGATCCCCCTGACCGTGGGTTCGATGTCGTCCGGGTGCGCGTCGACGAAATCCCCCACGGCAGCGTGCCGCTCGGCCACGAACGCGCCCCCGTACAAGAGCTGGCCGGCCCGGAGAAAGGGTTCCAGGTCGAGCGACACGAGCGCGCAGCCGGCCGACTCCAGTTCCGCGCGGGCCGACCGGAAGGCGTCGAGCCAGCCGGGCGGGAGCGGGCCGAGGGCCTCTTCGTGGGGCACCGCGATGGTGGGTCGCGCCGGCGCCGCCAGCGGCATGTCCGACGGGAAGACTCGGCGATCAGGCGTGAAGCCCTGCGGCCCGGCCAGCTGCGCGAGCACCGCCTCCGCCGTATCGATCCGCCGGGCGAAGATGCTCACACAGTCGAAAGAGCGGCAGGCGGGCACCACACCTGCAGTGGAGACCGTTCCGCAGGTCGCCTTCAGCCCGACGATCCCGTTCAAGGCCGCCGGGACGCGGCCCGAACCAGCGGTGTCGGTGCCGAGCGCCACATCGACCTGACCCAGGGCGACGGCGACGGCCGACCCGCTGCTGCTCCCGCCGGCAATCCGCCGCGGGTCGAGGGCGTTGCGCACGGCTCCGTACGGGCTCCGCGTGCCCACCAAGCCCGTGGCGAACTGATCGAGGTTCGTCTTGCCGATGCACAGCGCACCGGCGCCTGCCAGCATGCGGACGGCGGCCGCGTCCGTGTCGGGCCGGTAGGCATAGGCGGGACAGCCCGCCGTGGTGGGCAGCCCGGCCACGTCGATGTTGTCCTTCACCGCGAACGTCAAGCCTGCCAGCGGAAGGTCCCCACCAGCCGCCACCGCGTCATCGATACGCCGTGCGCGTGCCAGGACATCGCCCGGCTCGAACCGACTGATCCACACCTCGGGCCGGTCGGATGTCTCGAGTGCAGCGAGTGTGCGCTCCGCGGCCGACACCGCGCTCACGGCGGGCCCAACACGACGAGCGGGGCGCCTGCGCTGACCTGCATTCCCGGTTCCACCACCACGTCGACGACGGCACCGTCGCACGGCGAGAGCACTGCCGTCTCGGTCTTCATCGCCTCGATGATGACCACGGGCTGGCCCGTGACGACCTGATCCCCCGGGCTCACCTCGACCTTCCAGACGTTGGAGGTCATGGGCGCGGTGACCAGGGTTCCGTTGGCCGGCACCTCGAAGGTCGGGCCTGCCAGGGCCGACGCCTCCGCCTCAGGGCGCGGCTCGAATTCACCGGCGGCAGCCCAGGCGGCACGCTCCGCCGCGAACGCGGCGGATTGGCGGGCCCTGAATGCGGCGATGCTCTCGGCCTCTCGCTGCAACATGTCCTCGTATGCACCCAGGTGGAACGCCCCCGGCTCGATGCGCACGTCGAAACGGCCCGCGGCGAAGTCCGCCCGGGCGTCGAGCAGCTCTTCGGACGTCACCGGATACCACCGGATCTGGTCGAAGAAGCGGAGGAGCCAAGGGACTCCCGGCTCGAACGGTGGCAGGTGCCGATGGCTGTTCCAGATCTGCAGGGTCCGGCCCACGAGCTGATAGCCGCCCGGGCTCTCCATGCCGTAGATGCAGAGATACGAGCCGCCGATGCCCACACTGCTGTCGGCTGTCCAGGTGCGGGCCGGGTTGTACTTCGTCGTGACCAGTCGATGGCGCGGATCGACCGGGGCCGCCAGGGGCGCGCCGAGGTAGACATCGCCCAGACCCAGGACCAGGTACGTGGCGTCGAAGACGATCCGGCGCACCTCGTCCACGTCCGCCAGGCCGTTGATCCTCCGGATGAACTCAATGTTCCAGGGACACCAGGGCGCGTCCGCCCGCACGCCGGCGGCATAGCGAGCCGTCGCCTCGTGCGTCACGGGGTCGTCCCAGGAGAGGGGCAGGTGGATGGTTCGGCTCGGCACCTCGAGCTGGTCGGAGTCCGGCAAGGACTCCTCGAGTCCCCCGACGGTGTCGAGCATGCGCTCGAGTGACGTCACGCGGGGGTCGAAATGCACCTGCAGCGTCCGCACGCCCGGAGTGAGATCGAGCAGGCCGGCGATATCGGCGGACTTGATCTGATCCGTCAGCACGTGGACACGCGCCCGCATGGCGAGGTCGAGCTCCATGGCGCCGTACTCAATGAGCAGATTGTCGTCGCCGTTGGCCCGGTAGGTCACCGCCGGGGTGAGGCCTGCCTCACGGCGGTCCAGGACACCGGACCGGTCACGCCCGCCGGCGGAGGCTCCGCCCGTCTCCTTTCCCGGACGCGGGACGAAGCGCACGCGGTCGTCGGGGCGGAGCTGGCCGAGTTTCCAACGCTCGGCGTGCACCACGGTGGCGGGGCACACGAATCCTCCGAGGCTGGGCCCGTCGGGCCCCAGCAGGATCGGAAGGTCCCCGGTGAAGTTCACGGCCCCGACCGAGTACGGCGTGTCATGGATGTTCGACGGGTGCAGCCCGGCGTCGCCTCCGTCACCGCGTGCCCAGCCGGGTCGTGGCCCGAGCAACCGCACCCCCGTGCGGGCCGAGTTGAAGTGCACCTGCCATGCCGTCGCGTAGAGCGTGTCGAGATCGTCGTCCCGGAAGAATTCCGGCGCGGCATGAGGTCCGGGGACGACCGTGAGCTCCCAGTCATGGGTGAAGGTCGGGCGTCTGAGGACATGCGGCACCCCCGGATCGGGCAGGGCGGGGGCCGGCGCAGGCCGGAGGACATCGCCTTCCCGCAGTTCGCGCCCTCCGAGACCGCCGATTCCGCCCAGGGTGAACGTGGCTGCGCTGCCGAGATACTCGGGCACGTCGAGCCCTCCCGCGACCAGGACAGAGGCGCGGATGCCCGGCGGACCGATCCGTCCGAGGTCGAGCACCTCTCCCGCGCCGACGACGATGGGCTCCCACATGGGCGCCGGCACGCCGTTGACCTTGACCTCCGTCGGCGCGCCCGTCACACACACCACCGTCTCGGCCGTGAACCGGATGGCCGGCCCTTCAAGGGTCGCCTCCAGGCCGGGGGCGCCCTCCGCGTTGCCGAGCGCAAGGTTCCCCCAACGGAAGGACAGGTCGTCCATCGGCCCGGACGGCGGGACACCGACGTCCCAATAGCCCTGCCGCCCGGGCCACGCCTGGACGGTCGTCTGTGTCCCGGGACGCACGACCTCGAGCCGCCGCGACCGGTACGGCAACTCGCCCAGCGAGCCGGTGTGGTGCGCGGCCGACGCGAATGCGGGCGTGCGCACCGCTGCGGCGACGGCAGCGGCGGTGGTCTCGATCCCACCGATGACCGTCGTTCTCAGTGCGTCGTGAAGCCCCGCCATGGCGCCGTCGCGGTCGCGGGCGTGCACGATGACCTTGGCCAGCAGCGAGTCGTACGCGCTCGACACCTCGGTGCCGGGCTCGACCCAGGTGTCAACCCGGGCCCCCGCTGGCCACGACACCGCGGTGATGCGCCCCGCCCCCGGCCTCCAGTCCAGCTCGGGGTCTTCCGCGCAGACGCGGGCCTCCATGGCGACACCCTCGGGCCGGACGGAGGCCGCCTCGCTCAACGCGTCGGCATCCCCGGCCGCGACACGCAGCATGAGCGCGACGAGGTCGACGCCGTAGATCTGCTCGGTGACCGGGTGCTCGACCTGCAGGCGGGTGTTCACCTCGAGGAACATCGCTTCGGCCCGCTCGACGTCGTAGACGAACTCGACCGTTCCCGCCGAGCGGTAGGACACGGACGCACAGAGCTTCTCGGAGGTGTGGCGGACCACGTCACGCACATCGGCGGGCAGGTTCGGTGCCGGAGCCTCCTCGACGACCTTCTGGTTGCGGCGCTGCAGGCTGCAGTCCCGGTCCCCGAGCACGACCACGGTCCCCCTGCCGTCACCGAGCACCTGGGCCTCAATGTGCCGCGCCCTGACGACGCGCCGCTCCAGGAACACCGCGCCGTTCCCGAAGTTCGTGTCACCGAGGCGCGCCACCCGCTCGAATGCTTCCTTCAGGTCCTCGGGCCCGTCGCAGGGCGCGATCCCGATACCCCCGCCTCCCCCTGTCGCCTTCACCATGACCGGGTACCCGATCCGCTCCGCCGCTTCGAGTGCCTCGTCGACATCCGCCAGAAGGCCCGACCCTGGGACCAATGGCACGCCGGCGTCCGCCGCTGCGGAACGGGCCGTGTGCTTGACCCCGAAGAGCTCCAACTGCTCGGGCGTCGGCCCCACGAAGACGATGCCGCTGTCCTCGACCGCCCGGGCAAACCCCGGGTCCTCCGCCAAGAACCCGTAGCCGGGGTGGATGGCACCGGCGCCCGTGGCCAGGGCGGCTTCCAGGAGCGCGTCGCGGCGGAGGTAGCTCTCCCGGGCCGGCGCCGGGCCCAGCCGCACGGCGCGGTCGGCCATGCGGACGTGCGGCGCCGAGACATCCGCGTCGGAGAACACGGCGACCGTCTCCATACCGAGGAGCGCCGCCGTCCGCAACACCCGCACCGCGATTTCGCCGCGGTTGGCCACGAGGAGCGGCCCCAGCGAGGCGCACTGTGTCATGGCAGGCCCACGATGACCCGCACCGGAGTCGGGTTGAACCCGTTGCAGGGGTTGTTGACCTGAGGACAATTCGAGATCAGTGCCAGGACCTCGACCGCGGCGCGGAGCTGCAGCGACCGCCCCGGCGCGGAGATCCCGTCCACGATCCCCAACGTGCCGTCGTCCTCGACGGGCACGTTCATGTACCAATTGATGTTGCTGACCAGGTCACGCTTCCCGAGGCCCCAGCGGGCACCCTCGGCGAGGAAGTTCTCCACGCAGGCATGCTGGGCCTTCGTGTGGTGGCCGTACCGGAGCGTGTTGGCCTCCTTCGAGCAGGCCCCGCCCAGGGTGTCGTGCCGCCCCACATCGTCGGCCGTCACGGTGAGGAGCGTCCGGCCCAGGTTCGAGCGCAGCTCGCTCCCCGTCGTCAGGAAGATGGAGCCCTGCCGCGCCACCGTGTCGGGAGCGCTGTAGCGCTCGGCCGTGTCGGCCGCCACGTAGAACAGGCAGTCAACCGCCTGGTTCCCGTGCAGGTCGACGATTTCCAGCGTGCCGCCGGCCGGCACGATGGCAGACCAGGGCTCGCGTGCGGCCACGACATCGTCGCGGCGGGCCCCTGTCACGACCCGGCCCGGGCGTCGCGGTCGTCGACGGTGTTCAGAAAGGCTCGCTCCCGTTCCGGGGTCGACGACCAGACGGGGTCCCCCGGGCGGGTCGGCTCCCCCCGCCAG
>DATBAO010000122.1:0-2620 GCA_036271495.1 Acidimicrobiales bacterium
GCGGGCAGCCCGAGGCCCTCGATCCAGAGCTCTCGGGTCCAGCCGGTGTTGTGGTACAGATGCGAGTCTTCTTGCTCTTCAACTTCCTTGTATGCGGCTCGCAGCACCTTGGCCGGCTCTCCAGTCAGCCGCTTGACGACTTCGCCGATCAACTCCCAGTTGAGATGGTCCTTCGTCTCGGCCAACGTGACGCACTCAGCAGCCACGACCTGGGCCTGCTCGGGAGTGGCCTCAGATTGAGCGAGAGCGATTGATTTCACGAGGGCTTCGCCGGTATGCCGGACCACGCGGCGACCTGGCGTGTCGGTTGAGTGATCAAGCCCAAAGGCGGTTAGCGCGTCCTCGACCAACTCGACGTGGTGGCGCGTCTGTTCCAAGTAGTGCTCCCACTCCTCGCGAAGGTCATCGTTACGTGCCGTAGTGAGAGCGGCTTCGTAGATCTGGACTCCGCCGAGCTCGGTTTCTAGGGCTTGGTACAGCAGGTCTTGCAGCTGGTGTTCATCCACTGCCATGGTTGATCCTCCTCTGCGGGCTCTGGTTTGGGTACTGACAGATTCCAGGATTACCCCGCCACCGAGCGTCCAAACGGGCGGTTCACTTCGACCGAAGAGGGTGGCATCGCGCAGGCGGCCGATGCCGTCCGAGACCCTCGAGTCGGCACCCAGAGCCCTCTTGAATTCTGGGAATCATCGTATTAATTTGACGCTCGGATCCGAGGAGGATCTGCCAGGTCAAAGAGCTGTTTCTCGGTTTTGTTGCGATGTCCTCGAGAGATTGGGGGTGGGTGGCAAGATGGCGATTCAGGATTACGCAGGCGGAATTGGCAGGCGAGACGACTTCGTTGTCGAAGTGCTGGATGCTGAGGGGCCGACCTTTGTGAAGTTGTCGGGCGATCTCGATATTTCAAGTGCCCCCGAGCTACGAGCGCGTCTGGAGCACTTTGGAGAGGTCATAGCGGCAGACGTGGTCATGGACCTTGACCACTTAACCTTCCTCGACTCATGCGGCATCTCCGTGATCGTGATGACGTGTAAACGAATCAGAGCGCAGGGTGGCTCCTTTTCCGCCAGCTGCTCTGCGCCTCAGATCCGGCGCGTTCTCGAGCTCACAGGACTGCTCGAATACCTGCACATGCATTGAGGCGCTTCGACGAGTGCGAGCACCTACGTCGGTCGACCGGATCGGCACGCCGTGCCACGAACGAAGCCCTTCGTGACGACATCGGCGCGGCTTTTGGTCAGGAGCAGTTGGAACCTGAGCAGTCTTATGGCGCCCCGACTTCGTGCTATTCGTCGCCGTCCATTGATACGACTCAGTTGGTCCGTAAATGCCTCGGCACTCCCGCCGGTCACCATGGTGGGCTAGTCGGGGGGTGGTCGGACGAGGGCTGCCCTGCGCAACGGAAGGCGTTCAGGTGAATAGTCGGTGCCGGAGCAGGAGTCGAACGTGCGCCACCGGCCTACTCCACCTCGGCCACTTCCGTTAGTCCGATTGGATTGGCAATTCGGATTACCAAGCTGAGCGGTATTCGTCGCTGTCGCCACCGCCATAGCGACCCCCGAAGAGTGAGTCGTCAAATCCGGCATCGAGCTTCTCTTCAAATTCAATTCCGACCGCTCAACGGACGGTGCATGGCCCGAGGCATTCCTGGGTACGAAATCCTCAGCCGATCTGAGGGGAGGGGACGTGGCGACACTTACCACGGGAGATCTGGGGCAGTCGAACGGGGACAACCGTTCCGAAGGAACGATCCGGAGCTTGATACCGGCTCGGCTGGATCGTCTTGGTTGGTCCCGGTTCCATACCCACTTGGTCGTCGCACTGGGTGTGGCGTGGGTGTTGGACGGCCTAGAGATCACCATCGCCAGCAACGCAGAAGGGCTCATTAGCCAGAAGCAAGCCCTGAACCTCTCGTCCTCAGAAGTGGCCTTCGCTGTCGGCACCGTGTACCTCCTCGGAGAGGTCGTCGGAGCCCTGTTCTTCGGCAGGCTGTCGGACAAATTCGGCCGCCGCAACCTGTTCATGATCACCCTGGGCGTCTACCTGGGTGGTGGCGTGATGACTGCCTTTACCCTCGGGCACTCACAGGGCTGGGTCTACTGGGTCTGGGCCTCCCGCTTCATTGCCGGTATGGGGATCGGTGGCGAGTACGCGGCCATCAACTCGGCGATCGACGAACTCATCCCCGCCAAGTACCGGGGTCGGGTCGATATCGCCGTTAACGGTACGTACTGGGGTGGCGCGCTCATCGCAACCTTGTTCTTCATCTTCGTGGTGAACCACCTTCCCGTCAGTTACTCCTGGCGGGTGGCCTTCCTGGTCGGCCCGGCGCTTGGCTTCGTCATCCTTTTCGTGCGCAAGAACCTTCCCGAGAGCCCACGTTGGCTGCTCATGCACGGGCGAGAACAGGAGGCAGAAGACGCCGTCAAGCGGATTGAGCAGGAAACGGAGCACGGCGGCGGCACACTCGGTGAGATCGACCAGTCCAAGATCATTGAGATCACTCCGGCCAACGACATTGGATTCCTGGCGCTCGCTCGGACGCTGTTCGTCCACTACCCGAGGCGAGCCATTCTCGGCGCCACTTTGATGATCACGCAGTCGTTCCTCTACAACGCCA
>DATBAO010000123.1:0-6076 GCA_036271495.1 Acidimicrobiales bacterium
TCGGCGTGTTGAAGCTCACCCGCTCGCTGTGGATTCTCATCACCGTGGCTGTGGTCGGCGCAATTGCTTCGGCCACGGAGATGGCGCTGCTCTTCAACCCCACCAACATCAATCGCCTCTACTTCGGCACCGACACCCACGCACAATCAGTGCTGATCGGCGCCACGCTCGCGATCGGCCTGCGCCTCTGGGCCGAACGAAAGAGGAAAGGTGACGAAGGCAACTGGCAGGCTCACTCGCTGTGGGCGCGCTGCGTGTTCACGGTCATCGGCGTCGTCGGCCTCGCTGTCAGCATCGTTCTCTACATCAAGGTGCGGTCCGATGATTCCTTCGCCTACCACGGAGGCTTCTCCATCGCTGCGCTCGCAGCATGTGCGGTCCTCATCAGCGTGTCGTGTGCCCAGTTCTCGCCCCTGGCCCGACTGCTGTCGTTCCCTCCGTTCACCTTCATCGGCCGCATCTCCTACGGCATGTACCTCTGGCACTTCCCGCTGTTCATCTTCATCAACGAGCAACGGACCGGCCTGAGCCCATGGCCTCTCTTCTTCGTCCGTGTGATCCCGACCATCGGCGTGGCGATCATCTCGTTCTTCTTGGTGGAACGACCGATCCGACAGGGCACGTTCTTCACTCGATTCCGGGCCCAGGTGTTCACCGTCCCGGCTCTCGGCGTCGTGATCCTCGCCATCGTCCTGGCCACGCTGCCGGCGGCCGACACCATCGCCGTCGGCGCGGCCGCCACCGGCACGGTTCCGGCGACCGCCATCACGACAACGGTTCCCGCCACGTACAGCGCGAGCCCGACCCGGGTCCTCCTGGTCGGCGATTCCCAGGCTCTGACGCTCGGCATCGGGCTGCAGTCCGCACTGGCGGCGCATCCGAAGAAGTACGACGATCTGCACCTCCTGAACGAGGGCATCCTCGGCTGCGGTGTGGCCGACGGCACCACCGGCGAACAGTCCGGCGGCACCTTCATCGTCGGTGCTCCGTGCACGCCCGATCCCCAGAGCGCGAACTGCCCGCCGGGCGGGGTCTTCGGCCCCAAGCAGAACGTGCCCTGCCAGGCCTGGACGGCCGCCTGGACCGATTGGGTCAGGCAGCTGCGGCCCAATGTGGTGGTGCTCCTGGCCGGCGGCGGCGAGATCCTCGACCGCCTCTACCAGGGGCACATGACGAACATCCTCCATCCCGCGTTCGCCTCCTACGTCGAGAGCCAGCTGCAAAAAGCCGTGCAGATCGCGACGGCGCACGGCGCGCTGATGGTCTTCGACACCAAGCCGTGCCAGAGCACGGGCGAGCAGCCCAACGGGGCGCCGTGGCCCCAGGACAGCACGGCCCGACAAGACGCCTACAACGGACTCCTGCGCAAGGTGGCGAACCAGCACCCCGGCCAGGTCTACGTGCAGGACCTGAACTCCTACGTCTGCCCGGGCGGCACCTACACCGAGGACTTCGACGGCGTCCCGGTACGCGAGAGCGACGGCAGCCACTTCGCCATGCAGGCTGGTGCCGGCGGCGACTACCTGGCGCCGGCGATCCTGCCGTACTGGATGGACCTCGGCCACCTGCAGGAGGCACGCACGAACGGCGCGAGCCTGCCGAGCGGATCACTCCCCCGCTTCTTCGCTCCCCAGTAGAGGGCAAGACCGTCCAAGGGTCGTCGAACCCGATGCACTCTCGTCGTCAAGCAGGCAGCATCGTGCGAAGGGCCTTCGGGCCCCTTCGCACGCGTCCCTGCGCCGCAGTGCGGCTCGCTCGACCTCAGGACTTGATGAACTCCAACAGGTCGGCATTGATCGTGTCGGCGTGCGTCGTCGGCATTCCGTGCGGGAAGCCCGGGTACGTCTTCAACGTGCCGTTCTGAACCAGCTCGACCGCGCGCGGGCCCGACGTCGCACAGGGGACGACCTGGTCGGCCTCGCCATTGAGCAGCAGAGCCGGGACGCTGATCTTCTTCAGGTCCTCCGTGAAGTCATCCTCGATGAAGCCGGTGACGGACTCGTATTGCGCCTTTGCACTGCCCATCATTCCTTGACGCCACCAGTTCGCGATGACGGCTTCGGACGGATCGACGCCCGGCTGGTCGTAGTTGTAGAACGGTCCCGAGGGCACAGCCCGGAAGAACTCCGACCGGTTGGCAGACAGCCCGGCTTGGAGACCCTCGAACGCGGCCTTGGGCACGCCGGCCGGGTTGGCATCGGTCTGCAGGACCGACGGCGTGACGGCGCTGATAAGCGCCACCTTCGCGACGCGACTCTCGCCGTGGCGGCCGACGTAGCGGGCCACCTCGCCACCACCCTGCGAATGACCGACGTGCACCGCGTCGTGCAGATCGAGGTGCTGCGTCAGCTCGGCCAGGTCGTCGGCGTAATGATCCATGTCGTTTCCTTCGTTGACCTGGGATGAGCGGCCATCGCCGCGCCGGTCGTGGGCGATGACCCGGTAGCCGTGGCCCAGGAAGAAGAGCATCGCGATATCCCAGTCATCAGCAGAAAGGGGCCAGCCGTGACTGAAGACGATGGGCGTTCCCGACCCCCAGTCTTTGTAGAAGATCTCCGTGCCGTCCGACGTCGTGATGGTTCCCATGTGGCAACGCCCTCCTTTTGGTCGTGCATCCCAAGGTCCGGCTCGTCCCATGACGCAGGCGGAAGGTGCCTGGAGGTGGCATGGCAAACCGACTCTCAAAGACTGCCATGTTGCGGTCCCCGATGCACGGGGCCGGAGACCGTCCTCAGGCGCCGGTCGGCATGCTCGGTTTGGTGGGCGCCGCCTCGTAGAAGCTCGCGGTCGCTCCCGTGATGCGCTGCAGGTTGCGCTCGCCGAAGGCGACCTCATGTGGCTGGGCGAGATGCGTATCGAGCATTTCCTGCGACGCCCAGCACTCGAAGAAGCGGAAGGTGTTGGGCGCCTCGAGATCCTCGCCCCAGAAGTACTCGAGACAGCCGGCGTCTCGCCGGCTCGCCTCGGTGACCTCGGCCAGGCTGGCCAGGACGTCGTCCCGGTCTGAGGGATCGAAGCTGAGGGACCCGGCGATGATGATCATGGGCGGGAGGGTAGCGGCGTGCTCAGCCCGCGGCGAGAACGGCGAGGTCGTCCCGGACGAGTGTGCCACCCTTCATCACGGCCAGCAGCTTGGCCTGGTCCTGCAGGACGGCGATGTCGGCCAGCGGATCGCCGTCGACCACCAGCAGGTCGGCCAGGTAGCCCTCCCGCACCGACCCGAGCTCGTGGGACCGGCCCATGAGCTCCGCCCCATTCCGGGTGGCCCAGCGGATGACATCGAGCGGCGGGATGCCTGCCTGCTTGACGTAGAACTCGAGCTCATCGGCGTAGCGGCCGTGCGGCAGGCTTATGGCGCCGTAGTCGTCACCACACAGGAGCTTCACCCCGGCCTCGTTGGCCTTGGGCAACACGGCGAGCGCCTGCTCGATGTCCTCGGCCATCGCCGCCGTGAACCCGAGGCCGCCCCCGCCCATCATCTCGGCAAAGCGGACGGGGAACAGCTGGCTCGGAACGAGGAAGGTGCCCAGCTCGACCATCCGTTCGATGGCCATGGCGTCCATGCCGTCGCCATGGTCCACGACGTCGATGCCGGCATCGAGCGCCATGTGGAGAGCCTCGCGGTTGGCGATATGGCCGCGCACGAGGGCACCGCGCTGATGCGCGGCCTCGATCCCGGCCTTGATCTCCTCCGGCGTCATTTCGGTCTGCTCGCTCGGGGCGACGGTGCCGTGCCCCCCGGTGACGAACATCTTGATGATTTCGGCGCCCTGCTTGATCTCCTCGCGTACGGCGAGCCGGAAGCTGTCCGGCCCGTCGGAGCGGTTGATGGCGCCGCGGGCGCCCACGTCCCAGTACCAGGGGAAGCTCTTGTCGCCGGCGTGTCCTGTCGTGCTGACGTCACGGCTGCCCGCCATCAGGCGGGGGCCCGGGAACAGACCCTCGGCGATGGCGGCCTTCATGGACGCGTCGATGGCGAAGGGTGCGCCGGCACTGACTGCGCCCGTGAAGCCGCTCCGCAAGAGCAGCTCGAGATGATGCGCCGCCCGCACGGCCTGCAGCGCGGGCGGCTCCTCGAGCCCGAAGGGGGCGATCTTGGAGCCGAGCTCGTTGTAGGTGGCGTGGAAGTGGCTGCTCACCATGCCCGGCATCACCGTGCGACCACCGACGTCGACGACCCGGTCGTCCGGACCGGTCTCGACCGCCTCGCCGGTGCGCACCGTGGCGATGCGCCGGTCCTCGACCACCACGGTGGTGCGGGGGCGTGCCCCGTCGGCGTCGAGGACGGTGGCGTCGCGGAGGATCAGCCGACCCATGGGGACCAGATCTCTCGGGCTCCGGTACCGTTCTCGCACACGGAGGGAACGATAGTGACCAAAAGCCGATGTGCGCAGTGGGCCGCCCTTCCCGGTGCCCACTCTCCCTCCTCAGCAGGCCGATGACACTCGGCGCAGGCGACTCCGTGCTCTGCTCGGGCACACTGCGGGCGGACATCTCCTTCGGCGAGCGGATCGCGGCGGCCGAGGCCGGGGTCTTTACGGGGATTTCGCTCTGGGGCCGCGACTACCAAAAGGCGCTCGACGAAGGGCTGCATGACCGGGACATCCGCCTGTTGCTGGCCGACCACGGCTTGTCGGTGGCTGAACTGGACCCCGCGTGGTGGTGGCCTCCGGGAGCGTCCGATGTCCACATTCCGCCCGAGCACGACCAGGAGCAGATCTTCCATTTTCGCGAGAACGAGCTGTTCGGCGTCGCGGAGGCGGTCGGCGCACGCTCGCTCAACGCGGTCGACATCTTCGGGGGCTCGTGGTCTCTCGACGAGGCAGCGGCGGCTTTCGCCGGCCTGTGCGACCGGGCGGCGGAGCACGGCCTGCTCGTCCACCTCGAATTCCTCCCCTGGTCCCGCATCCCGGACCTGGCGACGGCTTGGCAGGTGGTTCACACGGCCGATCGCCCCAACGGAGGCGTCATGCTCGATGCGTGGCACTTCTTCCGCAGCGGATCAGACAGTGAGCTCCTGCGCTCCATTCCGGGTGAGTCCCTTCTCGGGATCCAGCTCTGTGACGCGCCGGAGACTCCCGAGCCCGATCTTCTCCACGCCACCTTGCACGAGCGCCTGCTGCCCGGCGACGGGGAGCTTGCCCTGGCGACCCTGCTGGCTGACCTCCGGGCCACCGGCACGACCGCCCCGCTTGGCGTGGAGGTGTTCTCCGACGTTCTGTACGCCCTGGATCCGGTGGAGGTTGGTCGGCTGGCCGGCGCGGCGCGGGATCGTTTCGCGTAATCGGGTGAGCCTCGCATTCAGGCGAGGGAGACGTAGTCGAGATTGATCCCTCCCTGCGCCGCGGAGTCGACGCTGAAGACCACGAGATTGGTGCCCGCTGCCATGCGCAACGTCACCGGCACCGTCCGCCAGGCGGTCCAGGCGGACGAGCTCGGCACATGGAGGACGGCGGAGCCGTGCACGTGGCCCGTCGCCGGGTCGAGCGCACGCACAGTGAGCGCTGACGGGCTCCCGGTGGCGTTGGCCACGCGGCAGAGCAGGCGCCGGGTACCGGCCTTGGGGGCGGCGATCCCCAGGGCGACGCTCGTTCCCTCGTTCTCGAGGTCGGTGACGTAACCCATCCCCTCGTTCCCGCCGAAGGTGTTCTCGAAGCGGGCCGAGCCTGCCCATCCGCCGACCTCGGCTTGGAAGTGGGCCGTGCCCTGCGGTACGACCGTCAGGAGTACCGACGCATGGGGCGCCAGGGTCACCTGATAGCTCGTCATGGAGCCCACGTCCTGATGGGCCCAGAGGTCGCGGACGGCCGCCGGACCGGTGAAACCGAGGAGTGCGGCGAAGTCGATCGACTTGGTGGCGCTGTCGTCGGACCGGTTGAACAGGCCCACCGCCCAGGATCCGTCGGGCAACTGGCCGATCCACCGCTCCGGGTCGCGGCTGGTGGGGTCGTAGTCGAACGAGTGACTGTTGTTGAAGACGGGCTTCCCGACCAGGCCGGCCTTGCGCAGGGCCAACACCTCCCGGTTCTGGAAGATGTGCGCGTTCCCCGCGATGGTGTCGACGTGGTCGGTGATG